>NZ_JBVHFW010000024.1:0-181603 GCF_055562135.1 Actinoplanes sp. NPDC021490
CGAAATCTTCACCCACATCCACACCGCACTACGACAACACGGACTACTCACCACACCACAGTTATCCACAACTTGACTCACAGGAGCTTCAGGCCCGGCTTCGGGCCGGTCCGAAGATCGGTCCAGGCCGATAAAATCTGCGGTGGGACGGGGGACCCCCGGTAGGGTGGGCCCCCGGGTTTTGCGGGGGGCGCAGCGCGGCCCGGACGCCCTAGTCGGTCAGGGACTTGCCCAGTGCGTCCAGCAAGTATTCCGTTCCCGCGCGCCGCTTGCTGACGTCGTCCAGCCCGTCGAGATAGACGCCCTGCTCGGTGATCACGAAGTCGGTGCCGCCGTCCGCCGCCGCCTTGAACTCGGCGGTGACGACCGAGACCGAGATCCGGGTGCCGTTCGCGGTCATCTCGTACGTGTAGATCAGGCGCTCCTCCGGGATGATGTCGGTGTACGTGACGAAGTACCCGTATTCCGACCCGTCGGAGAACACGGTGGTCGCCGTCTCGCGGCCGCCCTCGCGGAAGTCGAACGACTTGTCCTTCTGCCGGGCCTGGTCGTCGGGCGCGCCGAACCATTTGGCCTTGGCCTGCGGGTCGGCGAAGGCGGCGAAGACCCGGGTCGGCGCGGCCGGGTAGTGCCGTTCGAGGCGGAAAGTGTCGTGCTGGGCGTGGCGTGAAGTCATGAGTCCTCCAGGAAGTTGCCGAGGCGGTCGAGGCGGCTCAGCCATTCGGTCCGGCGTTCGGCGATCCACTGCTCGGCGGCGTTCAGCGCGACCGGCTCGAGATAGCAGGTGCGCACCCGTCCGGTTTTCTGAGACCGCACGAGTCCGCTCTCCTCGAGCACGCGCAGGTGCTGCAGGACCGCGGGCAGGGACATCACCAGCGGTTCGGCCAGCTGTTTCACGGTGGCCGGGCCACGGCTGAGACGCGCGATCATGCTGCGGCGGCTGCCGTCGGCGAGGGCCGCGAACATCGAGTCGAGCGGAGGCAAATGGTTAAGCACCTGCTTAAGTATTGGGGTGGGAGCGCCGATGTCAAGGCCGGGTGAGACGCGGCAGGCCCCAACGGAGTAAGTTCGAGTGCTCCCTCATGCGAGCACGCTGCCCGGACGCGTGCATCGGGGTGCCGGAAAGAGAGATTCACCGCCTTGAGCGACGCCACCGTTCTTCAGCAGGAGATTGCGGTCGAGCAGCAGCACGTCGACCGCGTCTATGCCCGGCTCGCCGAGCTGCGCCACAACGCCTCACGAGCCGAGCGGGAGGGCTACCAGCTCGCCGGGGTGGGCACCTTCGGCGCGCTGGTCGAGCGGGACGCGATGGTGTTTCACGCCGCCCGCCGCCGGCACGCGCTCGACACCGAGTACGAGGGCCTGGTCTTCGGCCGCCTCGACCTCAACACCGGCGCCACCCACTACGTGGGCCGCATGGGCATCCGCGACGACAACTCGCAACCGCTGGTCGTCGACTGGCGCGCCCCGGCGGCCGCCGCGTTCTATCGGGCCACCCCGGCCGAGCCGCTGGGTGTCGTCCGCCGTCGCATGATCCAGTCGAGCCGGGAGCGGGTCACCGGCATCGAGGACGACCTGCTCGACCCCGAGGCGGCGCCGGCCGACATGCGGGTGGTGGGTGACGGCGCGCTGCTGGCCAGCCTGTCCAAGGCGACCGGGCGGGGCATGCGCGACATCGTCGCCACCATCCAGCGCGAGCAGGACGATGCGATCCGCTCCCCCGCCTCGGGCGTGACGATCGTGACCGGCGGCCCCGGCACGGGCAAGACCGCGGTCGCCCTGCACCGGGCGGCCTACCTGCTCTATTCCGACCGCAACCGGTTCGCCGGCGGCGGCATCCTGGTCGTCGGCCCGTCCGGCGTGTTCGTCGACTACATCGCCACCGTGCTGCCCTCGCTGGGTGAGGACACGGCCACCCTGAGGTCGCTGGGCACGCTGGTGCCGGGCTACGACGCCAGCCGGGTCGACTCGACCGACGTCGCCGCGATCAAGGGCTCGTTGCGCATGCGGCGGGTGCTCGAGCGGGCCTCGCACGACGCCGTCCCGGACGCGCCGACCGAGCTGCGCCTGCTCTATCGGGGCACGCTGCTGCGGCTGGACGCGAGGGAGCTGGAACGCATCCGCCGTTCGGCACTGCCCCGCGGGGCCCGGCGCAACGAGGTCCGCGGCGCCGGCTTCGACCGGGTCTTCGACGCGCTGTGGGCGCAGGCCCGCCAGCAGAAGGTCAGCGGCCTGCCCGAGAAGCGGGACTTCGAGGCCGAGCTGGCCGACCGTACGGACTTCCGCGAGTTTCTCAAGGCGTGGTGGCCGCGGTTCACGCCGATGCGGGTGCTGCGCTGGCTGACCGTTCCGGGGCGGCTCCGCTCGTACGCGCACGGTCTGCTCTCGAGGGACGAGATCGGGCTCCTGCAGGGCTCGTTCGACGCGCTGGACGCCGAGGGCCCGACCATCGCCGACGTGGCGCTGCTGGACGAGCTGGACGAGCTGATGGGCCGCCCGCGCAAGCCGCAGCGCAAGTCCAAGAACCCGTTCCACATTCGCGATGGTGTGCAGGAGCTGAGCACGGCCAACGAGCGGCAGGCGGCGGTCCGCGCCCAGCAGACACAGCGCGATGAGGACTACCGGGAGTACGCGCACGTGGTGGTGGACGAGGCGCAGGACGTCTCGCCGATGCAGTGGCGCATGATCGGCCGCCGCGGGTCGTACGCGTCGTGGACGGTCGTCGGCGACCCGGCGCAGACGGCGTGGTCGGGCGACCTGGACGAGCTCGACCGTTCCCGCGACAAGGCCCTGGGCTCGCGCAAGCGCAACAGCTACGCGCTGACCACCAACTACCGCAACTCGGCGGAGATCTTCGCGGTGGCCGCGTCGGTGATCCGCCGGATCATGCCCGATCTGCCGCTGCCGACCGCCGTCCGCAGCACCGGCGTGGACCCGGTCGACCTGGTGACCGAGGCCGCCCGGCTGCCCGAGCTCGTCCGTGAGGTGACCGAGAAGCAGCTGGCCGAGGTCGACGGGACGATTGGCGTGATCACCCCGGTGCCGCGCCGCGACGAGATGGCGCAGTGGGTCGCCGGCCTGCCGGAACGGGTGCAGGTGGTGACGGCGCTGGAGGCCAAGGGCATGGAGTACGACGCGGTGGTGCTGGTCGAGCCGGGATCCCTCACGAGGGATCCGGCCGGCATGCGCACCCTCTACGTCGCGCTGTCCCGGGCCACCCAGCGCCTGACCACCGTGGGAACCGATCCGGCGTGGCGGGGCTGACGCGCCGCTGTTACGGGATGGGCACGGCCACGGCGTTGTACGTCGTGGCCGGCTCGGCCGGCGTGGTGAACCGGGCGTTGGGCAGGTAGAACCGCTTGCCGTACTCGGCGATCGTGGTGGGGACGTCGAACGAGGCGCTGCCCGTACGCGAGATGACCCGGCCCGTGGTGGCCCGCTTGTCCAGCTGCACCTTGGCGATCACGTTGAGCCGGTTCTGCACCACATAGAGCGTGCGCCCGCGCAGCCACAGGCCGTCGCCGTTGACCACGGTCTCGGCGCCCAGCCCGATCTCGGTACTCCGGCCGTCGTACCCGACCCGGAACAGCTTGCCGAGGTTGGACTGCACCACGATCAGGGCGCGGCCGTCCGGCGTACGGGAGATGCCGTTGGCGTTGTTGCCGGTGGTGTACTGGATGTCCCCGGTCAGCGGGACGGCCACCGGCGCCGATGACAGGTTGAGCGGCACCTTCCAGAGCACCGGGTTGGCCGAGTCGGTGAACCAGGCGGCGTCGCGGGTCAGCACGACGTCGTTGATGAACCAGGCCGTCGTGCCCGGGCCCTTGAGCGTGTAAGACTTGAGAACGTCGCCGTTGCGCAGGTCGACCACGCGGGCGTTGCCGGCGCTGCCTCCGGCCACAAAGAGCCGGTTCCGGTCGATCTTGAGGCCGAGCGACGGGTTGCCCGCCCCGGGGCCCTCACTGAAGACCGAGCCTTTCCCCGTACGCAGGCTGACCCGGTAGATGTCGCCGTCGGCCCGGGATCCGAAGTACGCGTACGGCCTGTCCCCGATGGCGATGCCTTCGGGCTGGAACCCGTCGGGCAGGGCCAGCGAGCTGGGCCATTGGGGCGAGTGCGACGAGGAGTGTGCTGCGGCCGGCGCCGCGCCGGCCACCACGGCGAGGACCGTGGAGATGACAATCGCGAGGGTACGTCTGGACACGGATATCCCTTTCCAGGCGGAACTTGCTGTCATCGACTGCATACCCCGATCGTGGCCCGGCGGTTCGACTTTGATTGCCATCTTCAAATTGCAAACATAGCGATGTACGCATACTTTAGTCGCGGCGCATCTCGCCGACGGAGGGTTGACTCATGGGAGCCGGGCACGATCACGGAGGCCAGGCGCTGCGCGCGGGGGCCAAGCACCGCAAGCGGCTCTGGTGGGCGGCCGGCCTGCTCGCCGGCTTCATGGCCGTCGAGGCCGTGGCCGCCTTCGCGACCGGCTCGCTGGCCCTGCTCTCCGACGCCGGCCACATGTTCACCGACGTGCTCGGCATCGCCATGGCGCTGGCCGCGATCACCGCGGCCGGGCGGGCGGCCACCGACTCGCAGCGCACCTTCGGCCTCTATCGCCTCGAGGTGCTGGCCGCGCTGGCCAACGCCGTGCTGCTGACCGCGGTCGCGGGCTTCGTCGTGGTGCAGGCGCTGCGCCGCTTCACCGACCCGCCCGAGGTGCCGGCCGGCTCGATGCTGGTCGTCGCGGTGGGCGGCCTGGTCGTCAACCTGATCGCCTTCGCCCTGTTGCGCAGCGGCGCGCAGGAGAGCATCAACGTGCGCGGCGCGTACCTCGAGGTGGTCGGTGACCTGCTGGGCTCGGTCGGCGTGATCGTGGCCGCGACGATCATCGGGCTCACCGGGTGGTCGTACGCGGACCCGATCGTCGCCGTGATCGTCGCGCTCATGATCCTGCCGCGGACGTTCGCGCTCGGCCGCTCGGCGGTGCGCATCCTCGTGCAGGCCGCGCCCGAGCATCTCGACATCACCCAGGTGCGGGCCCGGCTGGCCGCCGTTCCGGGCGTGTGCGACGTCCACGATCTGCACGTCTGGACGCTCACCTCGGGCATGGACGTGGCCTCGGCCCACCTGAGCCTGGAGCCCGCGGCCGAGCTGGGTGACGTGCTGACCCATGCGCGCGAGGCCCTGCACGAGGACTTCCACATCGACCACGCCACGCTGCAGGTCGAGCCGGTGACGTCGGGCGGGCGGTGCTCTCCGGCCGGCTGGTGATCAATCGGCCCGCGCCTATGGCGATCATCACACCTCAGGGTGCACGATCTTCACACCGGTCACCGCATGTGCCGACCTCCGCCCGGTCCTCGGCAACGTCTCTACGCTTGGTGACCATGTCATCACGGGAGGACAGCATCATGGTCACGGTCATCCATCAGCCCCGGGTCGCCTGGGACGGTGCCCGCGCTTTCGTCCAGGCGGCCGGGAGCCCGCAGTCCGAGGCCTTTGCCGCGCGCGTGCTGAGCCGGCTGGGCAGCGAGATGTACGGCCACTTCGCCGACACCCGCCAGCGGCTGCTCGTCGCCCTGGTCGAGACCGGGGGTGACCGGTTCGCGGCCGACGTCGAGGCCGGCAAGTGGCGCGTACGGCTGGAGGATCTGATCCGCACCCGGCCCGAGCTGACCGACGCGGTGATGGAACTGACGAACAACGGGTTCGAACTCTGACCCTTCGCCGCTTTTGCGGTAAACGACCCCAACCGGGCGGCTAGCGATAACAATGCCCTATATGGGCGACGCTCGGGTGATGGTCTTTGCGCCGGCACCGCAACTCACGGTGACCATCGAACAGCAACACAATCAGCCGGAGCTCCACGTCCACCCGGGTGGACAGGGCATCTGGCAGGCACGCATGGTCACCTCGCTCGGCGCCGAGGTGACGCTGTGCACGGCGGTCGGCGGTGAGGTCGGCCGCGTGCTCAAGCCCCTGCTCGACTTCAAGGGCGTCCAGCTGCGGACGATCCCCCGTGAGAGCGGCAGCGGCTGGTACGTGCACGACCGCCGCAACGGCAAGCGCCAGGAACTGGCCGAGCAGCCCGGCGCGCCGTTCACCCGGCACGAGCTGGACGAGCTCTACAACCTCGCGCTGGCCGAGGGCCTGCGGGCCGGCAACGCGATCCTCAGCGGCCCGGCCCACCCCTCGGTGATCCGGCCCGACGTCTACGGCCGCCTCGCCCACGACCTGCGGGCGCACGGGTGCCGGGTGATCGCCGACCTGTCCGGCGACCACCTCAAGGCGGTGCTCGAGGCCGGCCTGCACGTGGTCAAGGTGAGCCACGAGGAGCTGCTCCGGGACGGCATGATCAAGGACGCGTCCGAGAAGTCGCTCACCGAGGCGCTGATCAAGCTGCACGAGGACGGCGCCGAGGCGGCCCTGCTGTCGCGGGCGGACGCGGGCGCGCTGGCCCTGTTCAACGAGCAGATCTATCGGGTCGGCATCCCGAAGCTGTCGATCGCCGACCATCGCGGCGCCGGTGACTCGATGACCGCCGGGGTCGCCGCCGTGCTGGCCAAGGGCGGCGAGATGACTCTGGCGGTGCGCACCGGGGCGGCCGCCGGGGCCCTGAACGTCACCCGGCACGGGCTCGGCACCGGGCACATGGACGCCGTTCAGGTGCTCACCGAACGAGTCAAGATCACCCCTCTCAGGAAGACGACATGACGAGAATTCTGGTCACCAACGACGACGGCATCGACGCGCCCGGCCTGCGCTGGCTGGCGCGGGCGGCGGCCCGCGAGGGACACGACGTCACGGTGGCCGCGCCGGTCACCGAGGCCAGCGGCAGCAGCGCGGCGATGACGGCCGTGGAGGAACACGGCCGGATCATCCTGCACAAACGTGAGCTTCCGCACGCCAAGCACATTCCGGCGTACGCGGTGGCGGCGTCACCGGCGTACATCGTGCTGCTCGCGCTGCGGGAGGCGTTCGGCGAGGTGCCGGAGCTGATCTTCTCGGGCATCAACCGGGGCGCCAACGCGGGCGCCGCGGTCGTCCACTCGGGCACGGTCGGGGCCACCCTCACCGGCTCGTACGCGGGTCTGCACGGTCTGGCCGTCTCGCTGGACGTGCTCTCGCCCCGGGCCTCCTCGGCGCGCAGCGGGGGCGCCGCCCTCGCGGCGCTCGACCACGAGGAGGACGAGAAGCGGCACTGGGACAGCGCGGCCGAGCTGGCCGTGCGCCTGGTGCCGACGCTGATGCACACGCCGGCCGGCACGATCTTCAACCTGAACGTGCCCGACCTGCATCTGGACGGCATCCGTGGGCTCCGGCGGGCCTCGCTGGCTCAGTTCGGGCAGGTGCAGGTGAGCATCGCCGAGGCCGGCGAGGGCTTCGTGCGCACGGCCGTGCAGGCCGCCGACGACACCCTGCAGCCGGACACCGACCTGGCCGCCCTGGCCGAGCACTTCGCCGTGGTCACGCCGATCCGGCCGCCGCACGAGATGACCGAGGTGAAGATCAACCTCGAGGCGATCCCGCTGCACGCCTCGGCGCTGTAGCCGAAGCCGGAAAGAGCCGGGGCACGAAAAGGCCGGCCCTCCCACTCGCGGAGGACCGGCCCGGTCGGGAGCTCAGATGCCGGACACCGCCGGCTGTACCGCGTCGGCCTGGCCGAACGGCTGCGGGTTGCCGAACAGGCCGAGCAACCCCGTCACCCACAACTGGCGGTGCGCGAAGCGGCTGGGCCGGGTGACGATCAGCTTGACCTCGCTGACCTGCGCAAGCTGAAAAGCGGCGACGAGCGCGCTGATGCCCACGGAGTCGATGAAAGTCACATTCTGAAGGTTGAGCTCGATGCGAGCGAGACGCCCGGCGGCCAGCTGTCCGGCTACCGCCTCACGGATCTCGTACGCGTTTTCGACGTCGATCTCACCGCTCGGCGAGACCTCCACCACGTCGTCGGCAAGCGTCGACGTCATTATCGACAGCGTCACGCCAATTCCCTCCACCCGCCCGGCACTTCCGGGCGTCTTTCCTCCTGCACAGGGTCGTCCGGACGATCCCAGTACGCCCGGCCGAATCCCCATGCATCGGGGGCGGTCGAGACTACCCCCACCAGGTTCGGTGAAACTGACCAAAAGGTTATGACCCGAACCTGTCAGGCACCTGAGTGCCTCGTGTGAACCGGGTCAACAGTACCGTCCGAGAGCAAGTCGTTTCCGAAACGTGATGGCGTCCACACCGGACACGTTTGTTGAACGGCGCGCATGGGCAGGGTTAAGCGGGAACGCCGAGCGCGGGAGGTAACAAATAATGTTCTCCAGCAAGAGCAAGACGGAACGGACGGCCGCGCAGGCCTGGGATTACCTGTCGGCTGCGATGGCGGCCGCGGGTGACACCGCCAAGGACACGGGCGACAAGGCGGCCAAGCTGGCCGGTAAGGCGAGTGACCAGGGTCACAAGCTGGCCGGGCAGGGCTACAAGCTGGCCGGCAAGAGCCAGCAGCTGGCCGGCCGGGCGAGCGGCAAGGCCGATCTGGCCTGGAACCGCGCCAACGCGGCAGCGGCCGTTCTGGCCGGGCGCAAGCCGGCCCGGCCGTGGGGCCTGATCATCGGCGTCGGCCTGCTCGGCGTCGCTGTCGGTTACGCGGTCGCGCAGTCGGCCCGGGCCGCCCTCGAGCGCCAGGCCGAGCAGGAAGAGCTCGAACTGGCCGAGACGGCGGTCGTGGTCACCCCGACCTACGACAACTAGATCGCTGATCTTTCCCCGGGCGGTATCCCCCTGCCGCCCGGGGAGTTGTCGTGCCCGGGCTCGGCGGCACAAGATCCTCGATACCCCGGCTGAGCTGCGCACGTGCCCCGAGCAGCATGACGAGGGCGCGCCCGGGCTGTTCACCGGCTACAGTTTCGCCGTCTCTCCGCTGTGGCACAGCCACCCGATTAGATAAGGTCCGTTGGTGCTCACTGCCGGACACCTCCTCGGCAACCGTTACCGGTTGGACGAGCGCATCGCCACAGGCGGGATGGGTGACGTCTGGCGCGGCACCGATGTCGTGCTGGGCCGGGTCATCGCCGTCAAGGTGCTGCGCTCCAACATGATGGCCGACCCCGAGTTCGCCGCCCGTTTCTACGGCGAGGCCCGGATGATGGCGGCCTTCCGCCACCCCGGCGTGGTGGAGGTCTACGACTACGCGAGCGCCACCGAGTCGGGCGGCGAAGACGGCATGGCCTACCTGGTGATGGCCTACGTCGAGGGCGAGCCGCTCTCGACCCGGGTCAAGCAGGGCCCGATGCCGGTGGCCGAGGTCATGTCGATCGTGGCGCAGGCGGCCGACGCCCTGCACGCCGCCCACGAGAACGGCACGGTCCACCGCGACGTCAAACCGGGCAACCTGATCGTCAAGCCCAACGGCACGGTCGTGCTGGTCGACTTCGGCGTGGCCCGCTCGGCCGCGGTCACCAGCGTCACGGCGGTCAACGCGATCGTCGGCACGGCTCTCTACATGGCGCCCGAGCAGGTCGCCAAGGGCAACGTCTCGGCGGCCACGGACATCTACGCGCTCGGCGCGGTGGCCTACCACTGCATCGCCGGCGAGCCGCCGTTCGACGGCGACAACGCCCTGCAGGTTGCCCTGCGGCACCTGGAGGACGAGCCCGAGCCGCTCCCCGAGGAAGTGCCCCTCGAGGTGCGCGAGCTCATCCAGAAGGCGATGGCCAAGCAGCCCGCCGACCGTTTCGCCACCGCGGCCGAGTTCGCCGAGGCCGCGTTCGCCGCGGCCGGCCCGCTCGACTGGAAGAGGCTGACCGGCACCTCGATGGTGGCCCCGCTCAGCCCGGCCGCGCCGACCCGGGCCGTGCCGCTGCCCCGCGACCTGCCGCCGCGCACCCCGCCGCCGCTCACCACGGCCGGGGTCTCGTCCACCTCGACCGGCCTGACGCCGAAACGCCCGCCGCGCAGCCAGACCGCGCTGCTCGTCGGCGTGATCGCCCTGCTCGTGCTGGCCGGTGGCCTGGCCTTCGCGATCGCGCTGCGGCCGGACGACAACGACAAACGCACGGTGGAGAATTCCGGGCCCGGCGGCACGGCGTCCCAGCCCACCGACACCATCACCACCACGCCGGCGACGACGCCGACCCAGGTCACCACGACCCGCTCCACGCCGCGGGGCAACGTGGCTCCCCGCTCGCAGACCCCGAGCGCGACGCCCACCAGCGCGACACCGACCCCCACGCCGACGACGACGCTGCTGCCAACCCTCCGGCCGACGACCCCGCCGGCGACGACGCGCCCGCCCACCACCACGCCGCCGACCACGCCGCCCACCACCCCGCCGACCACGCCACCGACCGATCCGGGTGACGGCGGCGGGGCCGCGGCCGGGCAGGCTCCGTAACCGGGGGCTTGACTCTGACACTGTGTCAGGCCGGAAGGTGATCTCATGTTCAGCATCGGAGAGTTCGCCGGTCTGGGACGCGTGTCCGTGCGCATGCTGCGGCACTACGACGCGATCGGGCTGCTGCGGCCCGCCCACGTCGACCCGCACAGCGGCTACCGCTTCTACACCGCCGCGCAGCTGCGCCTGCTCAACCGGGTGACCGCCCTGAAAGATCTCGGGTTCAGCCTGCAGCAGGTGCAGACGCTCATCGACGAGAAGGTCGGCACGGCCGAGCTGTGGGGCATGCTGCGCCTGCGTCGGGCCGAGCTGGCGGCGCAGATGGCCCACGACACCGCACGCCTGGCCCAGGTCGACGCCCGTCTCCGCATGATCGAAAGTGAGGGGCACATGGACACCGGAGACGTCGTCCTCAAGAAGATCCCGGCCACCCGGGTCGCGATGCTGTCCGGCACCGCGACCAGCTACGACCACCCGACGTCGATCAGCGAGAACCTGTCGCCGCTGTACCCGCGGCTGATGGAGCTGATGGAGAAGCACAAGGTCCCGATGTGCGCGGCGCCGATCGCGTACTACCGGCCCACGCCGGCCGAGCCGGGCGACGAGACGATCAGCGTCCACGCGGCGTTCCCGATCGGCGACGCCGAGGTTCCGCCCGGCGCCGGCTTCGACGTGGTGACGATCCCGGCGGTCGAGCAGGCGGCGACCGCGCTGCACCACGGCCCGATGTCCGAGGCGTTCCGCACCGGGCAGAAGATCGCCAACTGGATCGACGACAACGGATACCGTACGGACGGGCCCGGCTTCGCCGTCGAGGTTTATCTGGACTGCCCGCCCGGCGAGTTCGACAAGTGGGTCACCGAGATGCAGGTGCCGATCAGAACGACCGGCCACTGACCTCAGGTTTGCCCGGGCGTGGCCGATGGGGCCGGGCGGCACGGAACCGCAACCGAGCCGCTACCGAAAGGCCCCGGACATGACGACCCCGATCCCGTACGCCAGGTATCCGACCACGCCGCCGTGGGCCACCCCGGAGCGGCCGGACCCACCGGCCGCCCCGGATCCCGCACCACCGGCCGCGGCCCTCCCCCGGTTGTTCGTCCGTTACCCGGAGGAAATGGCCCGCGCCGCCCGGCCGCAGGCGCCGGCGTGGCTGCCGGTGGTGTTCTGGACGCTGCTGTTCGGGCTGCCGGGGGCGATCTCGGCGGTCCGTCGCGGCGCGGAGGCCCGGCGGGGCGGGAACGAGCGGTACCCGTACTGGCTCGCCTTCGGCACGGTGCTCACGGGTGCGGCCGTGACGCTGACCTTCCTCGGGTACGCCTGACCGGCGTACCCGAGGAGTCACATCTCGTCGGGGATCGGAATGCCCAGCAGGTCGAGGCCCAGTCGCAGGGTCTCCCCGGTGCGGGCGGTCAGGGCCAGCCGGCTCGGGTCGCCCAGGATCGGGCGGCACTTCTCGTAGAACGTGGAGAAGGCCACCGCGAGCTCGTGCAGGTGCAGGGCCAGCCGGTGGGGCTCGCGGTGCCCGATCGCGGCGGCCACGGCCGGTTCGAAGGCGAGCAGCGTGAGCGCCAGCCGCCGCTCGGCCGGGCCGGACAGCACGACCGGGCCCGGCTCCTGCTGCCCGGCCTTGGCCAGCAGAGACCGGATCCGGGCGTACGCGTACTGCAGGTAGGGGCCGGTGTTGCCGGTGGCGGCCAGCATCCGGTCCCAGTCGAAGACGTAGTCGCTGCGCCGGTCGTTGGCCAGGTCGGCGTATTTGATCGCGCCGATGCCGACCGCCGGGGAGGTGGCCCGGGCGTCCGCCTCGTCGAGCAGCCCGTCCAGCCTGATGGTGTCCCCGGACCGGGTCTTGAGCATCTTGCCGTCGGGTCCCAGCACCGAGCCGAAGTTGACGTGCTCGGCCGTGACGTCCCCGGTCAGCCAGCCGGCGTCCCGGCCCACCGCGAACACCATGGCGAAGTGGTTGCTCTGCGGGGTGCCGACCACGTAGAGCAGGCGGGTCGCGGCCAGGTCCCGGGTCCGGTGGCGCAGGGCGGCGAGGTCGGTGGCCGCGTACCCGAAACCGCCGTCGCTCTTGCGGACGATGAGCGGGAGCGGCTGCCCGTCGCGGCCGGTGAAACCCGCGGGGAACGCGCAGAGCGCACCCTCGCTCTCGACCAGCAGCCCCTTGGCGCTCAGCTCGTCGACCACCGAGGCCAGCTGGTCCTGATAGGAGCTCTCGCCGGTGAAGTCGTCCATGGTCAGCGTGATGCCGAGCCGGGCGTAGTCGGACACGAACGACCGCTCCGACTGCTCGACCAGCCGGCGCCACATCGCCCGGGTCGCCTCGTCGCCGTTCTGCAGCGCCACCACCCGCAGCCGGGCCCGCGTCCGGAAGCCGGGGTCGCTGTCGAACCGGACCCGGGACTCCCGGTAGAAGGCGGTGAGATCGCTCAGCGAGTAGCTGCCCTCGATGTCGGACATCTGCTCGATCAACATGCCGAACTGGGTGCCCCAGTCGCCGAGGTGGTTCACCCGCACGACGTCGTGCCCGGCCCAGGTGAGCAGCCGGGCCAGCGCGTCCCCGATGATCGTCGACCGCAGGTGCCCGACGTGCAGCTCCTTGGCCACGTTGGGGCCCGAGTAGTCGGGGACCACCCGCTCCTTCGGGTCCGGCGGCGGTTCCAGGGGGTACCGGGCGGCGAGCACCGCGTCGGCGACGGTCAGGTTGAGAAAGCCGGGGCCGGAAATCTCGACCTCGGCCAGCCCGGCCAGATCGGCCCGGGCCACCACCTCGGCGGCGAGTTCCCGCGGCGCGCGGCCCAGCCGGCGGGACAGGGCGAGGGCGGCCCCGGACTGGAAGTCGGCGTGCTGGGACGCCCGCACGGCGGGATCGACCGGCTCGCCGGCGACCGCTTCGAACGCGACCGCCAGCCGAGCGGCGAGAACAGCTTCGAGATTCATGACGCACCCATCGACATACGCGGAAGCGGGTCGACCGGGTCGTTCAGGCGAAGCACCGGCGGGATCGACCCGCCGGGAAAGAGCAAGACTCAGCGGCGGTCGGAACGCCGGCGTCGCTCGCTGAAGGTCTGCATGGGCACACCGTAGCTCATGGGGGCCGGGTGGCCGTAGCAAGATTGAGCCGTGAGTTGGGTGACCGGCGAGGCCGGAGTGATGCGATTGCCGTCGGGGCGGCTGGTGCGCGGACGGGGGCTGCGGGATCCGATGCCGTCGGGGCACCCGCCGGCCTTCGGCGTCTATCTGCTGGGCTCGGCGCCGCCCGAGTTCGGGTGGACCAGCCGCTGGATCCGGTGGCCCGACTTCCGGCTTCCGGCCGACCCCGCGTACGCGAAAAAGGTCTTGATCGAAGCCTGGCAGCGGGCGGACGGTGAACGGGTGGAGATCGCGTGCGGCGGCGGACGCGGGCGGACCGGCACCGCGCTGGCCTGCCTGGCCGTGCTGGACGGGGTGCCCTCGGACGAGGCGGTGGCCTACGTGCGGGAGCACTACCATCCGCGGGCCGTCGAGACGCCCTGGCAGCGGAAGTTCGTGCGCTCCTTCGTGGCCTGAGAAAACTCTCCGATGATCAGAAGCGGCCATTAGTCTGGAGCGGCATGTCGACGCCTGGGGGGACTCATGATCGTCGTGGAGCGCAGTGTCGCCGTGAACGCCGCCCCGCCGCTGGCGCTGGGCTACCTCACCGATTTCGGCAACACCGCGGTGTGGGACCCGGTGGTGCGCCAGTCGATCCGCAACGGCGCCGGCCCGATCGTGCCGGGCGTCAGCTGGCGGCAGGTGTGCCGGCTGCTGGGCATCACCACCGAGCTCACCTACACGCTGGTCGGGGCCGAACCGGGGCGGCTGATGTTCCACGGGCGCAACGAGGGGGCCACCTGCGTCGACACGGTGGTCGTGCGGGCGGCCCCGTCGGGCTGCGAGGTCACCTATCGGGTCGAGCTCGAGGTGCACGGGCTGGCCAAGCTGGCCTCGCGACTGATCAAGATGGAGTTCGAGAAGGTGGGAAACCTGGGCGCGGCGGCGCTGACCCAGGCCCTCAACAGCCTGGCCCCGGCCTCCCCCTCCTGAGTGCTCAGGCCCGCGTGCCGACGATCTGCAGATACGCCGACGGGAGGCGGGCCGTGCCGTCCCGCGCCGTGTTGTGCCGGTCGGCCAGGGCGACCAGGTCGTCGTAGAGCGGCTTGCCGCCGTCGGGGCCGAGCGCCTCGAACGCCTTGAGGGTCGGGCCGTAGTGCTCGCGGAAGTACTCGGCGAAGTGCTCGGGGGAGTTGAAGCGGAACACGAACTCGCGGCGGACGGCGCGCAGGCCGGTGACCCGCTCGCCGAACAGCTCGCGGACGCGGGACTCGCTGCCCCACTCGACCGGGCCGCGGATGCCGGGCGGCGGCGGAACCCGGCGGCCCACCGTCCGGAACATCTCGCCGATGAAGCCGTCGGGCGCCCAGTTGGCCATCGCGATCGTGCCGCCGCTGCGGCACACCCGGGTCAGTTCGGCCGCCGTGCGTTCCTGGTCGGGGGCGAACATGGCGCCGACCACCGACAGCACCGCGTCGAAGCGGCCGTCGGGGTACGGCAGGTTCTCCGCGTCGGCGATCTCGGTGGTCAGTGGCAGCCGCTCGGCGCCGGCGCGTTCCCGGGCCCGGTCGAGCAGGCCCGGCACGTAGTCGGAAGCGGTCACCCGGCATCCGCACCGGGCCGCGGCGAGGGAGGCGTTGCCGGTGCCGGCCGCGACGTCCAGCACGTCGGCGCCGGGCGTGAGGTCGGCCGCCTGCACCGTCTCCTCCGCCATCGGATGGATCAGCGCGGCCACCGCGCCGTAGTCGCCGCTGGCCCAGGTCTTCCGCTGCTTGGCCTTGAGTCCTTCGAGGATCAGCTCTGTCATGCCTTCGACGCTAGGAATCCGCAGCTCGCGGCACATGGGGAAGGCTCCCTATGTTGGGCCGGTCAGTTCCCCAGCGCTCGCGCGAACCGCCGCCGCAGGGGTGGGACGGCAGAGATCACCCGCAATCCCGTACGGAACGAGGCGCGACCGAGCACTGTGGAGTGCCCGGCCTGCCGGGCGTTGCGGAGCGACTGCCGTACGGCGGCGAAACCGTACTCGAGCATCTCGCGTTCGTAGCCCTCGATCGCGGCCCGGCCGCCGGTCGGCCCGAGGAGCATGCGGCGCAGCAGGTCGGCGTCGCGCAGGGCGGTGTTCGCGCCCACGCCGGCCATCGGCGTCATGCTGTGGATCGCGTCGCCCAGCAGGGTGATCCGTTCGCCCGGAAGACGTCCGGGTGGCTGGGCGGGCGCGCTTCGCACGCGGAAGGCGTTGACCGTGGAGGGCTCGCTGCGGTCGACAAGCGCGTGGAAATCGGGGGCCCAGCCGAGCATCCGCTCCCGTACGAGCCGCACCAGCGCCCCCGCGCCGAGCCGCTCGACATCGGCCGGGAACCGTGCGGTCGCGTCCGAGAACCCCCACAGCACCTGGTCTTTGATGGCCGCCGTGAACAGCGAACCCCGTCCGCGCGGGATGACGATGTTGGCGCGCTCCCGCAGCATGCGCGGCAAGCCGTCCACGGTCAGGCAGCGCCCCGCGACGGTCAGGACGCCGGTGTCGATGCGCTCGGCGGCGTGCGGGAGCAGTTGGGCGCGTACCCGGGAACTCGCCCCGTCGGCCCCCACGAGCAGGTCACCTTCCGCGCTCGAGCCGTCGGCGAAGTGGGCCACGATCCGGTCGCCTTCCCGCCCGTACGAGGTGAAGGCCCGCCCGGCCTCGATGTCGAGCCCGTCGAGCAGCACCTCCCGCAGCGGGACGCGCCCGATCCCGTAATGCTCCCGCCCGGGCTCGCTGATCTCGTCGGCGCCGAGCCCGAGCAGATCCCGGCCCTGATCGGTGCAGAACCCGAACGCGCCGCCGGGCGACACCGCGCCCAGAAAGGCCTGCCAGTTGGCCGCGGGCAGGCAGGCGCGCAGGGCCGCGGCGCCGGCCGGGTTGAGGTGGATGCGGTAACCCTGCAGCCAGTCGGTGCGTTCCAGGGTCTTCTCGAACACTCGCACGGGAATGCCGGCCTGACGCAGCCCGTGTGCGAGCGCGAGCCCGCCGATACCGCCGCCGATCACCATGACGTCCATGCCGTCGAGTCTCAAACGTACGCATGAATCTGTCAACCAAACGTTTGATTGATATTCTGGCGGCATGTCCCAGCCCCGCCGCTCCCCGTCCGCCGGCGACCGTCAACGGGACCCCGAGGCGACCAGGGAACGCATCCTCGACGCGGCCCTGATCGAGTTCGGCGAGCACGGCTTCGCGGGCGCGCGGATCGGGGCGATCGCCCGGCGGGCCGGCGCCAATCAACAGCTGATCTCGTACTACTTCGACGGCAAGGCCGGGCTCTATCAGGCGCTGCTCGAGCGGTGGCGCACCCTGAGCGCGGGGCTGAGCCGCCCGGACGCCCCGCTCGACGAGGTGGTGGCCGCCTTCACCCACGTCGGCGCCTCGCAACGGCACTGGGTGCGGCTGCTGATCTGGCAGGCCCTGGCCGGCGACCGGCACGAGGGTGACGCCGACTATCGCCGGGCCATGGTCGGCGAGCTGCGGCGGCGGCAGGAGGCGGGCGAGATCGCGGACGACCTCGACCCGGCCTACCTGCAACTGGCGCTGTTCGGCGCCGCCCTGGCCCCGACACTGCTGGCAAGCTTCGCCGAGGACTTCACCGGCCTGCCCGCCGACTCCCCCGAGTTCCTCGATCGCTATCGCGAACAACTGAAACGCATGATCGTCCACCTCGGCGGCTGAGGCGGCTCAGATCAGGCCCCGGGAGCGGGCCTCGGCGGCGGCCTTGCCGCGGGAGGAGACGCCGAGCTTGGTCAGCACGGCCGAGACGTGGTGGTCGACCGTCTTGGCCGAGAGGGTCAGGCGGGCGGCGATGTCGGCGTTGCTCAGGCCGTCGGCCAGCAGCAGCAACACCTCGCGCTGGCGGCCGGTCAGACCGGTCGGGTCGGCCGCCGTGGTGGCGCGCGGGCCACGCGGGACCGGCAGGCCGCGTTCGCGCAACGAGGAACGCAGGCGGCGGGCCGGGGCGGCAGCGCCCAGGCGGTCGAAGATGCGCAGGGCCCGGGCCGTCGCGGGGGCGTCGCCGTGGGACAGCGCGCAGGCAGCGTGGTAGAGGCAGCCCATCTCTTCCCAGGTGGACGCGGCCGTGCGCCAGTCGCCGTCGATCAGCCGGCGGAACGGCTCGGCCGCGCCCGGCGGGGCGGGCGCCGGGTCGCCGCTGCGCCACAGCCAGAACGCCAGCTCGCCGGTGAACCAGGGCTGACCGGCCTCGAGCGCCACCGTCAGGCCCCGGCGGGCCTCGGCGGCGGCCGCGGGCAGGTCGCCGGCCAGCCAGTACGCCTCGGCCAGCACCATGGCGGGCGGGCAGAAGAACTGGGACTCGCCCGTCGGGTAGCCGCGCTCGGTGGCCCGCCGCGCGTCGTCCAGGGCGCCCGGCTCGTCGCGGCGCACCCGCAGCGTCGCCCGCGCGACGAGGGCCGGAACCAGGCCGCCGCCGCCCATGGCCGGGCCGGCCAGCACCTGCTCGGCGTCGTCGGTGGCCGAGGCCCAGTCGCCGCGGGCGAGGTGCAGGCGGGCGCGGTGGCCGAGCAGGTGACGGGTGTAGCCGTCGAGGTCGTGGGCGAGAAGGAACGGGATGATCCGGTCGAAGGTCTGCTCGGCCACGTCCAGGTCGTACCAGTCGACGGCGGAGCTGGCCAGGTTGGTCAGGGCACGCCCGGCGTGGTCGTCGAGCCCGGCCGCGGCCGCCCGCTCGTGCGCCCGGCGCAGATCCGCGGCGCCGGTCCGGTCGCCCAGGTGCAGCCGGGCCGACCCGATGTTGATCAGCGCGTGCACCTCGGTGTCGGAGTCGCCGACACGCCGGGCCAGCCCGGTCGCGCGGGTGCCCCACTCGATGGCCCGGTCGTTCTCGTTGCCCAGCATGAACAGCTGGGACAGGTTGCTGTACGCGGCGGCCAGCTCGGGCCCGGGCGGCTGCCGCTCGAGCACCTCGACGGCGCGGAAGCCCAGCTCGCGGGCCTCGTCGGGGCGCCCGTTCCACCAGCTCAGACGGGACACCCAGCGCAGGGCGACCCCGGTCGGCACGGGCTCGCCGAGTTCGGTGCGCAGTGCCAGCGCGGCCCGGCTGGCGTCGAGGGCCTCGTTGAGCCCGCCGTGATAGGCGGCGACCGAATACTCCTGGAGAAGAGCCGCCCTTTCCCGTACGGGATGATCCGCGGCCAGCGGCAGGGCCAGCGCGTAATGGGCGGCGGCCTGCCGGTACGCGCCCAGCGACGCGGCCCGGCGGGCGGCCACCGGCGCCCAGCGCAGCACGGCCCCGGGGTCGCCCGCGTGGTGGGCGTGGTGCACGAGTGAGGCCGGGTCGACGCCGGGCTGCCCCTCGCAGGCGCTCAGGATCTCGGCGTGCAGGGCCTGGCGGCGTACGGGGGAAAGGCTCTCCTCGACCGCACGGCGCAGCAGCTCGTGGCGGAACGCGACACCGTCGCCCCGGGCGGTCAGGACGCCGCGCGCCAGGCACTCGTCGACCTCGGCGAGCCGGTCGCCGAGCAGCTCCAGACCCGCGCGCGACGGCACGACCGACACCAGATGCGCGACCTCCCGGGCGGCCGGCGTGAGCGTGGCCAGGCGGCTGAGCACCAGGTCCCGTACGGTCGGCGGGACGCCCTCGGCCGGCGCGGCCAGCACCTCGGTGACCAGCAGCGGGTTGCCGCCCGTCATCTCGTGCACGCCGGGCGCCTCCCGGCCGGCCCGGCGGGCCAGTTCGGCGACCGCGCCCGCGGTGAGCGGTGGCAGGCTGATCCGCTGGACCAGGCCCCGCGGCAACCCGGCCAGGACGGTGTGCAGCCGGTGGTCGGGGCCGAGCTCGTCCTCGCGATAGGTGACCAGCAGCAGGGCCCGGCACAGCGCGAGGCGCCGCCCGAGAAACGCCACCATGTCGAGCGTCGCCTCGTCGGCCCAGTGCAGATCTTCCAGGACGACCACCGGCCGCGCGGCCTGCGGCGGCCGGTCGAGCGCCTCGAGCAGCAGGTCGAACACCTCACCCCGGGAGCCGTCGGCGATGCGTTCCCGCAGCCGCCCGCCGAGCCGCCGCGCGATGTCGTGCAGCGGCCCCAGCGCGCGCGGCGTGAGAAGCGGATCGCAGGCGCCCCACAGCATCTGCGCGCGCGGTCCCACCGAGCCGGCGAACGCGGTGGCCAACGTGGACTTGCCCGACCCGGCCTCCCCGCTGACCACGGCGACGCGCCCACCGGCCGCGCAGCCGGTGAGCAGACCGTCGAGGGCACGCAGCTCGGCGGTGCGCTCCAGAAGCGGAGTCACGCGCTCAGGCTAGGCAGCCGCCGGGCGCCGTGCTAGCGACTATCGGACAGCGCCGGCCCAGTCGATCCGGTACCGCTGGGTCCGGCCGGCCCGGCCGAACAGCTTGACGAACCACGGCATCACGTACGGGAGCAGCGCCCGGGCGACCGGTCCGGGGACCTTCGCCTGATTGATCCTCGCGGCCTGCGCGGCGATCGCCTCGACGCGCGGGCGCCGCAAGGACTCGTACGCGCGGAAGGCTTCCCCGGCGGCGGGCTCGTCGCGCAGGCAGCGGGCGAGCACGATCGCGCTCTCGATGGCCAGGCTGGCGCCCTGACCAGACGAGTTGGACGGGGCGTGCACGGCGTCACCGGTCAGCACGAGCCGGCCGCGATACCAGTGCGGCACCGGCGGCATGATGAACAGCGGGCCGTTGACGTGCAGCTGTTCCGCGTGCGCGATCAGGTCGGCGCCGGGCGAGTCGTCGCCGTAGACGTCGCGGAGCAGGGCCGGCCAGTCGTCGGTGCGGAAGCCGGCCGGGCGCGGCAGGTTGACGCCGAACTCGGTGCCGCCGCCGGGCGCGGGCCAGTACAGGTAGTACGCCCGCTTGCCGAAGGCGAACGTCATCGTGCCCGGCGGGGCCGCGACGTCCGCGGTCGAGTGGCCCTCCACGGCGACCATCCCGGTGTAGCGGGGACCGGGCGCGTCCGGGTCGATCAGCCGGCGCACGGTGGAGTGGATCCCGTCGGCGCCGATCAGCACGTCGGCGGTGGCGGTGCTGCCGTCGGTGAAGGACGCGGTGACCTCGCCGTCGTGTTCGGCCGCGGAGGTCAGCCGCTTGCCCCGGGCCGTGCCGGACAGATCGCGGAGAATGCGGTGCAGATCGCCGCGCCGGACCACGTGCACCGGACCCTGATCACGCAGGCCGGGAAGGTCGACGGTGCGGCCGCCGATGCTCATGACCTGGCGGTCGCCGGGCTGGGACACGGCTCGGACGGCGTCGGCGGCCCCGACGATCTCGAGGGCGGCCAGGCCGTTGGGGGCCAGGGCGAGCGTGCCGCCCACGTCGTCGGCCGAGGTGTCGTACGCCTCGAAGACGGTCGCCTCGATGCCGGCCCGGCGCAGGGCGAGCGCGGCGACGGGTCCGGCGATGCCGCCGCCGATGACAATGGCCGTGCGTATTGAAGACATGGTGGTTCCTTCCGCGTCGGTGGAAAGTTCGCCGCGGATCGGACCCGGATATCCTGTGGTTGCCGCCTTTCGGGCCGGGCCGTTCCGCGGTCGTGCTCGAGGGGTTCCGCCCCGGTGGCCTGTTGCAGCAGGTCACCGGGGCTCGTGATGGCGCCTCCAGTCGGTCAGGCCGTCGAAGGTGCCGCCGTCGATCTCGGCCAGCAGCGCCCGCGTCCAGGCCGCCTCGGCGGTGGCCATGGCCAGGTCGTATTCCAGTTCGATCAGGAACAGCCGGGCCACCGACTCGCGTTCCAGCTGCTCGCGCAGCTCGGCGATCCGGGCCTCCAGCGCGCCGGCGTGCTGTTGCAGCAGCACGACCGCCTCGTCCGGAGGCACGACAGCCAGCAGGGACAGCCCGGCGCGGAAGGGCTCGCCGTCGGTGAGCAGCTCCCGCGTCCAGTCGAGCAGCTCGGCCCGGCCCTCGTCGGTGAGGCGATAGACCGTGCGTTCCGGGCGACGGCCCTCGCGCACGCTCTCCACCTCGGCGATCAGGTCGTGCTTGGCCAGGTTGCGCACGACCGTGTAGAGCGAGCCCCACTTGATGCCGAGGTCACGGTCTTTGCCCCAGCCGCGCAGGGTGCCGGCCATCTCGTACGGGTGCATCGGCTGATACGCCAGGGCCGAGAGCACCCCGAGCGCCAGGAGATTGCCGACCCGGCGACGCTTCAACCCCGACCCCCTTATTCGCGTACGAGTATATGCACGCGAGTAAAGGGTCAGGGGGTCCGGAAGCCGTACGGGTAGAGGCCGTCGATCGTGACCGGGAGGCGGCCCGGGGCGGGGGCGGTGCCGCGCAGGACGGCGGCCAGCGCGGCGATCGTCGGAGGCTGGTAGCCGTACGCGGCGACGAAGGTGCCGGCCTCGGGGAAGGAGGCCAGGTCGTACGGGGTGCCGACCGCGACGACGACGATCGGCCGGCCGGTGGCCAGCAGGGCGCGCACCAGCTTGACCTGGGTGGGGTCGCCCCACGCGTTGGACGTCGTGACCACCGTGACGTCGTGGGTCCGCGCGGCCGCGACGGCCTGGGCGATCACCGCGTCGGAGGGCGAGCCGGTGTAGAGGCGGGTGGCGCCCAGCGCGGTGGCCAGGTTGGTGGTGGTGCCCGCGTCCCAGCCGGTGACCAGCACGCTCTGGCCCGCGCGCAGCGGCAGGGCCGCCGACCGGAGCGTGGTGATCGAGCGGGCCGCGATGCGGTTCATGGTGTCCACGGCGGCCGGGGTGCCCACGATGGGCGGCTCGGTCACGTACGGGGAACCGGGCTTGATCTTGGTCTTGAGGATGCGGCGGACGGACTGGTCGATGCGGCGCTCGCTGATCTGACCGGAGGCGACGGCGTCGAGCAGGATCCGGATGGCGCCGGGGACGCTGCGGGGCATCAGCAGCTGGTCGACGCCGGCCCGCACCGCGCCCAGGATGACCTGCTCGTCGGTGTAGTCCTCGAGCGCGGCGGCCTCGAGCGCGTCGGTCACCACCACGCCGTCGAAGCCGAGCTCCTCGCGCAGCAGCCCGGTGATGATCGGGCGGGACAGGCTGGCCGGGACGCCGGTCGGGTCGAGCGACGGGGCGACGATGTGGGCGGCCATGATGCTGCCGGCGCCGGCCGCGATGATCGCCCGGAACGGCGGCACGTGCGTACGCAGGATCTGGGCGCGGCTCTCGGAGGTCACCGCGACCCCGTTGTCGGTGTTGACCGTGGTGTCGCCCAGGCCGGGGAAGTGCTTGGCCGTGGTGCCGATGCCGGCCGCGCGGTAGCCCCGTTCGGCCGCGACGCCGAAGGTGGCGACGTGGGCCGTCCGATCGCTGAACGCCCGCACCCCGTCGGCCGTGTTGCGCGGGTTGGTGTTCACGTCGACGACCGGCGCGTGCGTGACGGTGATGCCGAGGGCGCGGAGCTCGGTGCCGCTCACCCGGGCCGCGTCATACGCCGTACGCGGGTCGAACGTCGCGCCGATGGCCATGTTGCCGGGCGAGATCGCCAGCGGCGCCCCGATCCGGTTGACCGTGCCGCCCTCCTGGTCGGTGCTGATCTGCAGCGGGATCCCGGTGTCGGCGATCGCCGCGCGCTGCAGGCCGTTGGAGAGGGCCGCGATCTGCGGCGGGCCGGTGAGGTTGCGGCTCCACGTGAAATAGATGACCCCGCCCAGGTGGTATTTCGCGACGGCCTGGGCGCCCGTGGTGACGCCCGCGCCGAACATGGCCTCGTTGGCCGCGGCGTCGGCGGCCGAGACGCTGGTCGCCGACTCGCCGTAGACGTACGAGACGACCATCTGGCCGACCTTCTCGGCCAGCGACATGGTGGCGACCTGGTCACGCGTCGCGGCCATCGCCGGGATCGCGGCCAGGGTCAGCACCATTACCGGGAACAGGCGTCGATTCACGCCCTCATCGGAGCGCGGCTATCGATCCTTGTCAACCCGAAGACGTCTTCCACCAGGTCGAGTGCCTTGATCCACGGGAACGGCTCGGTGCTGCCGGGAACCCAGCCGTCGACCGGGCCGAACAGGACCCGGACGCCTTCGGCCCGCAGCTCGTCGAGGGAGCGGCGGAACGGGCGGCGGGCGGCCAGCGGCTCGTTGACCGCGGGCACCACGACGGTGGGCACGCCGCGGCCGATCACGTCGGCCATCGAGCTGAGCGCGTACGTGTCGGCGATGCCGTTGGCCAGCTTGTTGATCGTGTTGAAGGTGGCCGGGGCCACGATCATGGCGTCGGCCGGCGGGGAGATCCGGGTGCCGTCGGCCGCGAACTTGTATGTGGTGCGGACCGGCCGGCCGCAGACCCGGGTCACCTCGGAGGGGTCGAGGAAGTCGAGCGCGTTCCTGGTCGCGGTGACGTCGACCGTCCAGCCGCGCTCGGCCGCGACCCTGATCAGTTCGAGCACTCCCCCGGCGGCGCCTCCGCCGCACACGACCACTCGCAAATCACCCATAGTTCAGGATTCTCCTGGATTGTCAGGTCCCGGCGCTGCCTTACCGGGAGACACTTCTTCCCTGGCTTGCTTGGCCGCTACGGCCGTGTTGTAGGAGCGATAGGTGAGCCAGAGCGCGACCACTGCGGCGACGGCGGCGGCCACACTGGACAACTGGTCGGCCCGGGTCGGCCCGAGCGCGGCCACGAACACCACCACGGTCAGCACGACGAGCACGCCGAACCCGACGGTGCGCACCCGCTGCGACGGCGGCCCGACGCCCCGGGCCCGCAGCACCAGGTTGAAGCCGGCCTCGACCAGCACGACGGCCGCGGTGACCAGGATCGGGATCTGCCAGGCGTCGACCTCCACGCCGCTCATCCGATCTCCTTCTGGATGTCCTGGATGAACCGCTGGGTCAGTTGTTCACCGTCGTGCAGCAGGCGGCGGGTGTGGTCGGCGAAGACCCGCGCGAACTCGGCGTAGTTGCGGTGCATCGGCCGCGGGCGCGACGACTCGACCGCGTACCGGATGTATTTGAGGTGCGGCAGCGACTCGGCCAGCCGCTGGTCGATGTACGCGTCGAGGCCGGTCGGCGCGAAACCGTACTTGGCCAGCAGCAGCTGCGACGACTTGTCGGTGAGGAAGTGGATCGCCTGCTCGGCGACGTCGCGGTTCTTGCTCTCGGACGAGACGGCCAGGCTCTGCCCGCCGATGATGCCGGTGGGCAGCCGCCCGAGGCGGATCTCGGCGGTGGACAGCTTGGTGCGCTCGGCCCGGTCGACGGCCGGGTAGTTCACCGGCCAGTTGCGCATGTAGCGCAGCCCGGACTGCTGGAACGTGCGGGTGGTGTCGCCCTCCCCGGCCTCGTCGAGCACGTCGCCCGCCTTGACCGCGGCGGCGATCGGGCCGAGCGCCTCGCGCCACTGGCCGAGGCTGAACGAGAGCACCCCGTCCTCGGTCAGGATCGCGTCGTCCTGGGCCAGGGCCTGCTCGAGGACGTTGACGACGAAGGCCTCGTCGGTCTGCGGGCTGACCGTGTCGAGCTGCCCCACGAACTCGCCGGGAGCCGTTTTCGGCAGGGTGGCCAGCTTGGGCTCCGGGTCGGCGAGCGCCTTGTCGGCGACCCGCCGATAGAGCATGCCGACGTCGGTGTTGAACGGGATGGCCCAGAAATCGCCGCCGCCCGGCTGCTCGGAGAGCCGGCGCACCGCGGGCAGCAGCGAGATCTCGTTGCGCGGGGTGATCGGGACGATCCGCTTCTCGTACCCGAAACGCGGGATGTGGATGACGTCGAGGTTGAAGATGTCGGCGTCGGTGCCGAGGAACTTGTCGTACTGGTCGCGAGTGGAGCTGGGGACCGTCTCGGTGCGGATCCGCGCGTCCGGATTGAGCTGGTTCCACATCGTCACCAGGAGCTGGCGGCCGCCGGTGACGTCCACTCCGGTCGCCAGCACCAGCTCGACGGGCTCCCGGCGGGTCAGCACATAACCCGCGCCGGCCGACAGGGTGCCCGAGGTGAGCACGCCCGCGAGGAACGACCGTCGTGAGTAGAGCTCCGTCATCGGCGCCTCCGTTCGCCTACGTACGGTACTCGGTTGATCGTCGGCGCGTGACCCCGGTCACTCCCCGGAAGCCTGTGCTTCGCCGTCTGACAAGGACTTTGGTCCTGCCGGGTCGGGCTTGACGGCCCGGGTGCGCTGCCTGCTTCACGAGGACTCTCAGAGGTGAAAAGAAATCGATGAAGGAGGCAGCGATGACCGCCATCCGCCCGACCGTGGCCAACCTCGAGACCGTCGAGGCGCCGGGCGCCATGCTCACCAGGACCGCCGCCAAGGCACTGGCCGTGACCCGGATCTCGCTCGGCTTCATCTTCCTGTGGGCGTTCCTCGACAAGATGTTCGGCCTCGGCTACTCGACCCCGGGCGAACGGGCCTGGATCAACGGCGGCTCGCCGACCAAGGGCTTCCTCAGCAACGTCGAGGCCGGGCCGTTCCAGGGCTTCTTCCACTCGATCGCCGGTGACGGCTGGGCCAACTGGGGCTTCATGCTCGGCCTGCTCGCAATCGGCGTCGCCCTGATCGCCGGAATCGGCCTGCGCGTCGCCGCCGTCGCCACCACCGCCATGATGGCGCTCATGTGGGCCGCCGAATGGCCCCTGGCCAGTGGTTCGAGCAACCCGCTGGTCGACTACCACTTCTTCTACGCGGTCACCGCGATCGCGCTCGCCCTCACCTACGCCGGACACACCTGGGGTCTCGGCCGCTGGTGGGCCAGGCTCCCCCTGGTGCAGAAGAACCGCTGGCTCATCTGAGCCCCGTGCGCAAGGCCCGGCCGGTCGGCCGGGCCTTCGTCATGTCACGACGGGACTTTCGGCCCTGATCGGGACCGCCCCCGATCACAAGACTCTGGTTCGAGATCACTGGAAAGGACCCGCCCGTGGACGCGCTCGACCTGGCCCGATGGCAGTTCGGCATCACCACCGTCTACCACTTCCTCTTCGTCCCGATCACGATCGGGATGTCGGTGCTGGTCGCCGTGCTGCAGACGGCCTGGGTGCGCACCGGCAAGGAGCACTACCTCCAAGCCACCAAGTTCTGGGGCAAGCTGTTTTTGATCAACTTCGCGATGGGCGTGGTCACCGGAATCGTGCAGGAGTTCCAGTTCGGCATGAACTGGAGCGACTACTCCCGCTTCGTCGGCGACGTGTTCGGCGCCCCGCTGGCCATCGAGGGCCTGCTCGCCTTCTTCCTCGAGTCGACGTTCCTCGGCCTGTGGATCTTCGGCTGGGACCGGTTGCCCAAGAAGCTGCACCTGATGACGATCTGGCTGGCCGCGATCGGCACGCTGCTCTCGGCGTACTTCATCCTCGCCGCCAACTCGTGGATGCAGCACCCGGTCGGCTACGAACTGAACCCGGACACCGGCCGGGCCGAGCTGACCAGCATCTGGGCCGTGATGACCAACTCGACGACGCTGGTCACCTTCCCGCACACGATCACCGCCTGCTTCCTCACCGGCGGCGCGGTCCTCGTGGCGGTCAGCGCCTGGCACCTCAAGCGGCGCAACCAGCCCGACGTGTTCCGGCCCAGCCTCAAGCTCGGCGCCTGGGTGGTGCTGATCGCCGGCGTCGGCGTGCTCATCACCGGCGACCAGCAGGCCCGCATCATGACCGAGCAGCAGCCGATGAAGATGGCCGCGGCCGAGGCGCTCTACTCCGACGCCCAACCGGCCAGCTTCTCGCTCTTCACGATCGGGTCGCTCGACGGCAGCGAGGAGCTCTACAGCGTCCGCGTCCCGTCGCTGCTGTCGTTCCTCGCGACGGGAGACTTCGGCGGCGCGGTCGAGGGGATCGACAACCTGCAGTCCTCGTACGAGACCACCTACGGCCCCGGCGACTACAAGCCCTCGATCCCGGTCACCTACTGGTCGTTCCGCTTCATGATCGGCTTCGGCGGGCTGGCCATGCTGGTCGCGCTGGCCGCCCTCTGGTTCACCCGCGGCGGCCGTACGCCCGGGAACCGCTGGTTGTGGCTCGCCGCGATCGGCTCGATCGGGCTGCCCCTGGCCGCCAACTCGTTCGGCTGGATCTTCACCGAGATGGGGCGGCAGCCGTGGACCGTGTTCGGGCTGTTCAAGACCGCGGACAGCGTGTCCCCGTCGGTGAGCGCCGGTGAGGCCGCGACCTCGCTGATCGTGCTGACCCTGCTGTACGGGGTGCTGGCCGTGGTCGAGGTCGGCTTGCTGGTCAAGTACGCCCGCGCCGGCGCCCCGCCCATCGAACCGTCGGACGACGACTCCGAAGACCGTCCGCTCGCCTTCGCCTACTGAACCTCTCGAGGAACGCGACATGGAACTCACCACCGTCTGGTTCGCCCTCATCGCCGTCCTGTGGGCCGGATACTTCCTGCTCGAGGGCTTCGACTTCGGCGTCGGCATCCTGCTGCCGGTACTCGGCCGCGACAACCGCGAACGCCGCCTGCTCATCAACACGATCGGCCCGGTCTGGGACGGCAACGAGGTCTGGCTGATCGTCGCCGGCGGCGCCACGTTCGCTGCCTTCCCCGAGTGGTACGCGACCCTGTTCTCCGGCTTCTTCCTGCCGCTGCTGCTCATCCTGGTCGCGCTGATCATCCGCGGGGTCGCGTTCGAATACCGCGGCAAACGCGACGACGACCGCTGGCGCCGCCGCTGGGACTGGTGCATCGTCGCCGGCAGCCTGATCCCGGCGTTCCTGTGGGGTGTCGCGTTCGGCAACATCGTGCGCGGCGTGCCGCTCGACCCCGCCCACGAATACACCGGCGGCCTCGTCAACCTGCTCAACCCGTACGCGCTGCTCGGGGGTCTGACCACGCTGACCCTGTTCACCTTGCACGGCGCGGTGTTCCTGGCCCTCAAGACCGGCGGCGAGATGCGCTCGCGGGCCGGCGAACTGGCCGCTCGCCTGTCCCGGCCGGCGATCGCCGTGGCGGCCGCTTTCCTGCTCTGGACCGCCATCGCCCACTTCGACGCCTTCGCCGTGCCTCTCTTCGCCGCGGCCGCCCTGACCCTGATCGGCGCGGCCGTCGCCACCCGGCTCGGCCGCGAAGGCTGGGCCTTCCTGGGCACCGGGGTCACGCTGGTGCTGGCCGTGGCCGGGCTGTTCGTCACGCTCTTCCCGGACGTGATGCCCGCCCTCGACCCGGCGAACAGCTTGAACGTCGGCAACGCGTCCTCCACCCCGTACACGCTGACCGTGATGACCTGGGTCGCGGTCGCCTTCACGCCGATCGTGCTCGCCTATCAGGGCTGGACGTACTGGGTCTTCCGCAAGCGCCTGACCGTGGAACGGATCCCCCGGTGAAACCCCTCGACCCCCGGCTCCTGCGCTACGCCCGCAGCGCCCGCGCCTACCTCGCGGTCACCGTCGCACTCGGCGTGGCCCAGGCCGCCCTGATCGTGGCGATGGCAACCCTTCTCGCGTACGGGATCAGCGCCGTCTTCCTGGACGGCGCCACCCTCACCGACCTCGGCCCCGCCCTGATCGCCCTGCTCGCGATCATCGCCGGGCGGGGCCTGATCGCCTGGGCGCAGGAGGCGGCGGCCGTACGCTCGGCCGCCGGCGTGAAAAGCGAACTGCGCGGCCGCCTGCTCACCCACCTGGCCGCCCTCGGCCCCCTCACGCCCGCCATCGACACCGGCGCCGCGGTCGCCCTGATCGTCCGCGGCCTGGACGCCCTCGACTCGTACTTCGCCCGCTACCTGCCCCAGCTGATCCTGGCCGCCCTCGTGCCGTTCGTCGTGCTGGCCCGCATCCTCCCGGCCGACCTGATCGCCACCGTGACGATCGCGTTGACCCTGCCCCTGATCCCCGTCTTCATGGCGCTCGTCGGACTTCGGACCGAGGCCGAGAACCGCCGTCAGTTCCGGCTGCTGGCCCGCCTGTCCCACCACTTCCTCGACGTGATCGCCGGCCTGGCCACCCTGAAACTGTTCGGCCGGGCCGCCGGCACCGCCGACTCCATCCGCCGGATCAGCGACGAACAGCGCCGCGTCACCATGCGTACGTTGCGGATCGCCTTCCTGTCCTCGCTGGTGCTGGAATTGCTGGCCACTCTGTCGGTTGCGCTGGTCGCCGTGGGCATCGGGCTGCGGCTGGTGGGCGGCGAACTTGACCTGCGTACGGCCCTGCTGGTGCTGATCCTGGCCCCCGAGGCGTACTTGCCGTTGCGTCAGGTCGGAGCCCACTACCACGCCAGCGCCGAGGGCCTGGCCGCCGCTTCCGAAGCGTTCACGATCCTCGAAACCCCGCTCCCCGCCGCGCCGTCAATCGGGGCCCCCTCCCCCTCCCCCACCTCCGTTTCCTCGCCGGCCGGAGAAACCTCCTCCTCCTCCTCCTCCTCCTCCTCCTCCTCCTCCTCCTCGCCGGCCGGAACGATCGTGTTCGACGACGTGTCCGTGCCGTTCCGCTCGTCGTCGCTCGCGCTCACCGCCGTGATCCGCCCAGGCGAAACCGTCGCCCTGACCGGCCCGAGCGGCTGCGGCAAGTCCACGGCCCTGAACCTGCTGCTCGGCTTCACCCGCCCCGCCTCCGGCCACATCACCGTCGGCGGCGCGAACCTGTCCACACTGGACCCCGCGACCTGGCGCTCACAGATCGCCTGGGTCCCCCAGCGCCCTAACCTCTTCGCCGGCACGATCCACGACAACATCGCGCTCGGCACCTCCGCGACCGCAGCCGCCGTGGCCGCAGCCGCCTCCTCAGCGGGCGCCGCCGAGTTCATCGAGACCCTTCCCGACGGCTACGCCACCCGGCTGGGCGACAACGGCACCGGCCTTTCCGCGGGCCAGCGCCAGCGAATCGCCCTGGCCCGGGCCTTCCTCCGCGACACCCCCGTCGTCCTCCTCGACGAGCCCACCGCCAACCTCGACCGGGCCACCGCCGCCGGTGTCATGGCCACCATCCGCCGCCTGGCCGAGGGCCGCACGGTCGTGATCGCGGCCCACCGGCCCGAGCTGATCGCGCTGGCCGATCGCGTCATCGACCTCTCCCCCGCCCTGGTCTCCGGAGGTGTTTCGTGATCTGGCCGCTGCTGCGTCCCGCGTCCGGCCGGATCCTGCTGGCCGTGCTGGCCGGGGTGGGCGCGGCCGGCGCCGGTGTCGGTCTCATGGCCACCTCCGCGTGGCTGATCTCGCGGGCCGCCCTGCACCCGCCCGTGCTGCATCTGATGGTCGCGATCGTCGCCGTGCGCGCGTTCGGCATCGGCCGCGGCGTCCTCCGTTACGCCGAGCGGCTGGCCGCCCACGACGCGGCGCTGCGGGCGCTCATCCGCCTGCGCGTACGCCTCTTCGTCCAGCTGGAGCGGATCGCCCCGGCCGGGCTGGCCCGTTTCCGTCAGGCCGACCTGGCCCAGCGTCTGGCCGGCGATGTCGACGCCGTGCTCGACCTGCTCACTCGGGTGCTGCTGCCGTACGCCGTGGCCGCGATCGTCGGTCTGGCCTCGGTCCTCCTGATCGGCTCGTTGTCGTTGACCGCCGGCGCGGCGCTGGCTGCCGGGATCCTGGTCGTGGGCGTCGGTGTGCCGCTGGTGCAGCGTTCGGCCACCCGCCGCAGCGACGGCCGTCTGGCTCCGCTGCGCGGTGAGCTCGCCGCCGGGACCGTCGATCTGCTGCACGGCCTGCCCGACCTGCTGGCCTATGGCGGCGCGGAAGCCCAGCTGGCTCGTCTGGCCGATGTGGACGCGCGGCTGCGGCGGGCGGGCGAACGGTCGGCCGTGGCGGCGGGTGTGTCGGCGGCGATCACTGCGGTCACGAGCGGCCTGTGCGTGGTGGCCGGTCTGGCCGCGGGTGCGGTGGCTGTGCGCTCGGGGTCCCTGCGGGGTGAGTTGCTGGCTGTCATCGTGCTGACTCCCTTGGCCGTGTTCGAAACGATCGGCACTCTGCCGGCTGCTGCTCAGCGCTTCGCCGGGGCGCGTGCCGCCCTGCGTCGTCTGGCCGAGGTGTTCACCGTCCCCGACCCGATCGCCACGAACTCCACCACAGAGGGGTCCAAGGTCGTTCCGGTTGTCCACAGCCTGTGGATAACTCGAGCCGCCGAGGCGGCCCGGGGGCGTAGGGTGCCGGGTATCCCCGGGTGGGAGGGGGCTAGGGATGGCCGGACGCCGACAAAAGCCGCACAATCGGGCAGCCTACGCGTAGACGGCGTAAGTGCGGCCTGGCCGGGAGGCGGGACAACCGTCGTACGGGATGTCAGCTTTGATCTGGGGCCTGGAGCGCGGGTGGCGCTGACCGGGCCGAGCGGGTCGGGCAAGACGACGATCGCCTCGCTGCTGGTGCGCTTTCTCGACCCGGTCGAGGGTCAGATAACCCTGGACGGCGTGGATCTGCGGGACATCGCGCCGGAGCGGGTGCGTCAGCTGGTCGGCTATCTGCCCGAGGACGCGTACCTGTTCGACACCACGATCGCCGCGAATCTGCGCCTGGCCGGTCCGGCGGCGACAGACCAAGAACTGCGCGATGCCCTCGTACGGGCTCGGCTGCTCGATTGGGTGGAGTCGCTGCCGCAGGGACTGGAGACGCTGGTCGGCGAGCACGGGATGGCGATCTCGGGTGGGCAACGTCGCCGGTTGGCGCTGGCGCGGGCGCTCCTGGCCGGCTTTCCGATCCTGATCCTGGACGAGCCGACCGAGCATCTGGACGACGAGACGGCGTCCGCGCTGACCCGGGATCTGCTGGCCGCGGCCGGGGATCGCGCGGTCCTGCTGATCACGCACCGCACCGACGTGGCGTCCATGGTGGACGAGGTGATCTCGCTGGCGCCGGAAACGGATGGCGCGCGGACGGCGGTCTCGGCCAGGGTGTAGGCCATGACTAGTCAGCAAGTGGTCGGGTTCGACGGCATGTGGGCGCCCCGCGACGAGGATCCCCGCACGCAGGGCACCCCGGTGGAGGAGATGGAGGTGATCCGGGAGTACTTGACGAACTACCGGCTCACCCTGGGTCTGAAGTGCGAGGGCCTGTCCGTCGAGCAGCTCGCCCGGCGGTCGGTGCCGCCGTCGACGATGAGCCTGCTGGGCCTGATCCGGCACATGGCGCGCGTCGAGCACAACTGGTTCCACCGCTGCCTGCAGGGCAACAACGTGCCGCGGATCTTCTGGACGGCCGAGGACAACGACATCGACTTCAACGAGGCGGTCGCCGATCCGGCGGTGGTCGAGGACGCCTTCGGCCAGTGGCGGGAGCAGATCGCCGCGGCTGACGCGTGGCTCGACGGCGGGCCCGATCTCGGTCACGTGGTCGAGGCGCCGTGGGGCTCACGCCTTGCCGTCCGCGATGTGCTGATTCACATGGTCGAGGAGTACGCCCGGCATTGCGGTCACGCCGATCTGCTGCGGGAGTGCATCGACGGCCGTACGGGGCAATAGCGGCGATTCAGCGGCCGCTCGCCGGGAGGAGGTCGGCGAGCAGCGCCTCGACCCGGGTCTTGATCTCGTCGCGGATCGGGCGGACCGCCGCGACGCCCTGGCCCGCGGGGTCGTCGAGTTTCCAGTCCTCGTAACGCTGGCCGGGAAAGACCGGGCAGGCGTCACCGCAGCCCATGGTGATGATGACGTCGGAGTCCTGGGCGGTCTCGAACTCGAGCAGCTTAGGGGTCTGGCCGGTGATGTCGATGCCGGCCTCGCGCATCGCCTCCACCGCGGCCGGGTTGATCGTTTCCGCGGGCGCGGAACCGGCCGAGCGGACCTCGACGGTGTCACCGGCAAGGTGGCGCAGCCAGCCGGCGGCCATCTGGGAGCGGCCGGCGTTGTGGACGCAGACGAACAGGACGCTGGGTTTGTCGTTCACGGCTTCGTTCCTTCGAGACGGGCGGGCTCGGTGGCGACCTGTGCGGCACCGGGATAGAGGCTGAGCAGCAGACCGACTCCGACGAGCAGGCCGGCGATCTGGGCGAGGACGAAGCCGGGCACCGAGGCGGGTGCGATGCCGGCGAACGTGTCGGTGAAGGCGCGGCCGACGGTGACGGCCGGGTTGGCGAAGCTGGTGCTGCTGGTGAACCAGTACGCGGCGCCGATGTACGCGCCGACCGCCGCCGGCGCCACGCTCGCCCGGCCGGAGCGGGCCAACGCGAAGATCAGCAGGAGCAGGCCGGCGGTGGCGACGATCTCGCCCAGCCACAGGTGCCCGGCCGAGCGGTCCCTGGTCGAGAGGGTCACCGGGGCCAGGTCGAACATCAGGTTGGCCAGCACCGAACCACCGAGCGCCCCGGCGGTCTGGGCGATCACGTAGCCGGCGAGGTGGGGGCCGGTCAGTCCGGTGCCGGTGCGACGGCCGAGGAACCAGTCGGCGGCGGAGACGACCGGGTTGAAATGCGCACCGGAGACCGGGCCGAAGGTCAGGATCAGGGCGCCGAGGGCGAACGCGGTGGCGACCGAGTTTTCCAGCAGCTGCAGTCCGACGTTGCCGGGCGACAGCGTGGTGGCCATGATGCCGGAGCCGACAACGGCGGTGACCAGCAAGGCCGTACCGAGGAACTCGGACAGCAGGCGGCGCCGGATGGCGATGGAGTGCATGGATCAGGCGTCGATGTCGAGCAGCGCCGACAGTTGGCGCATCAGCGCGGGCTGGGCCCGGTAATACACCCAGCTGGCCCGGCGCTCGGCCGAGACGAGACCGGATTCCTTGAGCACCTTGAGGTGGTGCGAAATGGTCGGCCCGGAGATCTCGAACGCCGGGGTGAGGTCGCAGACGCAGATCTCGCCGCCGGGGGCGGACGCGATCATCGACATCAGTTGCAGGCGGATCGGGTCGCCGAGCGCCTTGAAGGCCTGCGACAGCGTGCCCGCGGCCTCGGCCGGGATGCGGTCCTGGGCCAACGGGGCGCAACACGCCGTCGCGGCGAGTGGCGCTGGTTTCGACATGCGTCGAGATTGACAGATACCGAAACCGCGTGCAAGTCTCGGATTCGACAAACATCTAATCCGCGCCGTCTCGAGGAGAGAATCCACGTGAGCACCCAGCTCGACCACCTACCCGTCGTCGTCATCGGCGCCGGGCCCGTCGGACTCGCCGCGGCCGCGCACCTGGCCGAGCGCGACCTGGCCTTCACCGTGCTGGAAGCGGGTGACGGACCCGCCGCGGCCGTTCACCAGTGGGGGCATGTGCGTTTGTTCTCGCCCTGGCGGTACAACATCGACGCCGCCGCGGCCCGCCTGCTCACCGAGGCCGGCTGGGTACGCCCCGACGACGACAAGCTGCCCACCGGCACCCAGCTCGCGAACGACTACCTGCGGCCGCTGGCCGATCTGCCCGCCCTCGGGCCGCACCTGCGCTACGACGCCCGGGTCACCGCGGTCACCCGGCTCGGCCTCGACCGCCTCCGCAGCGCGAACCGGGCCGGCACTCCCTACCTGGTCCGCCTGGCCAACGGCGACGACATCCTGGCCCGTACGGTGATCGACGCCTCCGGCACCTGGGACTCGCCGAACGTGCTCGGCGCCTCGGGCATCCCCGCGCACGGTGAGCTCGCCGCCCGGGCGTACGTGGAAAACGCCTTGCCGGACGTGCTCGGCCGCGACCGGGACCGGTTCGCCGGACGCCGTGTCCTCGTGGTCGGCGCCGGCCACTCCGCCGCCAACACTCTGCTGTTGCTGGCCCAGTTGCCCGGCACCACGGTCACCTGGGCGATCCGGGCCGCTTCACCCGCACGCACGTACGGCGGCGAGTCGGCCGACGCCCTGCCCGCCCGCGGCGCCCTCGGCACCCGGCTGCGCGAGCATGTCGAAGCCGGCGACATCACCGTGCTCACCGGCTTCGGGGTGCAGAGCATCACGCCGGGCCCGGACGGCGTCGAGATCTCCGACGGCGCCCGCACCGTGACCGCCGACCGGATCGTCTCGGCCACCGGTTTCCGCCCCGACCACACCATCGTTTCCGAGCTGCGCCTCGACCTCGACCCGATCATGGGCTCGACCCGCGCCCTCGCCCCGCTGATCGACCCCAACGAGCATTCCTGCGGCACGGTTCCGCCGCACGGCGTCGACGAGCTCACCCATCCCGAGCCCGGCTTCTACGCCATCGGTTCCAAGTCGTACGGGCGGGCCCCGACCTTCCTGATGGCCACCGGCTACGAGCAGGCCCGCTCGGTCGCCGCCGCCCTCGCCGGGGACTGGGCGGCCGCCCGCGACGTGCGGCTCGACCTGCCCCAGACCGGCGTGTGCAGCAGCAACGTGCCCTTGGAGGCCGACAGCATCAACGCCGCGGGCGGCGGTTGCTGCGGCACACCCGCGACCGCGCTGCTCACCGTGCCCTCCGGGACCGGCGAGAAGGGCGGCGGCTGCTGCGGCTGACCGCGCCGTGTCGACCGGCCGGACGATCGTCGCGGCGCTGGCGATCACCCAGACCGTCGGCTACGGCATCCTGTACTACGCCTTCGCCGTCCTCCTCGTCCCGCTGGCCGCCGATCTGAACGCCTCCACCACCGCGGTGACCGGCAGCTTCACCGTCTCCGTGCTCGCCTCGGCCGCCCTCGCCGTGCCCGTCGGCCGGTGGCTCGACCGGCACGGCGGCCGGGCGCTGATGACCGCCGGATCCGTCGCCGGCACCGCTCTGCTTCTGGCCTGGTCGCAGGTGACCAGCCTGGGCCAGCTGTACGCGGTGCAGGCGGGGATCGGCATCGCCTCGGCCGCCTGCCTGTACGAGGCCGCCTTCGCCGTCGTCATCGCCTGGCACACCGCGCAACGACGCTCGTCCGCCCTGCTCGCTCTGACTGTGGTCGCCGGTTTCGCCAGCACCGTCTTCATGCCGCTGACCGGCTGGCTCGTCGAACACCACGGCTGGCGGAACACCCTGCTCATCCTGGCCGTCGTCCACGGGCTGCTGACCATTCCGCTGCACGCCACCGTTCTGCGTCCGGCTCCGCGATCCACCGAAAAAGCCCGATCAGCGCCCGTACGTCTCCAGGCCGTCCTCACCGACCGCGGGTTCTGGCTGCTGGCCCTCGGCTTCACCGCCCACACCGCCGCCGTAGCCGCCGCCGGGGTTCACCTGGTCGCCGCGCTCCTCACCTGGGGCCACTCCCCCGCCTTCGCCGCGACGACCGCCGGCCTGTTCGGCGTCCTGTCGGTCACCGGCCGCCTGGTCACCACCGGCCTCCAGCGCCGTTTCGGCACTGTCACCGTGGTGTCCGCCATCTTCGCCCTGCAAGCAGTGGCGGCCGCCGCCCTGGCCGTGACCGGCCGCGACGCGATCCCCGCCGTGGCGGCCGTCGTCGGTTTCGGGCTCGGCTTCGGCGTCGGCAGCATCGCCAAACCGGTGCTGCTGGCCGAGCGCTACGACACCCGCCGCTACGCCACCATCGCCGGCCTGCTCGTCGTCCCCATGACCATCGCCAAGGCCACCGCCCCACTCGGCGCCGCGTTCCTGCACACCACCACCAACAGCTACGCCGGCGTGTTCCTCGCAACCGCCGCCGCCTGCCTCCTCGCGGCCGCCGCCCTCACCGCCACGCGCCCGGTCGGAATCGCCCAGGCCACGGGTTATAGGAGGACGATATGGCGAAGGGCCCACCGAAGTGGGCCCTGACCTGCGGAAGTGCTCCCCCGATTGGACTCGAACCAATAACCTGCCGGTTAACAGCCGGCTGCTCTGCCAATTGAGCTACAGGGGATTGCTCTGACATCAGGTCTCCCTGGTGCCGGAGAACAGAGTACATGACGGTGGGGCCGCGACGCGAAGGGGTTCCCCGGCTCGCCGTCGTGGGAGGGAAAGCCGGAACGCAGGCATACGGAACCGGCAGCATGGGTATGGACGTTGAAGCGACGCACGCGCGTCATCGAACGGAAGGAGCCGCCATCATGCGCGGAAAGCTGATGTTCATCACCGGTCTCGCGGCGGGCTTCGTCCTGGGCAGCCGTGCCGGCCGGGAGAAGTACGAGGAGATCCGGTCGAACGCCAAGAAGGTGTGGGAGCACCCGTCGGTCCAGGAGGCCGCCGGTGTCGCCCAGGCGCAGGCCAACAAGCTCTACTCGGAGAGCAAGGACAAGCTCCAGTCGTCGAAGCTGGGCGAGAAGCTGAACGTGACGTCGGACGACTCCAGCACCACGGAGCCGCTGGCCACGTCGAACAGCACGCCGTCGTCCACCGGCACGACGTACTAGACGGCCGCACAACCGCATAAACAAGGCTCTGGGCCGCCCTCAACGTCGAGGGCGGCCCAGCCTTGTGTCCGGGCCGGGGACGAGGGCTCAGGACGAGGACGAGAAGGCCGCGTCGAACGCCGACGAGGGAGCGTCGAAGGCCAGGCGGCGGACGAACTGCAGGGCCTCGGGCGCGCCGACCAGGCGGTCCATGCCGGCGTCCTCCCATTCGATCGAGATCGGGCCGTCGTAGCCGATCGCGTTGAGCGCCCGGAAGCAGTCCTCCCACGGCACGTCGCCGTGGCCGGTCGAGACGAAGTCCCAGCCGCGGCGCAGGTCGGCCCAGGGCAGGTGCGAGCTGAGCCGTCCGCGGCGCCCGTCGCCCGTGCGGACCTTGGCGTCCTTGCAGTCGACGTGGTAGATCCGGTCCTTGAACTCGAGGATGAAGTTGACCGGGTCGAGGTCCTGCCAGACGAAGTGTGACGGGTCCCAGTTCAGCCCGAACGCGGGCCGGTTGCCGATGGCCTCCAGCGCGCGGCGGGTAGTCCAGTAGTCGTACGCGATCTCGCTGGGGTGGACCTCGTGGGCGAAACGCACGCCGACCTCGTCGTAGACGTCGAGGATGGGGTTCCAGCGGTCGGCGAAGTCCTGGTAGCCGCGGTCGATCATCGAGGCGGGCGTCGGCGGGAACATCGCCACCGTGTGCCAGATCGACGATCCGGTGAAGCCGATGACCGTCTTGACCCCGAGGCGGGCGGCCGCCCGGGCGGTGTCCTTCATCCGTTCGGCGGCCCGCTGACGTACGCCCTCGGGCTCGCCGTCGCCCCAGATGTCGGCGGGCAGGATGTCCTTGTGCCGCTCGTCGATCAGATCGCACACGGCCTGGCCGACCAGGTGGTTGCTGATCGCGTAGACCTTCAGGTTGTACTTGGCGAGTTGCTCGCGCTTGCGGTCGATGTAGTCGGGCTCGGCAAGCGCCCGGTCGACCTCGAAGTGATCACCCCAGCAGGCGATCTCGAGTCCGTCGTAGCCCCACTCGGACGTGAGCCGGCAGACCTCTTCGAAGGGTAGGTCGGCCCACTGGCCGGTGAAGAGCGTGATGGGTCGCGCCATGATTTCTCCCTCGGAACGGAACAGCACTGGGCGGGCGGCGAGGGAAAGCCGCCCTGCGACACGACCGGGCGCGGGCGTCACGACCGGGGTGGGTTTGCGCCTCCCACATCCGGTCCGCCCGTCACGGCAGTGCCACGACCGACTCTAGACGGATTTCAGCGCGCGGGGCAGGGCTCATTTTCCGGCGCGAGGCCGAGGGCGGCCAGCTCGGCCAGCAGGTAGGCCACGTCGCCGGCGATCTGCTCGACCGGGCCGCGGGTCACCAGCGTCAGGTTCTCGGTGAGCGGGCCCGGCCGGCCGAACAGCTGCTGCAGCCCGTCGCGCCAGGCCCCGGTCGTCGAACCGGCGACGGCGGTCAGGCGCACCTCGACGATGGCCAGGCCGGCGTCGGTGACCGTCTCGATGCCGGCGGCCGGGTCGGGCCAGGTGCGGGCGACGTGACCGAGGTCGAGGCAGACGCCCAGCCGGTCCTTGTCGATGCGGCTGAGCGCGGCCACGGTCTGCTCGGGGCTGTCGAGCACGAGCTCGGGGGCAGGCTGGAAGCCGACCCGTACGGCCCGGCCGTTCTGCCAGGCGAGATCGGCCAGCCCGTGGGACAGGCGCCGCAGGATGCCCAGGGCGGCCTTTTCCTCCGCCTCGGCCCAGCCCTCGCGCCGGCCGAGGCCCACGGTGCTGACCGTGCCCCGAACGGCGTCGGCGTCGAGCAGGTCGAGCAGGATGCGGGCCAGGTCGAGGGTGTATTCGCGCCGGGCCGGCTCGGTCCAGAAGGGGGTCTCGCCGCCGCCCTCGTCGAAGGGCGCGCCGCTCAACGTGACGACCTCGAGCCTGCGGGCGTCGAGTTCGGCACGAAGCCGGGTGCGGGCGCGGCTCTCCACGGCGAGGGCGGCGGCGAGTGAGGGGGGAAGCCAGAGGCTCACGCCAAGAGCGTCGGCGCCGAGCCGGGCGCGGACAGCGCCGTAAATGTCGAGCTGCGAGACGATCACCGGTAGATTGACCGGCGTCTCCGTCGGAGGCGCGGCTAGCTCACAGGAGAGGTGCACGATCCGGCCGGAGGGGTGTCTCAGCCGCATCGTTGTCCTCCCCGAGCAAGAGAGCCGGCGCATCTGCACGTGCATTCGCACGTGCTTACTGATCCAGTATGGACCATGAAGCGGCCTGGGCTCGACGCGCGCGTGGCGGGCTTGCGCGTTGCCATGTCGCCTCCCTCCGAGGGTTCACCTGCCCTCGGATACGAGAGTCATGCGTCCCGGGGATCAGTGGCGTACGCGCCGTGCGACGCGATGACCGGGAGGAACATGATCGACGGAGCCCGATTCGATCGGCCCTTATCGATCGATACGGGCATGGTGACCAGCCAGTAGGACCGTCAAGGCAGCAGCCGTGAGGGTTCCATCCGGCTCAATCTCTGTGCACTATCTGGAAATTCGGGCGCGCACGAGACGATCTCTCGTGCGAGCGCACTGGATCTTCATCCGTGCGGATGTTCCCCGAGCAGACGGGTGGCCAGAACGGCGGCCTGGGTGCGCCGTTCCAGGCCCAGCTTGGCCAGCATGCTGGAGACGTAGTTCTTCACCGTCTTCTCGGCCAGGAACATGCGCGAGGCGATCTCGCGGTTGGTCAGCCCCTCGGCCACGTACTCGAGGATCCGGCGCTCCTGGTCGGTCAGCGCGGCCAGCTCACGCGGCTGTTCCACCCCGTTGCGGATGCGCTCGAGCACCCGCTGGGTCACCGCCGGGTCGAGCAGCGACTGGCCCTGCGCGACCCGGCGCACCGCGTCGACCAGGTCGGTGCCGCGGATCTGCTTGAGCACGTAGCCCGACGCGCCGGCCATGATCGCGGCGAACAGCGCCTCGTCGTCCTCGTACGAGGTGAGGATCAGCCCCCGGATCGACGAGTCGACCGCCCGCACGTCGCGGCACACGTCGATGCCGTTGCCGTCGGGCAGCCGGGCGTCCAGGATCGCCACGTCGGGCCGCAGGGCGGGGATGCGCCGGGCCGCCTCCTGAGCGGAGCCGGACTCGCCGACGACCTCGATGTCACCGCCGGACTGCAGCAGGTCGATGAGGCCACGGCGGACCACCTCGTGGTCGTCGAGGAGGAAGACTCGGATCATCGGTCCTTCCTATCGCGTACGAACGGCCTGGTCCAAGGGTCTAAAGTCCCGTCACCGTAATCTGGGGGCGTGGCGGAGCAGAGGAAGCCCGAACTCGGCCTGGGACCGCTCTCCCGGGTGCGTCTCGACGAGCTCCTGCAGGAGATGCTCGACCGGGTCGGCGAGGTGATGACCAGCCGTGAGCGGTTGCGCGCCCTGCTCGACGCGGTCGTCGGCATCGGCACCGACCTCGACCTGCGCAGCACCCTGCAACGCATCGTCGAGTCCGCGTGCGCGCTGGCCGGCGCCCGCTACGGCGCGCTCGGGGTGATCGGCACCGACCGCACCCAGCTGTCGGACTTCATCACGTACGGCATCGACCCGGCGACGCATGCCCGGATCGGCGACCTGCCGCACGGCCGCGGCGTGCTCGGGCTGCTCATCACCGACCCGCACCCGGTCCGGCTGCCCGACATCACCGACCACCCGCACTCGTACGGGTTCCCGCCGCACCATCCCCCGATGCACAGCTTCCTGGGCGTGCCCGTCCGGATCCGCGACCAGGTCTTCGGCAACCTCTATCTGGCCGAGAAGCAGGGCGCGGCCGAGTTCAGCGAGGACGACGAGGAGATCGTGGTGGCCCTGGCCGCCGCCGCGGGCGTGGCGATCGACAACGCCCGGCTGTTCACCTTGGCGCAGCGGCGCGAACGCTGGCTGGCGGCCACCGCCGAGATCACCGGGGTGCTGCTGGGCACCGTGCGCCGCACCGAGGCGCTGCAGCTGATCGCCCGGCGGGCCCGCGAGGTGTCCGGGGCCGGGCTGGTGCTGGTGCTGCTGTTCGACGACTCCTCGTACACGATCGAGGTGGCCGACGGCGCCGACCCGGCCTGCGCGCGGCTGACCGGGGGCCGGATCGCCGCCGACGAGTTCGGGCCGGACCGCTACCAGGTCGTCGACGACCTGCGCGCCGCCGCCGACTGGCCCGGCCCGGTGCCCGCCGGACCGGCCGTGGTCGCCCCGCTGGCCGGCGCCGACGCCCCGCACGGCCTGCTGATCGTCAGCCAGCCGCCGGGCCAGCCGCTCACCGACGAGGACGCGGTGCTGCTGTCGACGTTCGCCGGTCAGGCCGCGCTGGCCCTCGAGCGGGCCCGCGCCCAGGAGGAACGCGAACTGCTGGCCGTGCTGGCCGACCGCGAGCGGATCGCCCGCGACCTGCACGACGTCGTCATCCAGCGGCTGTTCGCCACGGGCATGCAGTTGCAGGGGGCGGCCCTGCAGTCGTCGCGGGCCGAGACGACCAAGCGCATCAACGCCACCGTCGACGACCTGGACGAGACGATCCACGACATCCGGCGCTCCATCTTCGAACTGCGCGCGCCGGTCGGCCCGTCGCTGCGGGCATCCCTGCGCGAGACGGTCGAGGCGGCGGCGCTCGGGTTCCGGCCCACGCTCGACACGAGCGGCCCGGTGGACAGCGCGATCCCCGACGACATCGTGCCCGAGCTGCTGGCCGTCCTGCGGGAGGCCCTGTCGAACGTGGCCCGGCACGCGCGGGCGACGAGCGTACGGGTGTCGGTCCGGGCCGCCGACGGTGAGGTGATCCTGCAAGTCACCGACGACGGGGTCGGATTCGCGCCCGAGGCCGCCCGCGGAGGCCTGGTCAACATGTCCGAGCGGGCCCACGACCTGGGCGGCTCGTTCGAGGCCGGCCCGGGCCCGGAAGGCGGGACGGTCCTCACCTGGCGGGTGCCGATCTCCCCCTGAGTCGGGACTTTCGGCCCTGATCGGGCCGGGGCCGCCGGCGGCACGCTGAACCCATGACACCGCTCGAACTGGCCGCCCAGGCCGCGTTGCACGCCCCGTCCGTCTTCAACACCCAGCCGTGGCGCTGGCGGATCGACGGCGACACGATGGAGCTGTACGCCGACGAGTCCCGCCGGCTCGAGACCACCGACCGCGACGGCCGGCTGCTGATCCTGAGCCTCGGCGCCGCCCTGCACCACGCCCGGACCGCGCTGGCCGCGGCCGGCTGGTCCTGCTCGGTCGAGCGCCCCGATTCGGGTCCGGTGGCCCGGCTCAAGCTGGGTTCGCCGGCGCCGCCCACGGACGCCGACCGGCGCCTCGCGGCCGCGATCCCGCAGCGCCGCACCGACCGCCGGGCCTTCGGTCCGCGCGCGGTCTCCGACGCCGAGCTGACCGGGCTGCGTCGGGTCGTCGAGGCGAACGGCGCGTACCTGCACGTGGTGCCGTCCGACCAGATCACCGCGCTGGCGATCTCGGCCGAGCTGGCCGGCGACGCCGAGCTCGGCGACCCGGACTACCGCCAGGAGCTGCGCGAGTGGACCCACCGTCCGGCCGGCGCGGGGGACGGCGTACCGGCCGACACCGCCGTGGAGCCCGGTCTGCGGAGGGTTCCCGTACGGGACTTCGCGCCGGACGACACCCCCGGGCTCGCCGTCGGCGCCGAGCACGACCAGGGCGCCGCCTACGTGATCCTCTTCGGCCGCGGCGACGCCCGGCCCGACCTGCTGCGCGGCGGTGAGGCGCTGTCGGCCCTGCTGCTGGCCGCGACCGCCGACGGCCTGGCCACCGCCCCGCTCAGCGACGCCGTCGAGGTCGAATGGCCGCGGCTGCTGGTGCGCGGGCTGCTGGCCGGCCTGGGCGAGCCGTACGTGGTGGTGCGCCTCGGCTACACCGCCTCGGCCGAGCCGCTCCCGCCGCGTCCGCGCCGCCACGCCGCCGACGTGATCGTCACTGGTTGAGTCATGACCGGCTATGGCCAGCAGGACCTGCTGCGCGCGGCGGCCGCGGGCATCCGCGCACCTTCGCTCCACAACTCCCAGCCGTGGCAGTTCCGGCTGCGCGCCGGCGCCGTCGAGATCCTCGCCGACCCGGCCCGCCGGCTTGCCGTGGCCGACCGATCGGGGTGGGCGGTGCGGCTCGCGCTGGGCGCCGCGACCTTCAACGCCCGCCTGGCCCTGGCCGTCTCGGGCGCCCCGGCCACGGTGACGCTGCGCCCCGACCGGGCCGACCCCGACCTGATGGCCCGTCTGACCCCGGCCCGCTCCCGCCCGCCCACCTATGCCGAACAGGCCCTGTACGACGCCGTCCCGCGCCGCCACAGCCACCGCGCCCCGTTCTGGCCCGACCCGGTGCCGGCCGACGCCCGCCGCCGCATCCTCGACGCCGCCCGCGCCGAGAACGCCTGGCTCGACCTGCTCGTCGGCATGGTCCCGCTGGCCGGATTCGCCGAGATCGCCCGCAGCGCCGACCGGGTCCTGCGCCGCGACACCCGCTACCAGTCCGAGATGGCGGGCTGGACCCACGCCGACGCCGCCCCCGACGGCGTGCCGGTCGCGGCCGGCGCCCCCGTCCCCGAGCCCCAGGACCTGCTGCCCCAGCGGGTGTTCGCCGACCGCCGCCGGGCCCCCGGCCGCGACTACGAGCCCGAGCCGCTGGTCGCGGTGCTGGGCTCGGCGGGCGACCGCCCGGCCGACCAGCTGCAGGCCGGTCAGGCCCTGCAACGGGTCCTGCTGACCCTCACGGACGCCGGCCTGGCCGCCTCGCTGATCAGCCAGCCCATCGAGGTCCCCGCCGCCCGCGAACAACTGGGCCGAGCCCTGGGCCGCACCGGCTATCCCCAGCTGGCCCTGCGCATCGGCTACGGCCATCCCGGCCCGGCCGCCCCGCGCCGCGACGTGACCGAGTTCCTGACCACCTGAGCCGCGGCTCGGTCACGGACAGTTTGATGTCCGAGTACGGCGGATTCGCGGGGCCGTTGCCCTTTCGTCAATATTCTTTCCCGAAAGTTCAACGCACGACGTCGACCAGGTAAAACAGGGTCGATTTGCGGGAGCGGGCCGGTGTGCTATGGCTCGACGGGTGTCGATTGACACCGCTCAGGAGCCGGGGAATGGTGTTTCGAGAGCGCTCTACATGCACAGAGCGTTACGGCCGGGACGCACCCCCCTTCTGTGTCCGCCCCCGAAGCGTTCCGGCCGGTACGGGATCCCTTCCGGCAGTGCCGGGCCTGTGCCATCCGGGGGCCGGACCGTGGAGTGCCTATGCGTCTCAACCGGAAATCGCTGCTCGGACTCGGCATGGCGGCCGTCGCCGTCGCCGGGGTCGCCGCGGTCGTCCCGTCCGCCAGCGCGGCCGGGCCCGACCTGCTTCCCCTGACCGTCACAAACGACTCCGGCCGCGGGGAGGCCGTGAACCTCTACGTGCTCGGCGAGTCGGGCGGCAAGCTCGGCTATGTCAACGAGGGCGGCACGTTCACCGCGTGGCCGGCCGGCGGCAGCCCGCCGGTGCCCGCGCCGGACGTGTCGATCGCCGGGCCGGCCAACGGGGCCAGCAAGACCATCCAGGTCCCCAAGGGGCTGTCCGGGCGCATGTACATGGCGTTCGGCGACAAGCTGGACTTCCGGATCTCGCAGGACGGCGGCCTGGTGCAGCCCGCTCCGTGGGCCGGTGGCGACCCGAGCCGCGACGTGCTGTTCGACTGGAGCGAGTTCACCTACAACGACTCCGGCGTCTGGCTGAACAGCTCGCAGGTGGACATGTTCGCCGTGCCGCACAAGGTCAGCGTGACCGGCTCGGACGGGCGGACCGCCCAGACCGGTGAACTCAAGCGGGGCGGCCACAACGCCGTGATCAACGGGCTCAAGGCCGACCCCGAGTTCGCCAAGCTGATCCAGACCCGCGCCGACGGGACCGTGCTGCGGGTACTGGCCCCCGGCAAGGGCGCCGACGCCGGCGGCTTCGACCCCGACTACCTGGGCCGCTACATCGATCAGGCCTGGGCCGCGTACGCGAACAGCGACCTCACCGTCAAGCCGTTCGCCGAGCAGCCCGACAAGGTCTTCACCGGCCGGACCAGCGGTGACGTCATGAACTTCACCGACCCCACCGGCGCACAGGTGGCCAGCTTCACCAAGCCGACCTCGTCGAACGTGTGGGGCTGCGACGGCAACCTGGGCGCCCCCAACGACCTGGTCGTCGGGCCGATCGCGCGCAGCCTGTGCGCGGCGCTGTTCCGCGGCACCCTCGGGTCGCAGCCGGTCGAGCCCAGCACGGATGCGGCCACGTTCTACCGCAACACCCCGGCCAACCTGTACGGCAAGCTGATCCACGAGAACATGGCCGACGGCAAGGCGTACGCGTTCGCCTTCGACGACGTCGCCAACCAGGAGTCGCTGGTGCACAGCGGCGACCCGGCCTCCATCGGCATCACCCTCTCGCCCTTCAACTGAGCCCCCACGGCGGGGCGTGCCCGGGCACGCCCCGCCGACTTCAGAACGAAGGAGTTCTCTTCCATGAACAAGCGCACATTCGCCCTGCCGGCGCTGACCGTCGGCGCCACCGTGGCCGCTCTCACCGTCGGCATCTCCCCCGCCTCGGCCCACGGCTACATCTCCTCCCCGCCCAGCCGCCAGGCCAACTGCGCCGCCGGCACGGTCACCGGCTGCGGCGACGTCCAGTACGAGCCGCAGAGCGTCGAATCGACGAAGGGCTCGAAGGACTGCAACGGCGGCAACGGCCGGTTCGCCGTGCTCAACGACAGCAGCAAGAACTGGCCGGCCGCCCCGGTCGGGAACTCGGTGACGTTCAACTGGGTGCTGACAGCCCGGCACTCGACCGCCACCTGGGAGTACTTCATCGGCGACACCCAGCTCGCCTCGTTCGACGACGGCGGCGCCCAGCCCGGGGCCACCAAGTCGCACACGGTGGACATGCACGGCTTCACCGGCCGGCAGACCGTGCTGGCCCGCTGGAACGTGTCCGACACCGCGATGGCGTTCTACGCCTGCGTCGACGTCAACATCGGAGGCTGAGCATGAAGCGTCGTTTCCTCGCCGCGGCCGGCGCCGTGGCCGTGGCCCTGACGGCGGGACTGACCGCCCTGCTGCCCGGCACCAGCGCCTCGGCGGCCACCCTGCCCGTGTCCGAGACCCAGTTCCAGCAGATGTTCCCGAACCGGATCGACTTCTACTCGTACGCGGGCCTGCTCGACGCCATGAACAAGTTCGGTGACTTCACCGGCGCCGGCGGCGAGGACGTGCAGAAGCGGGAAGCCGCGGCGTTCCTGGCCAACATCAACCACGAGTCGGGCGGGCTGGTCTACGTCGAGGAGCTGAACCAGGCGAACTGGCCGCACTACTGCGACGCCTCCCAGTCGTACGGGTGCCCGGCCGGTCAGGACGCCTACCACGGGCGCGGGCCCATCCAGCTGAGCTGGAACTTCAACTACAAGGCGGCCGGTGACGCGCTCGGCATCGACCTGCTGAACAACCCGGACCTGGTCAAGAACGACGCGTCGGTGGCCTGGCAGACCGGCCTCTGGTACTGGATGACGCAGACCGGGCCGGGCTCGATGACCCCGCACGCCGCGATGGTCGGCGGCGCCGGGTTCGGCGAGACGATCCGCAGCATCAACGGCGCCCTCGAATGCAACGGCGGCAACCCGGCCCAGGTGCAGAGCCGGATCGACGCCTACCAGCGGTTCGCCCAGATCCTCGGGGTGGACCCGGGCGGCAACCTGTCCTGCTGATCTCCCCCGCTCTTCGGGCCGCCCGGTGCTTTCCGCGCCGGGCGGCCCTTTTTGCCATCGACATCTATCCTCTCGGTGTATACGCTCAGAGAATAGTAGAGAGAACGGGGAGGATCCATGTCAATCAGCCGTCGCACCTTGCTCACGGGCGCGCTCGCCGGCGCGCTCACCGTCGCCTCGATCGGGGGCGCCACGGTCCCGGCCGTCGCCGCGCCGCCTCGGCTCACATTGCCCGCGCCCACCGGCCCGTACGAGGTCGGCACGGTCGCGCTGCACCTGCTCGACCGGTCCCGGCCCGACCCGTTCACCGGGCAGGCCGGGCACCGGGAACTGATGGCCGGCGTCTGGTATCCGGCCCGCGACGCCGCACGCCATCCCCGGGCGCCCTGGATGGACCCCGACCTGCTGCGCACCTATCTGGTGGACGCCGGGTACGCCGCCGACACGATCGCGACGCCGCTCACGTTCGGGCACGTGGGGGCGCCGGTCCGGCGTACGGGGGGAAGGTTGCCGGTTGTGGTCTTCTCGCACGGCTCGGGCGGTCACCGCAACGAGAACTCGACGATGATCCAGCAGCTGGCCAGCAACGGATATGTGGTCGTGGCGATCGACCACCTGGGCGACGCCTACAGCCGGCTGCCCGGCGGGCGGTTGGTGACGCCGACCGAGGGATCGTTCACGCCGGAGGACTACGCGCAGGACGCCCGGTTCGTGGTCGGCCGCATCGAGGAGCTGGCGGCCGGCCGCAATCCCGACGTCGACCGGCGGCGCCTGCCGGACGGGCTGACCGGCGCGATCGACGCACACCGGATCGGCATGTTCGGCTGGTCGAAGGGCGGCACAGCGACGGCCCGGGTCCTGCTCACCGACCGGCGCGTCCGGGCCGGGCTGGCCATCGACGCCCCGATGCTGCCGGCGATGAGCGGACGCCTCGAGCGACCGTTCATGCTGATGACCGCCGAGTTCCCCAAGGCCACCGACCCGGCCGTCGCCCAGTTCTGGACCCAGCTGCACGGCTGGCGCCTCGACGTGCGGGCGGAAGGTGCGGTGCACTCCTCGTACAGCGACCTGCAGATCCTGATGCCCCAGCTGTCGAAGGTGGTCGGCATGAGCGACGAAGACCTGCGCTCGTGGATCGGCACCCTCGACCCGGACCGCGCGGTACGCATCGACCAGGCCTATCCGCTGGCCTTCTTCGACGAACACCTGCGCGGGCGCGAACAGCGCCTGCTGGACGGGCCTTCGCGCGCTTTCCCCGAGGTGAAATACCTGCCGTGACCGGAATCGGCCGGTCGCGTCACCCGAACCGGCGATCGGCCGATCTCGCTTGAGTAGGCTGCGCCGGTGATTACCGGTGACCTCAAGAACAAGATCGACCGGGTTTGGGATGCTTTCTGGTCCGGCGGCATCTCGAACCCGCTCGAGGTGATCGAGCAGATCACCTACCTCATGTTCATCAAGCGGCTCGATGACTTGCAGGCCCGCAAGGAGAACAAGGCCAACCGCACGGGGCAGCCGATCCAGGATCCCTTGTACACGGACGGGACCGAATCGCTGCGCTGGCGGAGGTTCACGAACGAGTCGCCGGAGCACATGTTCGTCACTGTTCGCGATGGCGTCTTTCCGTGGCTGCGGGACCTCGGTGGCGACGACTCCACGTACTCGCACCACATGCGGGATGCCCGCTTCACGATTCCCACGGCGAACCTGCTGGCCAAGGTCGTCGAAATGATCGAGAGCCTGCCGATCAGCGAAGCCGACACCAAGGGCGACCTATACGAGTACATGCTCGGAAAGATCGCGACAGCGGGGCAGAACGGCCAGTTCCGGACGCCGCGCCATGTCATCGATCTCATCGTCGAGATGATGGCGCCGGAACCGGGCGACGAAATTTGCGACCCCGCATGCGGAACGGCCGGCTTCCTCGTTTCCAGCGCCGAATACGTCAGCCGTAAACACCGTGACGCACTGCTGGGCGCCGAGCAGCGGCGGCACTTCAACAACAGCATGTTCCACGGCTTCGACTTCGACCGGACCATGCTGCGCATCGCGTCGATGAACATGCTGTTGCACGAGGTCGAGCAGCCGGACATCCGCTATCGGGATTCCCTGGCGGAAAGTGCTGCCGCGGAGGCCGGCCAGTACACGATGATCCTGGCCAATCCGCCCTTCGCCGGCAGTCTGGACTACGAGACCACAGCCAAGGACCTGCAGCAGATCGTCAAGACCAAGAAGACGGAACTGCTCTTCCTGGCCCTGTTTTTGCGACTGCTCAAGCCAAGTGGCCGGGCTGCGGTGGTCGTCCCGGAGGGTGTCCTGTTCGGCTCGAGCAAGGCACACCGGGACCTACGCCGCGTCCTGGTTGACGACCACAAGCTCGATGCTGTCGTCAAGCTGCCGAGCGGTGTATTCAAGCCCTACGCCAGCGTCTCCACTGCCATCCTGTTCTTCACCCGGACGGATAGCGGCGGCACCGACCAGGTCTGGTTCTACGAGATGACCGCCGACGGCTACAGCCTGGACGACAAACGCGCTCCGCTGCTCCCGTCGGAGAAGCTCGGCGTGAACCCGGCCGTACCGATCTCGGCCGGGGAGCACGCGCAGAACAACCTGCCCGACATCCTCGCACGGTGGTCGCGCCGACATATGGGCGAGCGCGATCGCGAACGTACGGAGCAGAGCTTCTTCGTTGCCCTCGAGGAGATTCAAGCGAGCGGTTACGACCTCAGCCTCAACCGGTACAAAGAAGTGATTCTGGAAGAGACGGAGCACCGGGCGCCGGCGGAAATCCTCGAGGAGCTGGATCGGATCGAGGCCGATATTCAGCAGAACCTGTCGGTGCTCAAGGGGATGCTGAATTGAGTCTGCCCACCCGCAAACTACACGAGGTCGCCGAGCTCAATCCGAGACTTCGCCTCCGGCCCGGCCCGGAGACGCCGGTGTCGTTCGTCGCGATGTCCGGCGTGGACTCGGAATCCGGCACCACGGTCGCCGGCTTGGAACGGTCATACGCCGAGACCGCCAAGGGATACACCCAATTCATGGACGGCGACATCCTGGTCGCCAAGATCACGCCATGTTTCGAGAACGGGAAGATCGCCATTGCCCGCCTCCAGCATCCGCACGGGGCGGGCTCGACCGAGTTCCACGTGGTCCGGCCGGACTGGCGGGTGGTCGACCCGCAATACCTGCTCGCCTTCCTGCGCCGGCCGGCCGTCCGCATGGTCGGTGAGAGACGCATGACAGGCAGCGGCGGACAGCGCCGCGTCCCGGAAGCCTTCCTGGCCGATCTGGACATCCCGGTTCCGTCGCTTCCGGAGCAGCAGCGGATTGTCCGGACACTGACGGCCGCGGAGACGCTACGAGTCCAGCGCCGAGCGGCGATTGTGCAAGTCGAGGCGCTCGCGGTGGCGATCTTTCAAGAGATGTTCGGCAACACCCTGACCAACAGCGGCGGGTTCGACGATGCGTTGAAGCTGGCCGACGTCGCTCTGGTCAGCTCCGGGATCACCAAGGGTCGGAAGGTCCCCCAGGTTCCGCTCCGGCCGGTGCCGTACGTCACGGTGGCCAATGTCCAGGACAAGAAGCTCAGCCTGGCCAACATCAGGACGATCGACGCGTCGGCCGACGAGATCGATCGCTATCGGCTGGCCGACGGCGACCTGCTGCTCACCGAGGGCGGCGACCCCGACAAACTCGGCCGGGGCACCCTGTGGCGGAACGAACTGCCGGAATGCATTCACCAGAATCATATTTTCCGGGTTCGGGTCACTGACGCACAGCGCATGGACCCCGTCTTCCTGAATTGGCTGATGTCGTCGCCGCGGGGAAAGAACTATTTTCTCCGGGCCGCTAAGCAGACCACGGGCATCGCCTCCATCAACGCGAATCAGTTGAGGGATTTCCCGCTGCTCGTCCCGCCGCTGTCGCTGCAGCAACACTTCGCTACCCGCCTGGCGGCAGTCACGGGGACCAAGCATCATTACCTCGAATCGCTGGGAGAATCGGAAGCCCTGTTCGCCTCATTGCGAACCAGGGCTTTCACGGGTGAGTTATAAAGTGGTGGCCGGACAGCGGGCATTGGCGCCGGGGAGTGTGGTCAGACATGGGGAACTTTGCGTTTCTTGAGGCGGAATGGCCGGAGCTCTTCGACGAGGCCGCGCGGGCCGAGCACACCGCCGTGGCCGACCCGCGAACCGCCTGCTTCTACGCTCGCCGGTGCCTCGAGCTGGCGCTGACCTGGCTATATCAGGCCGAGGGTAACCTGCGCGTGCCTTACCGGAACGATCTGTCCGGGATGATCGAGGAACCGTCGATGCTGACGCTCGCGGGACCGGCGATCCGCACCAAGATGGATCTGATCCGGAAGCTGGGCAACAAGGCGGTCCACCGGCCGGCCAAGGTACCCGAGAGCGACGCCATCCAGGTGGTCGGCGAGCTGTTCCAGGTTCTGTACTGGATCGCTCGCCGATACGCCCGGGATCCTCAGAACGTGCCGGCCACCGGTCTGCAGTTCGACAGCAGCATCGTTCCGCGGCCGGCCGAGCGGCGTCAGCAGCAGCTGGCGGCTCTGCAGAAACAGGCTCAGCAGTTCGAACGGCAGCAAGCCGCGCTGGCCGAGGAACGCAAGCGCAACCAGGACCTCGACGCGGAGATCGCCAAACTTCGGGCGGAGATCAAGACGGCCCGGGCGGCCAACGAGGCCCGGCCCGACGAACACGACTACAACGAGGCGGAAACCCGCGTCTTCGTGATCGATCTGCTTCTGCGCGAAGCTGGGTGGACCCTGCAGAGCAAGCAGGACCGCGAGTTCCCCGTCACCGGCCTGCCGCTGTCGGCCAGCAAGAGCGGGAGCGGCAAGGTCGACTACGTGCTGTGGGACGACGACGGCAAGCCGCTCGCCGTCGTCGAGGCCAAGCGCGCCACCCGTGACCCGCAGAGCGGCCAGCACCAGGCCAAGTGTTACGCCGACGCGCTGGAGCAGCAGTTCGGGCAGCGGCCGCTGATCTTCTACACCAACGGCTACGAGACCGTGTTCTGGGACGATCTGACCTACCCACCTCGACCGGTTCAGGGCTTCTACACCAAGACCGAGCTGCGCCTGGCCATCCAGCGGCGAGCGGGCCGGCAGGCGCTGTCCGGGGTGCAGATCAACGACGACATTGCCAACCGGCACTACCAGGCCCGGGCCATCCGGCGGATCGGTGAGATGTTCGAGAAGAAGCAGCGGCACGCGCTTCTCGTCATGGCGACGGGGTCGGGAAAGACCCGTACGGTGATCGCGCTCGTGGACCAGCTAGCGCGGGCCGGCTGGGTGAAACGGGTTCTGTTCCTGGCCGACCGCAAGGCGCTCGTCACGCAGGCCGTGAACGCCTTCAAGGCCCACCTGCCCGGCATGCCGGTGGTCAACCTGCTGACCGAGAAGAACTCGGACGCCCGGGTGGTGGTCAGCACCTACCCGACGATGATGGGCCTGCTCCACGAGATGGACGGGGACCGGCGCCGATTCGGGCCGGGCTACTTCGACCTGATCGTCGTGGACGAGGCGCACCGGTCGATCTACCAGAAGTACCGAGCTATCTTCGACTACTTCGACGCGCTCCTCGTCGGGCTGACGGCTACCCCCAAGGACGAGATCGACCGGAACACGTACCAGCTCTTCCACCTCGAGCGGGGCGTGCCCACCGACTCCTACAGCCTCGAGGAAGCGGTCTCCGAGGGCTATCTGGTGGCTCCCCGTACGGTCGACGTGCCACTCAAGTTCCAGCGGCAGGGCATCCGCTACGACGACCTCACCGACGAGGAGAAGGACGAGTGGGACGCCCTCGAGTGGGACGACGACGGCGCCGTGCCCGCCGAGGTCAGTTCCGAGGAGCTGAACAAGTTTCTCTTCAACGCCGACACGGTCGACAAGGCGCTCGCCACCCTGATGACGTACGGCGTCAAGGTGGCCGGCGGCGACCGGCTCGGCAAGACCATCGTCTTCGCAAAGAACCAGGATCACGCCGATTTCATCTATCGGCGCTTCAACGCGGCGTTCCCCGAGCACGCGGGCAGCTTCGCGCAAGTCATCACCCACTCGACGAACTTCGCTCAAAGTGCGATCGACAACTTCACGCTGCACGACAAGGCGCCACACATCGCCATCTCGGTCGACATGCTGGACACCGGCATCAATGTGCCCGAGGTGGTCAACCTGGTCTTCTTCAAGCTCGTACGGTCCAAGACCAAGTTCTGGCAGATGATCGGCCGCGGCACCCGCCTGTGCCCCGATCTGTTCGGACCCGGGCACGACAAACAGGGTTTCCTCGTCTTCGACCTGTGCCAGAACGTCGAATTCTTCAACTCGGGTCTCGATCGCGCCGAGGGCAAGGTCGCGCCCTCCCTGGGCCAGCGGCTCTTCAGCCGCCGCGCCGACCTGGTGCTGGCCCTGGACCGCATGCTGGAGGACATCGGCCAGCCGCCGACGCCGCCGGACGAGCCGCAGTCGGACAGCGAGATGCGCTGGGAGGTCGCGCGCCGGCTCAACGTCGAGGTCCGCGGCATGGACCCGGAGAACGTGCTCGTCCGCCCGCACCGGCGGCAGGTCGAACAGTACGGCGACCCCACCGCGTGGCACCGGCCGCTGACCGCCGAACGGCACCACGAGGTGATCGAGCATCTCGCGCCGCTGCCGACCGCCTTCCGCGCCGACGACGACGGCGAGGAGGCCAAGCGGTTCGACCTACTGACCCTGCGGCTGCAACTCGCCGTCCTCGGCGCCGAGCCCGGCTTCGACGCCCTCCGCACCCAGGCCCAGCGGATCGCCGACGCGCTGCTCGGCCAGACCACCATTCCCGCCGTCGCGGCCCAGCAGCAGTTGCTCGCCGAGGTGGCCGGCGACGAGTGGTGGATCGACGTCACGCTGCCAATGCTCGAAACGATGCGCCGGAAGATCCGCGGCCTCGTACGCCTGATCGAGAAGACCCGCCGCGCCGTGGTCTACACCGACTTCGAGGACCAGCTGGGCGAACTCGGCGAAGTTGACCTGCCGGGCAGCGTGGTCGGCACGGACAAGAACCGCTTCGAGGCCAAGGTGCGGGTCTACTTGCGCAGCCACGAAGACAATCTGGCCGTGCAGAAACTGCGCCGCAATCTGCAGATCACCGGGACGGACCTGCAGACTCTTCGCGAGATCTTCCTCACCTCCGGGTTCGGTACCGAGGAGGACGTCGCCGCCGCGGCCGCCGGCCACGAGGGTTTCGGACTCTTCCTGCGCTCGCTGACCGGGCTGGACCGGGAAGCCGCCGGCGCCGCCCTGGACGAGTTCCAGGCGGGCCGGAACCTCAGCGCGAACCAGCTTCACTTCCTCAACCTGCTGACCGACGTGGTGTCACGGCGCGGACTGATCAATACCGCTGATCTGTACGACGCACCGTTCACCACCATCGCGCCGGGCGGACCGGAGGACCTGTTCCCCGAGGCGGACGTCGACGCCTTGGTCGTCGTTCTGGACCGGCTACGGACCACGGCAACGGCCGAAAGCGGGGTTGCCTAGGACCGGCCCCGGGTAGCCCCTCGGGGAACCAGGGCCGGGTGATCAGGCGTACGTCTTCGTCTTTCTGCTGCCGTGACCACCCACCGCCGTTACTCTGAGTCTGCCTTGTTCGTCCCCTTGTGAGGTGCCCGTGTCGCAGCCTGTTGAGGTGGACGTCGTCATCGTCGGCGGCGGTCTCGCCGGGCTCTCCGCTGCCCGCCGGCTTGATCGGGCGGGGGTGGAATGGCTGCTGGTGGAGGCCTCCGACCGGATCGGCGGGCGGGTCACCACCGACGTCGTGGACGGGTGGCACTTCGACCGGGGCTTCCAGATCCTCAACACGGCGTATCCGCGGCTGCCCGCGCTGGTCGACGTCGACGCGCTCGACATGCGCTACTTCACGTCCGGCGTGCTGGTGCGCCGCGGCGGTGAGCTGCACCGGCTCGAAAATCCGGTGCGGGAACCGCTCGCGACGGCGCAGACGCTGACCTCCGGCGTCGGCACGCTCAGTGACCGCCTCAAGTTCGCGGCGCTCGCCACCAAATGCGCCACGCTGCCCGCGTCCCGGCTCCTCGAGGCGCGCGAAATGACGACGCAGGAGATGCTGCGCAAGGCCGGCCTGTCGCACCGCATGATCGAAGAGGTGCTGCGGCCGTTTCTCTCCGGAGTCTTCGGCGACCGCTCGCTGAACACGTCGAGTCACGTGTTCGCGATGATCCTGAGGTCGTTCGCACGCGGGCGCCTGGGCGTGCCGGCGGCCGGAATGGCGGCCCTGCCTGCGGCTATCGCCGGTCCCCTGCCCTACCCGCAACTGCTCATCGGCGCCCGTACGCTCGAGGTCGCCCCCGGCATGGTCATCACCGAGGGTGGCGAGTTGCGATGCCGGGCCGTCATCGTCGCCACCGACCCGGTCTCCGCGTCGGAACTGCTGCCCCAACTGCCGCGCCCCGACATGCACGGGCTGACAACGTTCTACTTCGGCGCCGACCGAGCCCCCATCGACGAGCCCACCCTGATCCTCGACGGCGACCGGCGCGAAATCATCGCCAACACGCTCGTCGTGTCGAACGCCGCCCCCGAATACGCACCCAGCGGCAAGTCACTCATCGCCGCCTCGGTCGTCGGGGTGTCGGCGCCGTCACCGGCCTCCGAGACAGTGATCCGGGTCGAGCTCTCCCGCCTGTACGGTGCGCCGACCGACGACTGGGAACTGCTCGAGGTCGTGAGCATCCCCAACGCGCTGCCGGCGGCCCGGGTGCCCCAGCTCAACCTGCGCAAACCGGTCGACCTCGGCGACGGCCTGTTCGTGGCGGGCGACCACCGCGACAGCCCCTCGATCCAGGGCGCCCTGGCGGGCGGATGGCGTACGGCCGGGGCTGTGCTTTCCTGGCTGGGAACCCACGTACACGCCTGATTCGTCGGTGTTCCCTGCTCGCGGCGCGGGAGATCGCTGGCTGTGGCTGTGCGGCACGGGTTAGGATCGCCGCCGGTAAGGGGCGGTAGCTCAGTGGGTTAGAGCAGGGGACTCATAATCCCTCGGTCGCGGGTTCGAGTCCCGCCCGCCCCACTGTATTTTCCTGGGGGCGACCCCAGACCCCACGGTGCGGTGGTGGCGCCGAGTGGTCCGGTGGCGCCTTCGTCGGGCTTGCGTCCTCCGGCCGGCGATCCAGCAGCGCGGTTTCCTTGCTGACTTCCGGAAGGTCCGGCACCGTCGGGAGGGCTGTGATTCTTCATCGCATCGGCTTTCCCGGAGGCGCTGTGACTGACGACCTGACCGCGGCGAATGTTCGGATCGAGTCCGCGCCGGCGGCCTCTGTCCTGTCGAGTACCGCCACCGTGGTCGTCGACGATGGCACAACGATTGCCTATCACTGCTGGGAGCCCGATGCCGGCGTCAGCACTCACCCGATACCCGTCGTGCTGCAGCACGGTTTCACCGCCGACACGATGGCTGACTGGCTGATCCCGGGCACGGTCGCCGGTCTCACCGCCGCCGGACGCCGGGTCGTGGGGGTCGACGCACGCGGCCACGGCCGATCCGGTAAGTCGCCCGACGCCACTCGCTACGGTGAGCGGCGGATGGCCGACGACCTTCTCGACGTCGTAGCGCTGCTCGATGCGCCCGCCATAGATCTCGTCGGCTACTCGATGGGAGCGGTCGTCGCCCTGCTCGCCGCGGCCGAGCTGACCACCATCCGCCGGCTCGTCGTCGGTGGAGTAGGTGCGGGCATTGTCGAAGTCGGAGGCGTGGACACGCGCGCGCTATCGAGTGATCGGCTGGCTCATGCCTTTCTGGCCGAAGACCCCGGCGACCTGCCGCCCGAGATCGCCAGCCTGCGGATGCACGCCGAGATGCTCGGTGGCGACCTGCCGTCGCTGGCCGCGCAGGCCCGCGCTGTGCATCGCGCCGGCATCGACCTTGCCGCCGCCACCGCCGAGACACTCGTCATCGCCGGCGACACCGACCCTCTGGCCGAACGCCCACACATTCTGGCCGGGGCCATCACCGGCGCTCGCTTGTGCCTGGTCGAGGGCGGGCACGATGTCATCGGCAGCAGTCCGGACTTCCGCTCCGCGATCATCGATTTCCTCGGTCGCTGACTTACGCGAGTGACCGGACAACCGGAACGCGGCCCAGGGGCGGCGGCATGTCCGTCCAGGTGCGGAATCCGCGAAACGCGCCGCCGCGAGCTGGGCTTATGCGCACCGCTACGGGGCGACGCGGTTGCGGATGGTGTCGAGCACCGCCTCCGCCGCCCACGCGGCGGCGTCGGCGATGTCTCGCCGGTCCATACCGAACTCGCGGCGGAACGTCACCCAGGTCCCGACGGAGTCGAGGTGCGACAGCGCCGCGATGACCGACCTGCGCTGTGCCGCGTCGAGGGATGGCACCTCGGCATCCAGCAGCCGCTCGAGTTGCGCCCGGCCGGGCGACGGCGCCGCGCCGCTGCCGCCGCGCATCGCCGTCTCCGCGACGACGTGCGCGAGCTCCGGTCGCGCGTCGTACCGCTGCATCGCGTCGCGGATCGCGAGGGGGAGGTCGAAGATCGAATGCGACTCCTCGCGTGCGAACAGCGTCGCCTCGATCCACGCTGCGCTCGCCAGCAGCAAATCGACGCGCGTGGGGTAGTTGCGGAACACCGTGCGCTCGGCGATGCCGGCCCGGCGCGCGATGACCCGGTACGACACGTCGTCGCTGCCGACCTCCTCGATCAGTTCGGCGTAGGCGGCGAGAATGGCCGCTTGCGTGCCGCTCAGCTCCTCCACGGCCATCGACCCGGTCACGGTTCCGCCCACGTCGGGTCGGGAAGCTTGGCGAGCACGGTGTCGACGGCGCGATCGAACGAGTCGCAGATGTCGCCGGCATCCAGGTCGAAGCCCGTACGCAGGCGCGCCCAGAACATCGCCGACGAGAAGTAGCGCAAGGATGCCGCGACCCGCCGCCGATCCCGCCGGTTGAGCGTCGGCGCCGCCACGTCGATCATCGCTTCGATCGCACGGGTGATGTAGGCCGGCTCGGTGTCGAGCGTCGGCGAGATCGCGGATGCCCGGGCGCTGACGTACGCGTACGCGGGCAACGCGTCGAAGGCCCGGAAGCGCTGGTGGACGGCAGCGCGAAAATCGGACACGGTCACGAACGGCGGCAGCGGGAAGCTGGTCTGCTCGATCCAGTTCGAGAGGGCGGCGAGCAGGTGGGCGCGTGTGGGGTACTGGCGGTAGATCGTGCGTTCCGAGATGCCGACCTCGTCGGCGAGGGCACGATACGAGATGTCGTCGAACATGCGCTCGCGCAGCAGCACCGCGGCGCTCGCGAGAATTGCGGTCGCGGTGTCGACCGACTCCTCCATCACGTCTCCCCCCGTCGTTGCGATGCTCTGCGGGCGGTCGCCCAGCGCGGGGGCCCGGTAACTTCCGGCGGGAGCACGTAGCGGTCGGAATCGTCGAGTGTGAGCGCCAGCGACGAGACGTACTGCACCTGGCCGTGGGGTCCTCTCTCAGCCGAGGCCAGCATATCCGGCCGCTCGAAGGTGTACCCGGTGACATGGCAGCGGAGCCGCTCGCCCGAGGGGTTGCCGTCGTCGTCGAACCGGGGGGAGTCGATGCCGTCGGAGCGGCGGCGCAGGTAGTAGCGCCCCCGCGTGGCGACGGCCATGACCGGTGTGGCGACGGCCGCGACGCCGATCGCGATGAGCACCGAGAACGGCTTGACCGCGGCGCCGAGCAGCCCGGCGAACGCGAGCAGCGACAGCACCGAGGCGAGCCCCACCGACACGAGCCCCACCGGGTTCCAGTCGTGCAGCATGCCGCGACGGAACTCGGGGTAGCGCGGCGAGATGTGCAGCAACGACTTGTTGATGGCGATATCGGTGGCAATCGTCACGAGCCACGCCATGACGACGTTCGCGTACAGGCTCAGCACGAAGGTGATGAGAGTGAAGACATCCAACATCATGAGCACGTACGCGATCACGAGGTTGAAGAGCACGAATACCGTACGACCCGGGTAGTGCTTCGCCACCCGGGTGAAGACGTTCGACCACGCGAGTGAGCCCGAGTACGCGTTCGTCACGTTGATCTTCACCTGCGCGACCACGATGAGCACGACGGCGAGGATGATCGCGAGCCAGTCGGGGACGAGGGTCTGATACATCCCGACGAACTGCTTGACCGGTTCGGCCGCGCGGTGCCCGAGATCGGGTTCGACCTTCACGAGGAGGTAGACGGCGAGGAACACCCCGATCACCTGCTTGGTGCCGCTGAAGATGATCCAGCCCGGGCCGGAGAACACGAACGACGTCCACCACGAGCGGGCGTTCGACGGCGTGCGCGGCGGCATGGCACGGAGATAGTCGATCTGTTCGGCCAGCTGCGGAGTAAGGGCGAAGCACACGGCCGCACTCGAGACGACGGCGCCGAAGCTGACCGAGCCGTCGGAGTTGCCGGTGAACGACGTGAAGGCGCGCACCGACCCGGGGTCGGAGACGAGGATCCACAGCAGCGGCAGCAGGGCGAGAGCGAGCCACAGGGGCGTGGTCCAGAACTGCAGTCGCTCCAGCGCCCGCATGCCGTAGATGACGATCGGGATCACGACGACGGTCGAGATGAGGTAGCCGAGCCACAGCGGCAGCTCCGTCGCCACCTGCAGCCCTTGCGCCATGATGGCGCCCTCCAAGGCGAAGAAGATGCAGGTGAAGCCCGCGAAGATCACGGTCGTGATCATCGATCCGTAGTAGCCGAATCCCGAGCCACGGGCGATCAGGTCGAGGTCGAGGTTGTAGCGAGCGGCATAGTAGGCGACGGGCACGCCCACGATGAGGATGATGACCGACGCGAACAGGATGCCGAGCACGGCGTTGTCCGTGCCGTGGTCGATGCCGATGCTCGCGCCGATCGAGAAGTCGGCGAGGAATGCGATGGACCCGAGGGCGGTCGCGCCGACGGAGGCCGCGCTCCAGCGCCGGAACGTGCGTGGCACATAGCGGAAGGCGTAGTCCTCGAGGCTGTCCTCCGCGGCCGCACGCGCGTTGTCCGTCGACACAGTGGCATCCCCTAAGGCACCTTCGCGTGGGGGATCCTCCCTGTCCGGTGTTACGACGGCATTTCCGGCGTGGAAGCCGGGCATGTCGGGTCAGATCGCCATGGCTGCTCGCACGGTGGAAGCGGCGGCCAGACCGCCCTCGCCGGTCTGTGCGACGAAGCCCGAGGCGAGCACGACATAGCGTTCGGCGGCCTCGAGGGCGAAGCCGATGTGCTGCTCGACGAGCAGCACGTTGATGCCCTCGTCGGCCAGCTGCATGATGGTGTGCTCGATCTCGGCGACGATTGTGGGCTGGATGCCCTCGGTCGGCTCGTCGAGGATGAGCAGCTTCGGCTCGGTGATGAGGGCGCGGGCGATCGCGAGCTGCTGGCGCTGCCCGCCTGAGAGCAGGCCCGCCTTCCGGGTGGCGAACTTCTCCAGAGCGGGGAAGCGGGCCATCTGCGCGTCGATGAGAGCCTTGCCGCGCCGGCGCCCGTCCGCGGCGAGCTGCAGATTCTCCAGCGTCGTGAGCTGGCTGAACGCCTGCTGACCCTGCGGCACGTACGCCATGCCGCGAGCAACGCGCTGGTTGGGGGCGAGCGACGCGATGTTTTCGCCGTCGAACAGCACGCGGCCCTTCGACGGCTTGATGAGGCCGATTGCGAGACGCAGCAGGGTCGTCTTGCCGGCGCCGTTGTGGCCGAGCACGGCCACCACCTTGCCGGTCGGCACTGTCACGCCGTGCAGCACCTGCGTACGTCCGTAACCGGCCTCGATGTCGGTCAGCTCGAGCATGTCAGTCCTCCTTCGGGCTCTGCGTAACGGCTGCCGGTTCGAGCACGACGGCCATGGCGGCCGTGGTGGCGGCGCCCGCGGTGCCGAGGTAGACCTCCTGCACCTTGGGATCGGCCTGAACCTCGGCCACCGTGCCCTGCGAAAGCACCTGGCCCTGGTGCAGCACTGTCACCCGGGTGGCGAAGCGGCGCATGAAGTCCATGTCGTGCTCGACCACGAGCACGATGCGCTTGGCCGCGATGCGCCGGAGAAGCTCGCCGGTCGCGGTGCGCTCGTCCTGGCTCATGCCCGCGACGGGCTCGTCGAGCAGCAGCACCTTTGCGTCCTGCACGAGCAGCATCGCGATCTCCAGCCACTGCTTCTGGCCGTGCGACAGGATGCCGGCCGGCGTGGCGAGTTCGCCGGTGAGGCCGGTCTCCTCCAGCGCATGCTTGATCGACGCGTCGACGCCACGCCGGGCCCGCAGCAGCGAGGCCGAGGAGCGGTGGCGCCCGGCGGCGATGTCGAGGTTCTGCAGCACGGTGAGCTCGTCGAAGACGCTCGCGGTCTGGAACGTGCGGCCGACCCCGAGGCGGACGATCTTGTGGACCTGCCGGCCGAGCAGCTCCGTGTCGCCCAGCCGCGCCGATCCGGTGCCCTTGGTCAGCCCCGTGATGGCGTCGATGCAGGTCGTCTTGCCGGCGCCGTTCGGGCCGATGAGGAACCGGACCTCGCCGGGGTGCGCGTCGAAGGAGACGCCGCCGACGGCGACGAAACCCGAGAACTCGACACGGAGATCCGTGACAACGAGTGCAGCGTCGGTCATGACTGAGCCCCTTTTGTCGTGCCCTTCTGGCCCTCGCCTGCAGCCTGGGCGTGCAACTCACGGAAGTGCCGCTCGGTGCAGGCGGTCACGACTGAACCTCCTTTGTCGTGCCCTTCTGGCCCTCGCCTGCAGCCTGGGCGTGCAACTCACGGAAGTGCCGCTCGGTGCAGGCGGTCACGACCTGACCTCTTCGAGCTCGGCGGCGGGGATTACCGGAGTAGGCGGCACGTCCGGCTTCCGGCGTGCCGCAGCAAATTTCGCGGGCAGCGACGACAACCCGTTCGGCAGGAAGAGGATGACGACGATGAACAGCAGACCGAGGATGTACGTCCAGCCGTCGGGCCAGGTCGAGCCGAGGCTCGACTGTCCCCATCCGACCGCCATCGCGCCGAGCGCGGGGCCGAAGAGTGACGCGCGGCCGCCGAAGGCAACGCCCGCAATCATGAGGATCGAGGCGGCGGCGCCGATCTCGGCCGGGGTGATGATGCCGACGATGGGCACGAACATCGCTCCGCCGATGCTGGCCATCAGCGCGGAGACGACGAAGGCGACGAGCTTGACGTTGGCCGGGTCGTAGCCGAGGAAACGCACCCGCTCCTCCGCGTCCCGGGTGGCGACGAGGAGCTCACCGAAGCGGCTGCGGTAGAACTGCCGCACCGCGAGCAGGCACACGATGAGCAGCGCGGCCGCGATGAGGTACACCATCAGCTTGTTCGCCGGGTCGTTCAGGACGAAGCCGAAGAAGTACTTGAAGTCGCTGAGCCCGGTGTCGCCGCCGGTCTCGCGGATCGTGGAGCTGATCAGGGTGGCCAGCGCGACGGCGAGCGCCTGCGTCAGGATCGCGAAGTAGGCGCCCTTGACCCGGCGCTTGAACAGCGCGTAGCCGAGGGCGCCGGCCACGATCACCGGGAGCAGCACGATCGCCAGCAGGGTGAACCCCGCGCTGCGGAACGGCTCCCAGAACATCGGGAGTGGCGCGAGCGGATCGTAGAGCACCATGAACCCGGGGACCCGGTCGCCGGCAGTCTCGAGTGTGAGATGTATGGCCATTGAATAGGCGCCGAGGGCGAAGAACACCCCCTGTCCCATCACCAGCATCCCGCCCCGGCCCCAGGCCAGGCCGATGCCGACGGCGGCGATGGCCCAGCAGCAGTACTTGCCGAGGTTGTTGATCCAGTGATCGGTGAGTACGAGAGGGGCGACCGCGAGGAGCAGGACGGCGAACATCCCGATGCCGCTGAGGGAGATCCATGGCTTCAGCTTGGTCATGCCAGACTCCTGGTTCGCACCGTGAACAGGCCCTGCGGGCGCAGCTGCAGGAAGACGATCACGAGGATGAAGGCGAGCACCTGCGCCAGGCTGCCGGTCGTCCAGTACGCGAAGAACGAGAGAGCGACACCCACCGCCCACGCGGCGATGACGGTGCCCTTGAGCTGGCCGATGCCGCCGGCGGCGACGACGAGGAAGGCCGGGATGACGTACTGCGCGCCCATCTGGGAGTTCGTGCCGCCGATGAGCGACGCGGCCACGCCGGCGACCCCGGCCAGACCCGACCCGACGAAGAACGTCAGGCGGTCGATGCTGCGGGTCGAGATCCCCGTGGTCTCGGCAAGGTCCCGGTTGTGCACGGTCGCCCGGATGCGGCGGCCGAACGAGGTGTACTTGAGCCAGGCCGACAGCGCGGCGACGCAGACGGTCGCGAGCAGGATGGTGAACACCTGCCGCAGCGGCCAGTTGTAGCCGAGGATGGTCAGCTGCCCGTCGAGCCAGGGCGGTTTCTCCACCGGGACGCCCTGGGACGGGAAGATCTGCAGTGCCGCCTGCTGAAGGATCAGGCCGACGCCGACCGTGACGAGCAGGGTGTCCAGGGGCCGGCGGTACATCCGGCGGATGATGGTTACCTCCAGCAGGAGGCCGAACAGTCCGGCGACGACGAACGCGACCGGCAGGGCGACCGGGATCGACAGGCCGCCGGCGGTGATGACCTGCTGGACGAGGTAGGCGGCGAAGGCGCCGATCATGAGGAACTCGCCGTGGGCCATGTTGATCACGCCCATCTGGCCGAAGGTGAGCGAGAGGCCCAGCGCGGCGAGCAGGAGCAGCGCGCCTTGGGCGCTGCCGTTCAGCAGTGGTGCGATCAATGCGTCCACGTGCGTTCGCTCTCTCTAGCGTCTCGATGGAGGGGGACGGGTCGCGTGCCATCGCTGACACGCGACCCGGGGTGATCAGCCCGCCGCGTCCGTGAGCTGCTTGCGGATGTCCGCCGGGAACCAGTCGTAGCCCTCGAGGTACGGGTCGGGCTCGATGAATTTGTCGGAGGACCAGACGATGTCGAACTGGTTGTCGGCGTTGATCCGTCCGATGTGGCCCGGCTTGGAGATGTGGTGGTTCTCGCCGTCGAGCGTGACCTTGCCCTCCGGTGCGTCGAACGTGATGGTCTTCGACTTCGCTGCCGCGTTCACCGCGTTGACCTCGAAGGACCCGGCCGCCTCGACGAGGGACTTGTACAGGTACAGCGAGATGTAGGCGGCTTCCATCGGGTCGGACGTGACGCCGCTGCTGCTGGGATAGGCCTTCCAGCTCTTGATGAACTCCGGATTGGTGTCGGTCTTGAGCGATTGGAAGTAGTTCCAGGACGCGTAGTTGCCGGTGACCTCGTGGCCCATGGCCGGCGCCTCCTCCTCGGCGATCGACACCGAGATGATCGGCGTCTTCGCGGGGGTGAGGCCGGCGTCGTAGTACGCCTTGATGAAGCCGACGTTCGACGAGCCGTTGATGGTGTTGAAGATGAAGTCCGGTTTGGCTGCGGCGATTTTCGCCACCTGGCTGGTCCAGTCGTCCTTGTCGAGGGGTACGTACTCCTCGCCGACGATCTTGATGCCGAGGCTGGCCGCATAGAGCTTGATGATCGCGTTCGCGGTACGGGGGAACACATAGTCGCTGCCCGCGAGGAACAGCGTCTTCACCCCCTTGGCGGCGAGGAAGTCCATCGCCGGGATGATCTGCTGGTTCGTGGTCGCGCCGGTGTAATAGATGTTCGGCGAGGACTCGAGGCCCTCGTACTGCACCGGGTAGAAGAAGAGGCCGTTGAACTTCTCGACGACCGGCTTCACGGCCTTGCGGGAGGACGAGGTCCAACCGCCGAAGATCGCGGCGACGCAGTCCTGGGTGAGCAGCTTCTCGGTCTTCTCCGCGAAGGTGGGCCAGTCGGTAGCGCCGTCCTCCTGGACGTACTCGATCTTCTTGCCGAGGATCCCGCCGTCGGCGTTGATCTCGTCGGCGGCCATGTGCAGCACGTTCGAGACGGTCTTCTCGGAGATCGCCATGCCGCCGGTCAGGGAGTTGAGGAAGCCCAGCTTGACGGTGTCGCCGGAGGTGTCGACGCAGCTGGCTGCCGCGGACGACCCGGCGCCGGCCGTGTCGTCGCCCGCTCGGGCGCCACAGCCGGCGAGCACGAGGGCCATGGTCGTTCCGATGGCGCCCGTGGCTACAAGCGCGCGCATCCGCTTGCTGGTGGATGACATATGTGAGAGCTCCGTTCCTGGTGGAGGGTGCGTGACGCCGGGGTCGCGGCACGGCGGACGGTGCGGAGGTAGACGTCCTGGGCGAGCCGCCGGCGTCCCGAGCTTCCCGCCCGTGCCGTCGGCTGTTGCTAGTGAGAGCAGACTGGCCCTGCGTCATTGCTCTGACATTTCTCAACTGTTCCAACTCTGTAGCCACCGACCCGGCCGAGGCGCGATATCCCTGGATACGCGCCGGAACTTTTGATCCTGCGATGTCAAAGTTCTGCCACCATTGGCGAGGCAGCGGCGCCTGTGGCACGTTTTTGACATCCCGGAGGCAGGAGTGATGCCCAGCTGGTCGAGGTGCACCGGTGGTGAGTGGGGCACAGCAAAGAGCACCGGGACTACGGACAGCGGCGTTCAGGCCGGGCCAACGGCTGACGCTCACTCTGGCCGCGAAGTCGCCGGCGGTCTCCGATCCTCTCGTCGAAATCGTCTCGCCGGGCACGGAGGCGATGGCGAAGTGACCGAACGTCGCGAGTAGGCGGAGAGGAGCTGGCATCTCCCGGTCCCGGGTTGACGACCACGACGACTCTCGATCAACACACTCGGCGACGCCGCCTGCAATGTGGCATTGCGTGAACCGCGGCTCGCTCGAGCCTGGTGCCGGGAAAGAAGGGCCTCGGCAAGGTCGTGCCAGTAGCCGGAATTCTGATCGGCGGCACCCTCAACTGGACCACTCTGGAGGGCATCGTCGACGCGCCGAGATGGCTTACCGCCGCCGGTTCCTGCTGGAGAAATATCCGCAGCTGTTGGACGAAGGAGCCGATCGAAGGCTCGGTCGTCGACGATACGGATGACGAGGGGTTCAGCGTGCTCGCCGAACTCACCGCGGAGGGTGAACCCACCCTGCGCTTGATCCCGGCGGCAACGGGGTTGAGTCCAGCTCTGGTGCCGTGAGCCGGCAGCGCAGGTGCAGGTCACGTCCCCCTGACGTGATGCAAGAGTCGGCCATCGCTGATCTTCGGGTTGATGCGCCCATCTCGGCGAGTGGTGGAAAGGCGTGGGCGACCCGACGGGGTTGCGAGTATGAGGCCCTTTTTCGAGAGTCGGTAGGGACACGGAAGCTCGCCGGCTCCAGCGCCGTGAGCGCAACGTGCCTGCGTTGCCGGCTCACGACACCGGGCGGCGAGCGCGTCCGGGCCGGGCGTACGAAGCTGGAAACCGCTAGCTGAAGAGGGCGGCCGGAATGTCGGCGTAGAAGAGGGCCGGGTCGCCGGAGAGCGAAGCCTTGACGTTGGCCGTGGGAGCGTCGGCGATTACTTCGAGCTTGCCCGCCTCCAGCCCGTCCAGGGCCTTGGTGACCACCTCGAGGGGCGGAAGTTTGGGGATGTCGTAACCCGCCATCATGTCGGTGTCGGCGATCGCCAGCGCCAGGGCCGTGACCTGGGTCTTCTGGTCGGCCAGCTCGAGCCGGATGCCGTTGGTGAGGGACCATTCCGCGGCCTTGGAGGCGGCGTAGCCGTTGCTGGAGGGGGCGAACGCGTACCAGCTCAGCGCCGAGATGACGTTGAGGATGGCGCCGCCGGCCAGGCGGGGGGCGAAGGCGCGGGTGACGTTGAGGGTGCCCCAGAAGTTGGTCTCGAACTCGCGGCGGATGTTGTCCGTGGAGGGGCCCAGCAGCGGGGCCTCGGTGGAGATGCCGGCGTTGTTGATCAGGATGTCGAGGTCACCCACCTCGGCCGCCGCGGCTTCGATGGAGGCCGGATCGGTGATGTCCAGTTGGAGCGGGACGACGCCGGGGATGTTGATGCTGTCGAGGCGGCGGGCGCTGGCATAGACGGTGGTGGCGCCGCGGGCGAGCAAAGCCTCGGCGAAGGCCTTGCCGAGACCGCGGTTGGCGCCGGTTACGAGAACTTTTGTGCCGTTGATCTGCATACCGCCACGGTAAAACCTCACGTTGACGTCAGGGGCAAGGACCTGCGAGGTGGGTCACGTGGTGGATCAAGGCCTGACGACGGGTCCGCCACTGCTACCCGGCGTGGACTATCTTGTGCCACGGCGACCACAGGCCGCGCCCGTCGCCGTCCGTGACGGGGTGGCATTGATGTGTGACAATATGCTGCGCTGTGCGCCGCGTCGGGGCCGGTAGGACCGACCCAGGGAATCCGGGGGCTTGGGTGAGCGGAATCGGAGGGCCGGCCATCACGGCCGACCGCGGCGAGGAGACCGCCGTGGGAAGCGCCAACAGGTCCGCGGCGGCGGTGGGTGTGCTGAAACGGCTGTGGGCCCGCCGCGAGTGGTATCTAGTGGTCCTCGGTGGGCTGGTGCTCGCCGTGGCGCTGACCTGGCCGACGATGCGCGACCCGCGGCACACCGTGCCGGGCGACATCGGGGATCCGGCCATGTTCGCCTGGCAGATCGCCTGGGGCGGGCATGCGTTGCTGCACAATCCGTCGCAGCTGTGGCAATCGAACACGTTCTACCCGGACGCGAACTCGCTGGCCTTCACCGACACCGTCCTCGGCTACATGCCGTTCGGCATGTTCGGGTCGGGCATGGACGACGCGGTTCTGCGCTACAACATCCTGTACGTCCTGCTGCACGCGCTCGCCTTCGTGGGGGCGTACGCGTTGACCCGCCAGCTGGGCGCACATCCGCTCGGCGCGGCGGTGGCCGGAGTCGCCTGGGCGTTCGCGCCGTGGAAGCTGGCGCATGCGGGGCACCTGAACGTCATCTCGATCGGTGGCATCGCGCTGAGCCTGGCCATGATCGCCCGGGGCCACGGCTGGTCGTTGCGGCGCGGCCATCACCCGGAAAGGCACAGCCCGTGGTGGGCGCTGGCCGGGTGGCTGGTCGCCGCCTGGCAGATCACGCTCGGGCTGGCCATCGGGCTCGTCTTCGCGTACGTCATGATCGCCATCTGTTTCGTGGTGGCCGCTTGCTATGGCTGGGCCTGGTGGCGACGGGGGCGGCCGGTCTTCGGACGGCGGCTGCTGGCGGCCGACCTGATCGGCGGGGTGTTATTCGCGGCCGCCACCGTGTACATCGGGCTCGCCTTCTCCCGCGTCGTGGAGCAGAACCCGCAGGCCGACCGGAGCCTGGCCTGGACCGAGATGTATTCACCACCCTGGATGGGCTTCTTCATCGCGCCCGAGGGGTCCTGGCGCTGGGGTGACCGGCACGCCGGGGCGCGGGCCGACCTGATGTGGCCGCCGGAGATGGCCTTGCTGCCCGGGGTGGCTCTGATCGCCCTGGCCACGGCGGGCGTGTTCCTCTCGGTCTTCCGGGTTCGGCACCGGGTCCTGCTGACCCTGGGCGTCGCCGTCGCGGTGGTGCTGGCGCTCGGCGCGAACGTGCCCTGGCACGGGGACCCGGGCTATCTGACTCTGTCGAAACACCTGCCGGGCTGGTCAGCACTGCGTACGCCCGGGCGGCTCATGCTGTGGATCTCTTTACTGATGGCGATTCTGGCCGCCGGCGCGGTCAGCGCGGTCGCCGTCCGGGCGCGGGTCTTCGCCCCCTGGCCCAAGGCCGGCGCTGACCGGTCACGGCACCTGGCCCGCGGCAAGTTCCTCGCGGTGCGGCTCGCCCTGCTGATCCCGCTGGCGCTGGTCGTCACCGAGGGGGTCAACCGGACCGAGCATCCCGAGTTGCTGCGCTATCCGGCCGCGATGAGTGCCGCGCAGGAGCCGATCCTGGTGCTGCCCAGCGGCGGCAGCCTGGAGATGTCCTTCATGTTGTGGTCCACCAACGGGTTCCCGCGCATCACCAACGGCATTGTCACGTTCGTCCCGACCGGTCAGGAACGGGTCCGTACGAGCAGCATGACCTTCCCCGATCCGGCCAGCATCGCGGCGCTGCGGGCGGACGGCATCAGGTCGGTCATCGTCCTGCCCGAATGGCTGGGCGGGACCCCGTGGGAGGCCGTGCCCGCCCGCCCGATCGACGGCCTCGGCATCACTCGCGAGGACATCAACGGCGCCATCCTCTACCGGCTCGGCTGACCGGCCGCCCCGACCGGCGGCCCCGGCGGCGTGAGGAGCGCCGCCGCGACGGTGTCGACGTACCAGCGCCGGAACCGCTCGACCGGCCAACTCCGCTGGCGCACCAGCCAGTCGTAGTTGGCTACGTCCATGGCCAGCCAGAGCACGTCGGCCGCCGTTTCGACGGTGTGCTCCGCCCGCACCTCGCCCGTCGCCATCAGGTCGGCGGCGAACATGGTCATGCCGTTGCGCCGATCGTCGATGTTCTTGCGCCGGATCGCCGCCGCCTCGGGGTCGGCGGTGGCCGCGTTGGCCAGGGCGAGCATCACCTGGGCCTGCCGGGCATGGACCTCGGCGAGGTGCCGCGCATAGCGATCGAGTTTGGCTCGCGCGCCGGGCAGAGCCCGGATCTCGGCAACGAACTCACGCTGGGGCAACGCGACGGGTTCGTCGTCGCCGGCCACCGTGACGTCGACCAGCGCCGAGAGCAGCGCCTTCTTGCTGCCGAACACCTTGTAGACCGTCTGGATCGCCACTCCGGCCTCGGCGGCGACGGCTGTCAGCGGGGTGGCCGCATATCCGGGTTCCACGAACAGCGTCGCGGCCGCGGCCAGGATGGCCTGGCGGGTCTGCTCGGCCTGCGCCTGTCGATGTGCCGACTCGTACCGCCTCTTGACAGCCACCGGACGATTGTAGTGCTCTATTGGTTAGAGTTTTACTCTACTCAAGGAGCGGCCATGTCGGTCAGCACGGAACCGCAGCAAGGTGCCCGAGTCATCCCCGTACCTCCGCCGCTGTACTACGTCGCCGGCCTGGCCGGCGGCATGGCGCTCAACCTCGCGGCCCCGCTCTCGCTCGGTGGGCGCCCCGCCACCACGATCGCCGGGGCGATCATCGCCGTGCTCGGGCTGGGGCTGACCGGCGCCGGTGCCGCCGCCGTGCTCCGGCACCGGACCACGATCGTGCCCCACCACCCGGTCACCACCTTGCTCACCGGCGGCGTCTATCGGCTGTCCCGCAATCCGATGTATACCGGTCTGGCCGTCGTCTATCTCGGACTGGCCCTGCTCTTCGGTTCCTGGTGGCCCCTGGTGCTCTTCCTGCCGGTGTTTGTTGCCGTACGTCAGCTGGTGATCCGTCCCGAAGAGCGCTATCTCACCCGTCGATTCGGCCAGTCCTACACCGACTACCAATCCCGCGTACGCCGGTGGTTCTGACCTAGGTCCGCGCCTCCAGCAGCGTGCCCAGGACAGCGATCAGCACCATCGCCGCGAGGAGGCCGCCGAGGACCCACCATGCCGCCGGGTGACCGAAATTCAAGGTCAGTCCCAGACCGGAACGACGGGGTACGAACAGTCGCGGGTCCCGGGGGTCCGAGTAGAACCAGCCCTGCCATCCGTTCATACCTTCAGTATCAGCCGCGCCCGGGGTCCGGTGCGCTACGGATTCAGGCCACCCGCTTCCCTCGTACGATGACCGCTCGTGGCCTCTCAAGCTGGCCGAGATCGAGGCGCGGGTCGGCGTCGAAGACCACCGCGTCGGCCGGGGCCCCGTCGGTCAGGCCCGCGAAACCCAGGTACGAGCGGGCTTTCCACGAGGCCGCGGCCAGCGCGTCGTGCGGTGCGACCCCGGCCGCCACCAGTGCCCGGATCTCGTCGGTGATGCGGCCGTGCGGGCGGGAGTCGGTGCCGGCCAGCACGGTCACTCCGGCCTCGACGGCGGCGGCGGTCAGGCCGGGATGGGCACCGGCGCCGTTCAGATACCAGTCCTTGCGCGGGCCGTCGGGGTCGGCCTGTTTGCGGGTGATCGCACCGGTGATCACGGACAGGGTGGGGGTCAGCGCGGTGCCCTGGGCGGCCATCCGGGACAGCAGTCCGGGGTCCAGGCACATGCCGTGCTCGATCGAGTCGACGCCGGCCTCGACGGCGACGGTTCCGCCCGCCGCGTGCTGCGAATGCACCGCGAGCCGTCCACCAGCCGCGTGCACGCGGGTGACCGCCTCGCGCAGGATCTCCACCGGGATCACGTCTTCGCCGTACCGCCAGTCGATCACCACCTTTGCCCATCCCGTACGGGCGGCCTGCGCGGCGGCGATCCCGGGCAGGTCGGCCGGGTCGGGACGGCGGCCCCAGCCCTCGAAGAACTGACCCGGCTGGGCGATCCACTCCCCCGCATGCAGGGCGCGCGGGCCGGCGTCGTCGTGGCCGAACCACTCGGGTGGCTCACCGGCCAGACCGGGCGCCCGGATCAGCGTCACCCCGGCGGCGAGATGGGCGCGCAGGTCGTCACGCAGCACTTCATCGTCCATCGGCTTGCCCAGCTCTTCCGCGCCGGGATGGGTGTGTGCGTCGACCAGACCGGGCACCAGCCAGCCCTCGGCCACCAGTTCGGCGCCGCGCACCGGGTCGGTGGTCCAGCGGTCACCGTCGGCGTACAGGTCGATCGGCTCCCCCTCGGGAAGCGCAAAACCTCTGATTCGCAGCAAAACCAGTTCCCCCGTACGTGATCAGAACGCGAAGGCCCCTAGGAAGCCGGAGCCGGTGATGTCATGTTGAAGCACCCGGGCGTCGCCACTCGGTCAGGACCCGGTCGATGGCCTCACGGATCTGCTCCCGTGCCTGGTCCCGGGGCACGCCCGCCATCAGCAGGTCGTCGTACGGGGTGTCCTCGTGCCGGATCGAGGCGATCACCGCGCGGGTCACCGCGTCGGGGTCGAGCGCCCGGCCGGCGGCGCTGCGACCCACCCGGCCGCTCCCCCGGGCGCCGGTGTGCGAGCTGATCTCGGCCGCGCGGGCCGGCGGACATCGCGGGAACAGCCCCACGATCTGCTCGGCCAGTTCGTGCTGGAACGACTCGTCGGCGACCTCGCGCCGCGCCCTGTCCCGTTCGCGGCGGCGGGCCCGGGCGTCCTCATCGGACAGGCACTGCTGCTCGGCCAGGTCGATCGCGGCCGGCTCGACCAGCAGTCCCTGACGTTCGTTGCGTTTGCGGGAACGGTTGAACCGCACCACCACCGCCGACAGCCGGCTGGCCTGCTTGGCCCGGCGGGTCAGGGCCGCGTCACCGGCCGGCAGGAACACCAGGTGATCGAGGTCGGCGCAGGTGAGGCAGATCGGCCGGCCGTCCTCCATCATCAGCATGTCCGCGTCGGTCTCGCCGCAGCCGGTGCAGGTGAACGGCCGCGAAGCCATCAGCACGACCAGGTCCGGAGGCTTGCTCTGCCGGGCGGTGATCCGTTCCTGCTGTTTCTCGGTCAGGTCGGCCGCCATCCAGTGGACGCGGTACGCCTTTTCCAGCGCCTCCGCACCGGCCGCGGTGAAGCGCAGAGGCCGCCGATCACGGGTCGCGGCCACGTATTCAACCTCGCTGGGCCGCAGCTCCCGGCTGCTCACCCACCGGTGAAAGATCTCCAGCGCGTCGGCCAGCCGATCGCCGGAAACCGCGGCCACCGCCTCCAGATGCGGCGCCCGCCCTTGACGCCAGTCCGTCACCAGCCCGGGCGGCACCCAGCCCAGCCCGGTCAGCACATCGAGCGGGCTCACATGGCGCTGACGCGCGAGCGCTTGCTCAGCGGCGGTCACCACGCGGCGCTCCAGCTTCGAGGCGGGCTGCATGAACGTGCACGCTACCCCCGACGCACCCGGCCGGTCGCGCCGCTCGATCAGCCCGGGATGAGCTGACTGCCGGACGAATAACGCTCCCACCAACTGTCACGACGGTGTTTGACCAGATCGCCGGCCAGGCGGGCGAACAAGAGAACATCGCCGTTGAAGTCGAACGTCGCGTCCTCCGCGCCGGTATCCAGGACTCGGCGGACGACGGTGAGCACGTTGGTCACCGCCCAGCGCGCATCGGCCGAATTGTCCAAGCGGAATCCGAGCCGTACGTAGGATTCAGGCTCCCATTCCCACGAGCCCTCGTCCGTTCCCAGGTCCAGATAGCCGTTCCGGCCGGCCCCAATGGTGACGTCGAAGCCGTACTTCTCCTTGTGGTCGGCACTGAGCTGGGGAGCTGTTCCGACCGGACGTTCGGCCGCCTCCGGGAACGCGCGCGCGGCGACCTGATTGACAGGGGTTTCCCCCGCGAGGGTCAGCGTGTATTCGGTTGCCATGGATGCACTTCCATCGGTTGATGAGGTGGAAGGTCGATCTGCACGATGTCACCGTCCGGCGTGATCGCTTTGACCTCCTTCAAACCGGGAACGGGCCAATCGGCGAACTGCTTTCTCAGCGCCGCCATGTCACCGCGCCAATCTTCGAGGTTCACCACCACCCGTTGCGTCTGGCCCTCCTCGACTTTCTTCTTGACCTGCGAATGTATGCCACGCACGTTCTTGCCGGGCAAGACCGGCGAGTAGCAGTCGAACACGCGTCCCTCGAGGAGATAGTCCGGGTCCTTGTTCTGATTTCCCCCATCGCCGGTGTTGTGACGCGCTTGAGCTACTTCCGCCTTCGTCGGGTTCTGCCGGATTTGGAAGCCCCGATCGGCGAGTATCACCGCGCCGGAGTTTTCCATCTCCAGTGAACGGCGGACTTCGTCGTCCTCACCTGGCTCGATACGTTTGGGCGGGCCGGTCGGAGAGCCACCGGGCTGACCTGTCCGAGCGGTGAGCAAATCGTCGGTCCGGGCTCGCGGTTGGCCGGCGCGCCCGGCGCCGCCGTCGATAATCGAGCGTCCCGCCCGCGAGACCTCATCGACAGCGCCCTGCCCGTCGCGGACGCTTCTCGGTGAATGGGCGTTGCTGTCGCCGCGGCGCCGAGGAGATGGATCGCCGTGCCCTCTGCTCTTCGGAGGCATCCGCCCGACCGCCTTCGCCGGCCCGCATCGGTTGACTTGGAGTCAGTTTATGACCGGGCGACAAAAAGCGGCATGACGGCGCCGACCTGCGTAGCGAGAGCTTCCAGAACCGGCTCGCCGCCGGCTGTGTGGGCGAGCAACGCCTGCTGGAAGAGGCCGTCGAGCATGCCGTACGCGGCCGGGGAAGAGACCGCGGGCGGGTGGCCGGAGAGGGTCGCGTAGCGGTCGATCACGCGCCAGATCATGGCCTCGAGGGTGGCGTCGATCTCGGTGATGGCCTCGCGCAGGCCGGTCTCGAACATGCTCTGGGTGCGCAGGTCGTACCAGAGGCGATGCATCGGGGCCTCTTCGCGGATGGTCTGCGCCAGCTTGGCCGCGAACGCGTCGACCAGCTGCGAGGGCGTCGTCGACTGGCTGACCACGGCGTCGTAGCGGGTCACGCAGCGGGCCTTGTAGTGGCGGATGCTGTAGATGACCAGCTCGAGCTTGTCCTGGAAGTAGTAGTGGACCACGCCGTGGCTGAACGGGGAGTTGCCGGCGATCTCGCGCAGGCTGGCCCGGGCGTAGCCCATCTCGCCGAGGGTCAGCAGCGCGGACTCGGCCAGCTCGTCGCGGCGGCGGTCGAACTTGTCGATCGGCCGGGCCTTCACAGGGCTCACGACGCCATCGTACGGCTTGACGGGTGTCCAAAGTTTTCTTGACAACTGTCAAGGACAGGCATGTGATGTAGCTCTCCTCAACGACGAGCCCCCCGGGAGCCCACATGGCACAGATTGATCTCACCGGCCGGCGCGCGCTGGTCACCGGCGGCGCGCAGGGCCTGGGCGAAGGTATGGCGCGCGCCATGGCCGCGGCGGGCGCGGCCGTCGTCGTCGCCGACCTGCAGGACGACCTCGGCCCCAAGGTCGCCGAGTCGCTGGGCGACGGACACGGGTTCGTGCACCTCGACGTGACCGACGACGACAACTGGGCGTCCGCTGTCGAGCAGACGATCGGCATCCTCGGCGGTCTCGACATCGTGGTCAACAACGCCGGCGTCGAGATCACCAGCCTGATCGTCGACCTCGACCCGGCCGCCGTCCGCAAGCAGCTCGAGGTCAACCTGCTCGGCACCGCGCTCGGCATCAAGCACGCGTTCCGGGCGATGCGCGCGCAGAAGAGCGGCGTGGTCATCAACGTGGCCTCGGTCGCGGCGACCATCGCCTTCCCCGGCATCTCGGTCTATTCGGCCACCAAGTCCGGCGTCGACCGCCTCACCCGGGTGGCCGCCATGGAGAGCGGCAAGCTGGGTTACGGCGTACGGGTCAATTGTGTTTATCCCGGTCTGGTCCCCACCGCGATGGGCGCCGGGCTGGCCAGCGACGTGGCGCGGCTCGGCTTGTTCGGCTCGCCCGAGGAGGCGGTCGGCGCGGTGGTCGAGCTGACCCCGAGCGGCCGGCTGGGCGAGGTCGCCGACATGGCCGACGCCGTGGTGTTCCTGGCGTCCGACGCGGCCCGCTTCATCAACGGCGCGGGTCTGCCGGTCGACGGTGGAATGGGGATGTGACATGGCCGCCAAACCCGTCGTCGTCTACGGCGCCTCCGGCTACACCGGCCGGCTGATCTGCGAATATCTGCGCGAGTACAACGTCCCGTTCGTCGCCGCCGGTCGGGACGCGGCCAAGCTCAAGCAGTCGATGCAGGAGAACGTGGCCGGCATCGAGACCGCCGACTACGAGATCGCCGAGGTCGGCCACGACGTCGAGGCGCTGACCGAGCTGTTCGCCGGGTCGTCGGTGGTGTGCAACACGGTCGGGCCGTTCAGCGTCTACGGGCCCGAGGTGGCCGAGGCCTGCCTGGCCGCGGGCACGCATTACCTGGACACCACCGGCGAGCAGGACTGGATGATCACCTGCGACGAGAAGTACGGCGCCGAGTTCGCGGCGGCCGGGCTGCTGCTCGCACCGGGCATCGCGCAGATGTACACGACCGGCGAGATCGCGGCCGAGTTGTGCCTGGAGAAGCCGGGTCTGGACACACTGGACATCGCGGTGTTCTGGGGCGGCAGCCCGACCGTCGCCTCCACGCTGACGATCCTGGTCAACGCGGCCACCTCGGGCGCGTTCCGGCTCGAGCAGAACCGGTACGAGGCCTGGGATCCCGAGGCCGGCCTCTATCAGTTGGTCCTGCCGGGCCAGCACGAACTCGCCCTGGCGCTGCCGTGGGGCGGCACCTCGCATCCGGTCTGGTACCGCCGGGATCCGCGCGTCGCCAACGTCAAGGTGCTCGGCGGGGTGTTCAACCGGGCGCTGATGAACGGCGTACCGCAGATCGTCTCGGCCGCCGTCGAAGCGACCAAGGACATGGCACCGGATGAGCGGTACGCGGCCCTGACCGCCACCGCCGCGCAGGTGATGAACCAGATGCCGCCGCGGGAGAATCCGCGGCTGAACAAGTCGGTCGACTCGGTGCACGCCTCCGGACCGCTCGGCCGGGCGCATTGCGTCATCTATGGCAACTCCAACTACAAGCAGACCGGGCTGATGCAGGCGTACGCGGCCTATCACCTGCTGCAGCAACCGCCGCGGCGGGTCGGTTTCGCCTCGGGCTGTCAGGCGTTCGGGCACCGCGAGCTGCTCGGGGTGCTGGAGAGCTTCGGCCTGGTGCGCGAGCCGACGGTCACGGTGGAGCGCTGAGGCATGCGGCTCGCCGACTACCTCGACAAGGGGGCCTCGCTCGACCCGGACGCGCCGTGTTTCACCACGGACGGCCAGACCCGGACGTACGGGGAAGTGCAACGGCTCAGCCGGCGGGTGTCGGCGGCGCTGGCCGCGCACGGGGTCGTTCCCGGAGATCGGGTGGCGGTGCTCTCCGGGAACGATCCGACCGCGTTCACCTGCGTGTTCGGTATCAGCCGGGCCGGCGCGGTGTGGTGCCCGATCAACCCGCGCAACGAGGCGTACGAGAATCGGGAATTGCTTGATCTTTTCGGCTGCAAGGTGCTGATCTACGACAAGGCGTTCGCGCCGCTGGTGTCCAAGATCAGCGATGGCCTGCTCTGCCTCGAGACGGACGGCCTGGAAGCGGACGGCGACGTCGATCGGCCCGCGGTGGACGACCTCGCCATGATCGTCGGCACCGGCGGCACCACCGGGCGGCCCAAGGGCGTCGAGCTGACCGGGGCCAACCTCGAAGCGATGACCGCGATCACGCTGATGAGCTATCCGTGGCCGGACCGCCCGGTCTATCTGGCGCTGGCCCCGCTCACCCACGCCGCCGGGGTGCTGTGCTTCCCCGTCCTGGCCAAGGGCGGAGAGATCGTCATCATGCGCAAGCCCGATGTCGGCGCGTTCGTCTCGCTCATCGGCGCGCATCGGGTGACGCACACCTTCCTGCCCCCGACGCTCATCTACATGGTTCTGGCCCACCCGGCGCTGGACGACGCCGATCTCTCGTCGCTGCGATGTTTCTGGTACGGGGCGGCGCCGATGTCCGCTTCGCGGCTGGAGGAGGCGCTGCGCCGGATCGGGCCGATGGCGCAGCTGTTCGGCCAGACCGAGGCGCCGATGATGATCTCGACGATGGCGCCGGCCGACCACTACCGGCCGGACGGCAGCGTCGCGGTGTCCCGGCTGTCCTCCGCCGGGCGCCCGTCGCCGCTGGTCACCGTGGCCATCATGGGCGCGGACGGCGAATTGCTGCCCCGCGGCGGGACCGGCGAGATCGTCTGCCGCGGATCGCTGGTGATGCGCGGCTACCACCGTGATCCGGCCGCCACCGAAGCCGCGTCGGCGCACGGCTGGCACCACACCGGCGACATCGGCTATCTCGACGACGACAACTATCTGTTCATCGTGGACCGGGCCAAGGACATGGTCATCACGGGAGGCTTCAACGTGTATTCGACCGAGGTGGAGCAGGCCCTCATGCAGCATCCGGCGGTTCAGGACTGCGCGGTGATCGGCCTGCCCGACGACAAGTGGGGCGAGCGGGTGACCGCGATCCTGCAGCTGCGCGACGGCGTGACGGTCGACAAGGCCGAGGTCGCCGCGTTCGTGAAGGAGCGCCTCGGCAGCGTCAAGACGCCCAAGCAGATCGAGATCTGGGACGACCTGCCGCGCTCGAAGGTCGGCAAGGTCCTCAAGGTCGACCTGCGTCAGAGGCTCTGCGCGGCCCCGGATTCGAGCGAGGCGTAGCAGCTTTCGACCAGCTGCAGCGTGCGCAGGCCGTCGGCGGCCGTGGTGGGCGCGGCGCCCCGGCCGGCGACCTCGAGCATCAGCGCGCGCATCGGGCCGGCGAACGCGTCGGGAATCCAGCGCGTGGTCACCGGGTACGGCAGCCAGCCGTCGGTCGGCAGCCGCGACGAGTTGACCTCGACCGTGTCGGGACGGCCGTGCGGATAGTCGAGGAGCATGCCGATCGAGCCCCGGATCGAGCCTTCGGAGCCGTCGATGCGGAACGTCGCGGCCTGGTCGCCGGTGTGGTTCTCGTGGTTGACCTTGACCAGGGCGTGCCGGCCGCCGGCGTACGTGAGGGTCGTCAGCGTGCGCGTCTCCCCCGCTACCGCCTGGCCCGGCCGCCGCCCGCCCGCGCAATAGACCGCGGCCGGATCGCCCAGCAGCGCCCGCACCGTGTCGAAGTAGTGGATCGAGTGGTACATCAGGTCCAGCCGCGGCGACGTGACCAGCCAGTCCCATGCGGTGAAGTCGGTCTCGATGTCGACGTCGATGATCATGACGGTGACCTCGCCGATCCATCCGGCCGACGCCATCGCGCGGGCGGCGGCCATGCCCTCGCCGTAGCGCATCTGGTGGTTGACGACCAGCGAACGGCCGGCCGTCCGGGCCGCTTCGACCAGCGAGGCGGCCTGCTGAGAGTCCACGGCCAGCGGCTTCTGCGCGAGCACGTGCTTGCCCGCGTTCAGCGCCCGCCGCACGATCTCGGGCTGCGCCTCCGGCACCACGGCCACGTCGACGATCTCGATGGCCGGGTCGGCGAGCATCTCGTCGAGCGTGTAAGTGCGCGGCAGCCCGAATTCCCGGCCCACCTGCGACGCCCGCGCCTCGGAGAGATCGCTGATGCCGGCGACAGTCAGACCCGCTTTCCGGTACGCCGGCAGGTGCGCGACCCGGGTGATGGCGCCCGCGCCGACCACGCCGATCGTCTTGCGCACCTCGGCCGGGACGGTCAGGTCACAGGCTTGCGCGATGGGCCGCAGCAGATCCAGCACGATCATTCTCCCGGTCGGCGTGTAGAGAGCTTGTGCGCACTGAATTATCAACGAGCGGGCCGGAAACCGAGCGTTCGATAGCCCGGCATGCGACTGCGCAGGGCGGCGGCCAGGATCGGGATCGCCGGGTCGTGATAGTCGTGGACCTCGGCGACATCCTTGCCCGGCGCCACCCGGATCACCCGCCCGGCGTGCTGGACCAGCAGCCCCTCGAACGAGATCGGCCCGGCCAGGAAAAGTGTGTCGAGCGCGGGCGCGTCAAAACCGTCACCGACGAACGCCAGGGTGCCGACCGCGAGCAGCCCCTCACCGGCCGAGCCCCGGGCGAGCCGGCGCGCCGCGACAACCCGATCGGCGGCGCTCATGCCTCCGCGCAAGGCCAGAGCCCGATGCCCGCGGGCCGCCAGCAGCGAGGCCAGGATCGTCACGTGCGCGACCCAGCGCGTCAGAACCAGGCAGTTGCGGCCGCGCGCCAGGGCCGCCGAGACGTCCCCGACGATCCGGGCGTTCCGCGCGTCGTCCACGATCAGGGCGCGGTGCACGGCGTCCGGCGCCGGGTTCGCCTCGTCCAGCCGGAAACCCGTCTCGTGCACGAACAAGACCCGGTGTGCCATGCTTCATGACTATAGGCGAGCGACAAGCCCCACCGCGGGGCCGGCTATCGGTAGTAGCCGTTGTTGTCGCAGGTCTTGCGCTCGAGAATGCAGTTCTTGGTGCGCTTGTTCATGGCGTCCGCGTCCCACATCACAAAGGCGTCACCGTGCATCGAGGACGCGCTCTTGCCCTGCGGATCCGAGGACAGGTAGTAGCCGGCTCGAGTGCCCTTGGCCCCGTACTGGATGTCGAAGGTGATGGCCGGGATCCGCACCGGGTGGCTCGACGGGCAGCCGTTGTCGTCGCCGTACTTGACGTGGTCCTTGTGGTTGGGGCTGTCCAGGTTCTTGCCGTCCCAGCAATCCGGGAACTGCAACATGAAATGCAGCGTGGCCGGCTCGCCGCAGATCGGCCAGTTGCCGTTCGTGCTGCGGGCAACGCCGTCGAGGTCGCCGGGACCGTAGAAGGCGCAATAGAACTGGCCCTGGGCGCCGCGCGGGGTCGGCACCTTCTTCTTGGCGTCGCCGGCGATCAGGCGCAGGCCGTTCGGCATCGGCATCACGTCGTCGGAGTTCTTGCGCAGCGAGCGGTAATAGACGCGGAAGCCGGTGGTCTCGACCGGCTTCTTGGTGGCGTTCTCATAAAGCGTTGGCACCCAGTAGGCCGAATGGTCCTGAACGGGCTTGCAGGTGCTCGCGGTGAACTTCGTCAGGTCACCGGCCGTGGTCCCCGAGTCGACGGCCTTGTTGCCGACGAACGAATGCATGTGCGAGGCGCCCGGAAGCCCCGGAAACACAATCGGGTCATCGGCGCGGCGTTGACTGTATTTGCAGTCGGCCCGGAACTCCGGCAGATCCCCCACGCCGGCCGGCACGGGGTCGACCTTGCGCGCCTTGTAGGTGTCGACCTGTTTCTGCCAGGCCACCCGATCGACCGGAATCCACCCCGCCCGCGCAGGGGTGGCGGCCGGTTTCGCGGCTCTCGCTTTCGGGACACCCGCGGCCGGGCTGGTCGGAATCGGAATCGGGGTCGTGGCCGTCGCCTTCGCCGTCGCCGTCGCCGGACCGTCGGAGGCCACCGTGCCGGCCACGGCCACCGAAGCGCTCGACCGGGCGCCGCTCTCGCCGGTACCGGCCAGGGCCACGGCCGCCGCCGCGCCGACCACGGCCACGACCGCGACGCCCGCACCCACAGCGATCGCCGTCCGCCGGGGCCGGCGATGCTTGGACTGCGCGTTCGCCGAGTTCGACACAGGTCGCTCCTCACCCAGGTTTTTGATCACCGGATGAGGAGACGGCCGGCCACACCGCCGATAACAATAACGACGGCTTTTACTGCGCGCGCAGGACGGCCACCAGGAAGTCGGATTCCGGCGTGAACGGGCGCAGATCCCAGGTTCCCAGCAAAAGATCGGCGGTCAGGCCGACCTTCGCCGCGTCGGCCAGGAAGTCGTCGAACGCATATCCGCGCCCGGAGCCGAACCCGACGACGAAGCGGCCACCGTCCCCCAGATGACGCCTCGCCCGGCCGAGAATCTCGACGCGGGTGCCCGGCGCCACGAAGGTCATCACATTGCCGGCGCAGACGATCACGTCGAACCGGCCGGGCAGGTCGAGCTCGCTCAGATCCCCGACCAGCCATTCGGCCCCCGGGTGATCGGCGCGCGCGGCCTCGATCAGCTTCGGGTCGAGATCGACGCCGACCACGTCGTGCCCGGCCACCGCGAGATGACCGCCGACCCGTCCCGTGCCGCAGCCGGCGTCCAGGATGCGCGAGCCGCGGGGCACCATCGCATCGATCAGACGCGCCTCGCCGGCCAGGTCGGCCCCCGACTCGGCCATCTTGCGGAACCGGTCGATGTACCACTGGGAGTGGCCGGGATTCTCGCGGAGAAGCTCGAGCCAGCCGTTCTGATCACTCATCGCCCCGATGCTAACCGGCGGCCCGCTTCACCAGGTCGGCAATCCGGGCCTCGACCTCGGGAGTGAGGCTGGTGACAGCAAAGGCGGTCGGCCACATCGCGCCGTCGTCGAGCTGCGCCTCCTCGTTGAAGCCGAGGGTCGCGTACCGGGCCTTGAACTTGGCCTTGGCCTGGAAGAACACAGTAGCCTTACCCCCTTTCCCGTACGCCGGCATGCCGTACCAGAGCCGCGGCGCCATCTCGGGCGCGGCTTCCTTGACGATCGCGTGCACCCGCTCGGCCAGCACCCGGTCGTCACCGTCCATCTCAGCGATCTTCTCGAGCACCGCCGGCTCATGATCCTTCCCCTTGGCGCCCCGGCTCTTCCGAACCTCTTGCGCCCGCTCCTTCATGGCCGCGCGTTCCTCGGTGGTGAAGTTCTCGCTCATGCCCCGACCCTACGAAGCCCACCGGCCACCGGCTTCTCGAATCCTGATCACTTCAGCCGCGGGCGCGGGCGACGACCTCCTCGACGGTCAACGGGCTGCGCGGGTGATGGGTCAGCGACAGCGGCGTACGGATCTTGCGAGGTGCGGCTCCCTCGGCCGCCAGGTAGAACTCGCCGGTGGTCAGGCGAGAGATGTCGGGCACGTCGCCGCCCTTGGCCTTGGCCATGTCCCGGGCCGCCTCGATCTGGATGGGGCTGTTCATCAGGCCGTACATCTGGGTCGCGGCGTTGCCGGGGATGCGGTTGTGCAGGCCCTTCGGCGCCTGGGTGGCAAAGATCAGGCCCAGGCCGTACTTGCGGGCCTGCGCGGCCAGCGCGAGCGTGCTCTGGGTGCAGGCGGTCATCGCGCCGGACGGTGCGAACGTCTGCGCCTCATCCATGATCAGCAGCCCCAGCAGCGGGCGGTCGCCGGCCGGGTTCTTCTTGATCCACGCGAAGAGCGCCATCTGGAGCTGATTGACGAAGCTCTGCCGGGCGTCGTCGGAGGGCAGGCCGACCAGGCTGATCACCGAGATGCGGGCCCGCTTGCCGGGCGCGGGGGTCAGCAGCAGGCCCGGATCCATGGGCGTGCCGTCCCCGCCGAACAGCGGGTCGTTGACCATCGCGGCGGTCAGCGACTGTGCCAGGCCCAGGGCGATCTTGTCGGCGCCGTCGATGTCGATCAGCCCGTCGGGCAGGTCGCCCAGCGTGTCGATGAGCCCCGGCAGCCGGCTGCCGCCGCGCCGGCCGTAGTGCTCGACCGCCTTGCGCAGCACGGCCAGTCCGAGCTGGGCCTTCGTGGTCCGGCCGGTGACCCCGGCGCGCGGGGCGAGCGAGGCCACGGCCGCCTCGACGGCCTCGGTGAACTCGTCCTGGTCATCGCGCACGCTGCGGAAATCGGGCAGCGGCTGGAAGCTGAGCGGGCGGCCGGCGGCGCGCCTCGGAGTCCAGACAACCACGTCCGTACGGGCGAGGTAGTCAGCGGCCTTCGTCTCGTCGCCGGGCCGCCAGGCGGCGGGCGGTTCGGGCCAGGCCTCACCCAGGCGGGCCAGGTCGTTGTTGGGATCGAGGACGATCGCCGAGACGCCCTGCAGCGCGCACTCCTCGACGATGCGCCGGATCAGCACGGTCTTGCCCGACCCGGAGCCGGCGAAGATCGTCGTGTGCTTGCGCAGAGCTTCGAGCGGCAGGTCGGCGGGCGCGCCGTCCTCATGTCCGTAGCCGACGACAAAAGCCGGCCCGGCGGCCGCTTCGAGCACGACCTGCTCTTGCTCGACCTGGGCCGGCTCAATTTCCGGCGGCTCAACCTGCGGCGGCTCGGCTGCGACGTCGTGAAGGGCCTGACGCAGGAAAGCGAGGCCGTGCGCCGGGCGGCGTTCGATCAGCCAGCCCTGCAGGTCCATCGTCGTCTCGGTCAGCATCACCTGCAGCGCCGAGAGCGTCCGCAGGTCGTCCTCGCTCAACGCCAGCGTGAGGTTGCCCTGCTGTTCCAGCTTTCGAACGGCGGCCCGCGTACGCTCCCCCGCCGCCCACTTTCCGTTGCGCAGCAGGAAGAGCCGGCGGTTGGACATGCCCGCGTCGACGGCCGCGGCCATGGACGCCTTGCGGAGGCGGGACAGGGCCGCGCTGTGGTGGTGCTCGTCGCTGATCGCGCGGAAGCTCCAGTGCGCCTGGTCCTCGGTCTGCTCGTTCAGGGTGAGGACCAGCCGCGCGTGCAGCGGCGGATCGTTGCTGGGCGGAGGGTCCACATTGAACGCGTCACCCGCGTCGCCCCGCTCCAGGATCCACGCGGTGAGCCCGGCCGCGAGCAGCGGCGGCATCACCCTGTCCTCGGTCTCGCGGGCGAGCGGGGTGAGCACGTCGGCCGCCTTGCGCAGTTCGGCGAACCGGGCGTCGAAGTCCTCCCCGCCGGTCGACGTCTTGCGCTCCCGCCTTTCCACGGACGTCGTCTCGCCGAGTCGCTCGAGCAGGCGTACCTCGTCGTCGTCGATGCAGGCCCGGACGTGCTGGTCGATCTCCTTGAGCAACTGCCGCGGCGTGTAACGCCCGGCGTGCGCGAACGCCTGCGGCGCGACCGGCCACGTGGCGAACGGCGGCTCGAACCCGATCTCCTGATAGCGCGGCAGGAACCGCTTCTCGACGATCGCCCAGGCCAGGTCGTCGTCGTTGATGCGCTGCAGGGGCGGAGTCAGGCGGAACCGGTCGGCCACCGTGTCGGCCGCGGCGGTCGTGATGATCGTCCAGGAGTTCGGGATGCAGGCCAGCACGGTGAGCGTCCGCCGGGTGATCTGGCGCAGCGTCATCAGGCCGTCGGCCATCCGGGCCAGCATCAGCGCCTGCTCGGGATCCACGATGGACGCCGCGGCGAGCGCCGGGTCGCTTTGCACGGCGACCTGGGCGATCAGCGTGTCGATCTGATCGATGGCGATCACGGATGGGCCGGTCAGTGCGAGCAGCCACGACAGGTCCTGGACGATGAGCTGCGCGGAACGCGGCGCCCGGCGCATCCCCCAGACGTGACGTTCCCCCGGCACGTTCTCCTCGCCTGAGATGAAGTAGTTCTCGGCCAGGTCGCGGTGGGCGACGTCGTCGGAGGCGGCCAGGGCCAGAGCCCGCGCCGTCTCCTGGCTCGACCGGGCGACCTGCCGGTCGAACGCGCCCAGCCCCTCGATGAACGCGTCGAGGTCGGGGCGGGTCAGGTCGGTTTCGCCCATGACCGCCCGCCGGGACTTGCGTGGCGCCCCGACCATCGCCGACAGCCGGCGCAACAACTGGGTGAGCTGGGTCTGAGCGGTGCCCGGGACGGGACGGGCCAGACCGTCGAGCATCGCGGCCAGCACGCTGTCCCAGAAGCTGCCCGCGTCGAGCAGGCTGACCAGGAAGAAGTAGCCCTCGCGAGCCTGCACCTGCTGACGGACCCAGCCGAGCAGATGCGTCTTGCCCGAGCCGCGCTGCCCCTGCACCACCAGGCCGACCGGGCTGGCATCCCGGCTGGCCTCGGCCTCGGCGAAGCCGTCGGAGATCTCGCGGATCGCCGGCATGTGCAGGCCGTCGACGTGGAACGGCAACGGCCGCCAGATGTCGTCGGGGACGGGCGCCCAGTTGAAGCGCAGCGCCTTGAGCGCCGCTCGTTCCGCCTCGTTCATCACACCCCGACCGCCAGCAGATGGTTCTCCTGCCCGCCGAGCCGCAGCGCGGCCTCGTGGTCGGCGGCGGTCAGGGCCTTCTGGTTCGACTCCGGGACGATCGTGACCGCGCCCCGGTCGCTGAGCTGCCGCAGCGCCTCGTCGAGCCGCTCGCGAGACACGTCGGCGAAGAAGGGACGCAGCCGCCGCAGGCTCACCCAGTTGCCGGGCGCCTGCGCGAGCGCCTCGGCCGCGGCGAGGATCCGCGGGCCCAGATCGGCCGGACCCGCCACCGGAGCACGCATTTCGGTGTGGGCGAACAACTCGGTGAGGTTGGCCGCGCCGCTGCGCTCGACGATCCGGTCACGCAGGTGGGTGTGCAGGGCGGTCAGCGCGGCCCCGAGCGCCGTGGCGCCGCGCGCCTTGAAGTCGAAGTCGCTCTGCATCCGCACCCAGCCCTTGTCGTCGAGCTGCAGCGCCGTGGTGCGGCCGGCCTTGCGGCTCGAGACGTAGTGCAGCCGGGCCAGCTTGTCGCGAGACGGTTTGCGCACGTCGAGCCCGTACCGCTCCCGCAGTTCGGTGTTGAGCACCTCGCGCGCCTCGACCATCAGCACCACGAGGATCGCGGCCTCCGAGGGAGTCAGGTCATCGCCGGCCATGGTCATGTCCTTCCGCGTTGTCGCGGCGCCGGGCTCGCACGTACGTGCCGATCTGATGGACCACGGCGCCGAGGTCATGGGTGATGCGGGCGTTGGTGAAACGAAGAACGGCATGGCCGTCGAGTTGCAGCTGCACATCGCGGCGACGGTCCGCCTCGAAGCGCACGGGATGACAATGCTCGGGCCCGTCGATCTCGACCACGCACCTTTCGTCCGGCCAGAACAGATCCAGCCGTACGGGCGGGGTGAGCTCGTTGGTGCGATAAGTCTGGTTCCACCGGCGCCCGGCCGCCCACGGCTCCCCGGCCAGCGCGGCCTCGAGGGCCGCCTCGGCCGCGCTCGCGTGGTGCGGCCGGCCGTGAACGGTCCCGGCCGGTCGATCCGATGTCCCGGCCGGCCGGGCGATCGAGGTGCGGAAGACCGGAACGCGATCGCTGGTCGCGCCGAGCAACCAGACGGCCGGGCCGCCGTTGTGCACGAGCCACTCGGCCCCGGCCACCACCGCCGGACCGTCGGTGTCTCCGATCAGGCTGACGAGCAGAACCGTGCGGCGGCGGCCGAACGCCTCGGCGACCAAGCGGGCCAGCTGCCGGGCCCGGACGCGCAGAGGTGACGTCGATGGCGGGCGACGGCCGGTCAGCGCGAGGACGGCGAGGTCGGTCAGGAACGTACGGGGGAAGCGGCCTTCGCCGGCCATCTCGGCCGCGAGCAGGCGGGCCGCGGCGAGGCCACCGACGTCGGGCCGGGCCGTGCTGGCGCCGGGAAGCCAGGCGGGCAGAAGCTCGACCGCTACCCGTTCGAGATCGGCGACCGCGGCCGCGGCGAAGGCGCCGGGCGTCACCGAGCCGTCCGGAACGCGGGTCACGATCGGTGCGAGGTCGTCGCGTTCGCTCACCATCAGACGCGCGAGCTCATCAACGCTCACGCCGTCGATCGAGGCAACCCGGTCAAGCGGAACATCCGCGACGATCATGCCTTCGCGCATTCCGCGGCCAGTGTTCTCCACCCTCTCGCAAGCACGAACGGCGCTCCCCGGGACAGCTTACGAATACCATCTCCGAACCGCCACGTCATAGGTGCGATCCTTTCCCGCCGAACAGCCGATTGCCGCGAACCGCCGCACCTTCCGTCGCAGCTCAGCGTCCGGTTCGGCTCGAACTTGGACCCTGGTATCAAGATCGCGGATACGCATTCGTGATCAGCATCTCGAGTATTCGAGCGGCAATTCAGAGCCGGCCAATGCGGCAAGGATCGATTGCCATCTGTTGTTAGGCTCCGGGGCTGCCGGACGACCAGCAACGAACGGACTGATCCGTGACGTCGCGACCGAGAAGCCACGGCTCCGGGGACTCCTCGGAGCCGCCCGATGAAGGCGGGAGTGACCCGCCCTCATCCCCTGGCGGCAACAGCGACCCACCGGACGACGGCAATGACGGAACTCCGCCGCGTCCATTGGGGGCGGGCGACGACGACGGGAGCATTGCCGGGCAGCAGCGCGCTCTGGGAAAAGTCGCTATCCGGGGCCGGCCGGGCTCGGGTCGAGACGCCCGGCCGGCCGCAGAGTTTACTGCGTCAGCATCGGCGCGGTCCGACGATGATGTCGCGCTGGCCGACGCCTTCCGGGTCTTCGATCAGCTCAGCGATGTTCCGCCGGTGGTCGACTTCGTCCGGAACGATCATGACAACGATTCCGCTCATACGCTCGAGAAGCACGGCAACCAGGTTCCGCTCAGGCGGGAACCGGACCGCAGGACGATTGAGGGCCGCATTTACAAAGACTTCGGATGGAGTCAGCGCGCGACGCAGTCGTTCAAGTGGGACAGCGAACGAGTCATGAGCGACGAGGTGAACGCCTATGTGCATCGTAATTGGGACACGATCCGCAGCGACTTGGCACTCGATGGCGAGCACCGGGCCGAATACCACGCCGGCCACCGTGTGGGCGAAGGATTCTTCAACGGCGGGCTGGACGGCGGCGGGCCTCGTGAGGCGCTGTACATGATGGCCAGCCGGGTACGCATCCAGATCAGCCTCACCGATTCGGATCCGGCCCAGATGTTCATCGTCACCGCATTCCCCGTCGGACTACTACGGTGAGGTTCATGGAAATTCCGGAGCCCCTACGCGCACGGCTGGCCGAACGGGAAGCGCGCTCGGACCTGGAGAAGGTGCGGTCGTTGCTGCAGAGCTATGTCGAAGACTCCGACGGCATCGACGAGATCCGGGACGGGCTCGCCCGGACCGTGCGGCGCAACACCTACTTCCTGAGGCAGGAGCTGACAGCGATCGAGTCGCTCTTGAACTCGGATCTTCCCAGCGGGACGCTGTTCCGCCTGGTCGCGGTCAACGGGAATTGGGATCTGGACCATGATCCGACCGACGCGGGGGCTGCCGTGTTTCTGCGCGAACTGGCCGGCTGGGTCCAGGAAGCCATTGACGCCGCGGGATGACGGCGGGGCCCCGGGCCGCATCCGTCGCCGTTGACGCGGCGGGGTAAGAAGAAAGGGTGACCGAGCCTTTCCTGGATCCGGACAGCTCTCGTGACTATCTGCGGGACTGGAAGGGGCGTGTGGATCGGGCCGCGGCCGCCACCCAGGCCATGAGTGAGCGGCTCGCCGACGCGCGGATCAGCGCCGCCGACGGCAACGGGCTGGTCGAAGTGACGATCGATTCCAGTGGTGTGCTGGTCGATGTGCGGTTCACCGACAAGATTCAGCGGGTGCCGCCCGAGGCCGTGTCGCGGGCCGTGATGGGGGCCCTCGGCAGCGCTCGGGGGAAGGCGGCCCGGCTGACGCGGCAGATCATCGATGAGACATTGGGGCCCGATTCGATGGCGGGGCGCCTCATCGAGGAGCGGCAGCTGCGGGGTGCGGGCGGTGAGTGACGGGTTTTCGGTCGACGCGCAGCAGGTGCGGGCCCACGCGGCCAAAGTGGAGTCGATTCAGGAGCGGTTCGCGGCGGTCCGGGCGGCCAGCACCGCGATTGTTCAGGACGATGCGGCGTACGGGCTGCTCTGTGGCTGGATGGCGGGCATTCTCGAGGCCCGGCACGCGAAGCAGGACGAGCTTTACGCGTACGTCGAGGAGAATCTTCGCCTGGCGTCGGAGGCGCTGGTTCGCACGAGCCAGGACTACGAGGCTTCCGATGACGCGGCGGCTGAGCGGCTGCGCCGGGCCGGTGGGCTCGGATGACGAATCTGATCGCCGTCGCGTCGACCGGGCCGGGCACGTCGGGGGCGTCGCTGGTCGACAGCTTTCAAGGCTTGCATCAGTCGATCGCGGGTGGCAGCTGGGTCGATCAGGCACTGGCCGGTGGGGCGTTCGCGCTGGAGGCGGCGTCGGCGGTGCTCGACCCGTTCAGCACGCTGCTGGCCAACGGGCTGGGCTGGGCGATGGAATATTTCGAGCCGCTCCGCGAGATCCTCGACAAGCTGGCGGGCATGCCCGCGCGGGTCGCCGCGCACGCCGCCACCTGGGAGAACATGGCCGGTGAGCTGGCCGCGATGTCGGCCGGGCTGCAGGACGCGCTGGCCGGCGACCTGCCCGACTGGACGGGGCCGGCGGCGACGACCTATCAGGGGCTGATGGCCAACAACGTCGACGCGCTGGGCGGGCTCGCGTCGCTGGCGTCGACCATGGCGGTGTCGACCGAGGCGGCCGGCAACCTGGTCATGTTCACCCGCGATCTCGTACGGGATCTGATCGCCGACCTGGTGGCGCGGGTGATCGTCTGGGCCGCCGAGTCGTTGCTGATCGTCACGATTCCGGTGGTGGCGGCGCAGATCGCGTCGGCCGTGGTGAAGTGGGCCGGGCGCATTCTGGGCTACACGACGGCGCTGGTCACCAGCCTGACCAACCTGACCCGCCTGGTGAACGGCTGAAGCGTCACCCGTGGGCGTGAGGCCGGTAGTCACTTCGTCATGTAGTCGTGTCATCGTCAGCGTGTGAATGATCAGCGCCGGACGCCGGCCTATCTCGACGAGATCCGCGTGCTGATGCACGAGGTGCTCGCGGCCGGCGATCCCTCGCTCCCCGCCGCGGCGATCATGGCCGTGTTGCGCGACCACCTCGAGACCGAGGAGTTCGCGACCAGCCTCTACCTGCTGTGGGGGTTCCTCGGCGAGATCGAGTGGGAGCGCGACCGGGCGGCCGACGCGGCCCGTGAATGGCTGGAACTCGACCATCGCGACCGCGGGACCGTCCGGGCGTACTACGACCACTGGCTCTTCGACGTGTGCGGCTACCAGCGGCCGTGAAGGAAAGCTCCGTCGCGGGCCGGACCGGCGCGGGGCGCAACCGCGCCGTCCCTCGCCGGCCCGCGACGGACGACTGACTACACCGGCTCGAGGGCCGGTTCCACCGAAGTCCACTGGGCCGACTCGGCCGAGCGGCTCACCGCGTCCAGCACCAGCTGCACCTGCAGCGCGTCGGCGAACGACGGCGTGGGCTGCTGACCGGTGGCGATCGCCTCGATCAGGTCGCGCATCTCGTGGGTGAACGTGTGCTCGTAGCCGATGCCGTGACCCGGCGGCCACCACGCCGCGATGTACGGGTGGTCGGCCTCGGTCACCAGGATGCGGCTGAAGCCCTGCTCGGCCGAGGGCAGCGCGGCGTCGTAGAACTCCAGCTCGTTCTGCCGCTCGAAGTCGAACGCCAGCGAACCGAGCGAACCGTTCAGCTCCACCCGCAGCGCGTTCTTGCGGCCGGTGGCGAAACGCGTCGCCTCGTACGTGGCCACAGCTCCCCCGTCGAGCCGGGCCAGGAACAAGGCGGCGTCGTCGACGGTGACGTCGCCGAGCCCGGTGCCGTCGGCCGAGGCGGTCAGCCCGGTCGAGCCGGACGGCAGCGGGCGCTGCTTGACGAACGTCTCGGTCAGCGCCGACACCGAGTTGATCGACTGGCCGGTGACGAACTGGGTCAGGTCGATGATGTGGGCGCCGATGTCGCCGAGCGCCCCCGAGCCCGCCAGTTCCTTGCGCAGACGCCAGACCAGCGGGAACTGCGGATCGATGATCCAGTCCTGGAGGTACTGGGCGCGGACGTGCCGGATGGTGCCGATCCGCCCCTCCTGCACGAACTTCCGCATGAGAGCCACGGCGGGCACCCGGCGGTAGTTGAAACCACACATTGCCCGTACGCCCGAGGAAGCCGCCACGGCCGCCGCCGCGGCCATCTCGCGAGCCTCGGCCACCGTGTTGGCCAGGGGCTTCTCGCACAGCACGTGCTTGCCCGCGGCCAGCGCGGCCAGGGCGATCTCGGCGTGGGTGTCGCCCGGGGTGCAGATATCGATCAGGTCGATGTCGTCCCGTTCGATGAGCGATCGCCAGTCCGTGGTGTGCTCGTCCCATCCGAGCTTCGCGGCGGCGGCCGCCACCCCCTCCGGGGAGCGGCCGCTGACCGCGGTCATCCGTGCCGACAGCGGCAGGTCGAACGCATGGTTGACGGTGCGCCACGCCGTGGAGTGCGCGGCTCCCATGAACGCGTAGCCGACCATGCCGACCCGCAGCTGTTCCGACATCGAATCTCCTTTTTAGAGCCGCTCGGTCAGAAGCCGAGCTTCGCGTACTTGTCCGCGTTGTCCTTGGTGATCGTCTCGGAGGCGAGCGTGATCTCCTTGGGCACCTGCAGCTCGACCAGGTCGCTCAGGCCCTTGCCCTGCCCGATGAGCCGGGCCAGGGAGATGGCCGAGGACGCCATCGACGGGCTGTACGTCACGGTCGCCTTGAGCACCGAGTTGTCGGCCTTGATCTGGTCGATGGCCGCCTTCGAGCCGGCCCCGCCGACCATGAAGAACTCGCTGCGGTTGGTCTGCTTGATCGCGGCCAGCACGCCGATGCCCTGGTCGTCGTCGTGGTTCCACAGCGCGTCCATCTTGGGCAGCGCCTGCAGCAGCGCGGTCGCGGCGGCCTGGCCGGAGTCGGCGGTGAACTCGGCCGGGCGCCGGTTGGCCACCTTGAACCCGTACTCGGCCAGGGCGGTCTTGAAGCCCGCGCTGCGCTCCTGGGTCAGTTCGAGCGAGTCGATGCCGGGGATCTCGCCGATGACCGGGTTGGCGACGTTCTTGGCCTTGAGCTGCTCGCCGATGTAGTGACCGGCGGCCAGGCCCATGCCGTAGTTGTCGCCCTTGATCTGCACCCGGAACGCGGCCTGGGACGGGAACGCCCGGTCCAGGTTGATCACCGGGATGCCGGCCCGCATGGCCTCGAGGCCGGCCGCGTCGAGCTCCTTGCCGTCGTGCGGCAGCATCACGATCACGGTCGGCTTCTGCGCGACCAGCGTGGAGATGGCGGCCCGCTGTGCGGCCGCGTCGGCGCCCGCCTCGACGGCCTTGAACTCCACGTCGCTGTAGGCCGCGGCCTGCGCCTTGGCGTTGTTGGTGATCGCCGCGAGCCAGCCGTGGTCGGCGGCCGGAGCGGAGAACCCGATCGTGACCTTCTGGCCGGAGGCGGCGTTCGGGTTGGCGCTCGCGTCGGTGTTGGCGTTCACCTGCGCGCTGTTGTCGGGTTCGTTGCTGGTGCAGGCGGTGAGAAGGGCGCCGGCTCCGACGGCCGCGCCGCCGAACAGAATGCGCCTACGGGACAAAGCAGACATGATTCCTCCAAGGGGGTACCCGGGCCGAGCGAAGCCGGGCAAAAGAGATCAGCGCTTGAACAGGTGAGTGAACGACTTGTACCGGAACTGCTGGATCAGGACGGCGGCCACGATGATCCCGCCCTTAACCATGTTCTGAACCTCGGTGGAGAGGTTGTTGATGGCGAACAGGTTGGTGATGGTGGAGAACACCAGCACGCCGAAGAGCGCACCGACGATGGTGCCACGGCCACCGCTGAGCAGCGTGCCGCCGATGATCGCCGCGGCGATCGCGTCGAGTTCGTAGAGGTTCGCCATGGCGGCCTGAGCGCTGGTCGCCTGGGACGTGAGCATGATCGCGGCGATGCCGCAGCACAGGCCGGACAGCGCGAACAGCAGCATGGTGTGCCGCTTGACGTTGATGCCGGCGAGCCGGGCCGCCTCGGGGTTGCCACCGACGGCCACCGTGCGCCGGCCGAACGTGGTGCGGTTGAGCAGCACCCAGCCCGCGATGACGACGACGGCCAGGATCCACACCAGCAGCGGGATGCCGAGCGGGCGGGTGCTGGCGATGTCGTTGATCGTGGAGTTCGTCGAGATCTGCGTCTGCTTGCCGGAGATCTGCGCGGCCAGACCGCGGGCGGCGACCATCATCGCCAGCGTCGCGATGAAGGACACGAGTTTCCCGTACGCGATCAGGACGCCGTTGACGAGCCCGACGACGGTTCCCACGACGATCGCCGTGAAGATCATGCCGCCGGCCCCGTAGCTCTGGGTCGCGAGCGTCGTGGACCAGACCCCGGCGATGGCGACGATCGCGCCGACGGACAGGTCGATGCCGCCCCCGATGATCACGAAGGTCATGCCGACCGTGACCACGCCGATCGCCGACGCCTGCTGCAGGATCGTCAGGAAGTTGTTCTTGACCCAGGTCGGGTCGCTGTAGAGGTCGGGCTTCGTGACGATGCCGACGATGATGAGGAGCACCAGCACGCCGACCAGACCCAGATTGCGCAGGGTGTTCTCGTCGATCTTGCGGCGTTCCTGCTTGGCGGGCGCCTCAGGGGGCGCCGTCTGGGTAGTCATGCTGGCTCCCCTTCCAGAATGGACTCAGTGGTGAGCGAACCCGACATGACGAGGTCCAGAACGGTGTCCTCGTCTATCTCGGTCGCCGGCGCCTCTCGGATGATCCGGCCCTCCCGCATGACCAGCACGCGGTCGGACAGGCCGAGCACCTCGGGCACCTCGCTCGACACGAGCAGCACCCCGACGCCACGTTTGGCCAGGTCCTGAATCACCTGGTAGAGCTCGGCCCGGGCGCCGACGTCGACACCGCGGGTGGGCTCGTCGAGCAGCAGCAGCTTGGTGTCGTCGAGCAGCCAGCGCCCGACCACCACCTTCTGCTGGTTTCCGCCCGAGAGCGTGCGCACCGGGCGGGAAACGTCGCGCGGTCGCAGTTCGAGCAGGTCGGCCGTCTTGGCGGCGGCCTTGCGCTCGCCACCCACGTCGGTGAACCCGGCCTTGGCGAAGCCCGAGAACGACGCGAGCGTCATGTTCTTGTAGATCGGCTCGTCGAGCAGCAGCGCCTGGCTCTTGCGCTCCTCGGGCGCCATGCCCATGCCGTTGCGCACGGCCCGGCCGACACCGGTGATCCGCTTGCCGTCCAGCGTGACCGTGCCGGCATCCGCGCGGCGGGCGCCGAAGATGGTCTCGAGCAGCTCGGACCGGCCCGAGCCGACCAGGCCGGCGATGCCGACGATCTCGCCGGGCGCGACCGTGAGGCTGGCGTCGGCGAACTCGCCCTTGCGGCTCAGCCCGTCGACGACCAGCAGCGGCTCGTGCGTCTCGGCGGGGCGGCGGGGCGGGAAGACGTACTCGATGGACCGGCCCGTCATGCGGCTGACCAGGTCACGCGTCGGTGTGGTGCGGGCCGGCAGGTTGGCGGCGGTGGTGCGGCCGTCCTTGAGCACGGTGACCCGGTCGCCGATCTCGCGGATCTCCTCGAGCCGGTGGGAGATGTAGATGACCGCGATCCCCTGGGCCGTGAGCCCCTGGATGATCCGGAACAGGTTGCCCACTTCATCATGAGCGAGCACAGCGCTGGGCTCGTCCATGACGATCAGCTTGGCGTCGTGCGAGAGCGCACGGGCCATGCTGACGATCTGCTTGCCGGCGGCGGGCAGGTCGCGCACCGCCGTCCGCGGCGGGATCTCCGGATGGCCGAGGCGGGTCAGGATCTCGCGGGTCTTCTGCGCCGTGGAACGCCGGCGGGTGAATCCGAAACGGGTGTCCTCGTGACCGAGGAACGCGTTCTCGGCCACCGACAGGTCGTCGACGAGGTCGAGCTCCTGATAGATGGTGGCGATGCCGGCCCGCATCGCGGCCTGCGGGGTGGCCGGCGCGAACGGCTCGCCCAACCACGTGATCTCGCCGCCGTCGGCGTGGTGCACACCGGCCAGCGTCTTGATCAGGGTGGACTTGCCGGCGCCGTTCTGCCCGAGCAGGCAGTGCACCTCGCCGGCGCGCACCTCGAGCTGCACGCCGTCGAGAGCCCGTACGCCCGGGAAGGTCTTGACCACGTCGGTGAGGCGCAGGACCACCTCCCGGGAGCCGTCGCCTTCGTTCTGCTCCGGCGGGGCCGGCACTTCGTCATCGGTTTTGAGGGCGGTGGACGCGTCTTCACGCGGGGATGGACTGCTCATGACGCCTGCTCGAATGCCGTGTCGCTGGCCAGCACCGCGGCGCCTGTGACGCCGGCCCGGCTGCCCAGCTCCGAAAGGACAACGGGAAGGTTGCCGGTGGCCAAGGGAAGCGACCGGCGGTAGACCACACTGCGGATCTCGGCCAGCAGCACGTGCCCGAGCTGGGCCAGGCCGCCACCGATAACGATCATCGAAGGGTTGGAGAAGGACACCAGGGTGGCCAGGACGCCGCCGACGCGGCGGCCGCCCTCGCGGATCAGGCGGATACAGGTGACGTCACCCTCGGCGGCGCCGTCGGCGACGTCGCGGGCGGTGATCGTGACGACCGGCTCGGGCCGCTCGTCGTCGCCCCGGTCGTCGCGGTTCTCCTCGGCGCTGAACGCGGCCGCGAGACGTTCGGCCAGGGCCGGCGACTCACCGGAACGGGCGGCCGCGATCGCGTCGCGGGCCAGGGCCGCGCCGCTGAACAGGGCCTCGAGACAACCGGTGTTGCCGCACGAGCAGACCGGTCCGTTCGGGTCGACCTGGATGTGCCCGATGTCGCCCGCGCAGCCGTCGACCCCGCGATAGACCGTGCCGCCCAGGTGTATGCCGCAGCCGATGCCCGTGCCGATCTTGACGAACAGGAAGTCGTCGACCGAGTGCGCGACACCGCCGTGCCGTTCGCCGATCGCCATGATGTTCACGTCGTTGTCGACGACGGCCGGGCACCCGTGTTCGCGCGCGAGCAGTTCCCGTACGGGATATCTGTCCCACCCCGGCATGATCGGCGGCGACACCGGGACGCCGTCGCGGTAGCTCACCGGCCCGGGAACGCCGATGCCGACCGCGTCGAGCCGCTCGTAAGCCCCGTCGGTGCGAGCCTTGTGCAGCAGCTCATTGACCCGTTGCAGTATGGTCCTCGGCCCCGAGCGGATGTCGGCGGTTTCGCGGTAGGTCGCGACCGGCTCGAGCCGCCCGTTGGTCACCTCGATGTCGATCGAGCTGGCGCCCAGGTCGACCGCGGCGAACCGGAGTCGCGGGTCGAGCTCGACCAGAGTCGACCGGCGCCCGCCGCGCGAGGCCGCCATGCCCGCCTCGGCGATCAGACCGGCCGCGACCAGTCGCTCGACCTCGGCCAGCAGGCGCGGGCGGGTCAGCTCGAGACGATCTCCCAGTTCAGCGCGCGACACCGGTCCCTCGTCGCGCAGCAGGCGCAAGACCCGCAGGTGGGGAGCATCGGCCACGTGCACAAAGACCTCCGGAGACGCTTAACACCGGAGTAACCCCTCGGTGTTGTGACGGTCACAGTAGGCGCGTTGTGCCTCGGGAGTCCATACCTTCTCGAAGATCATCGCAAACTTTTGTCTATTGGAGCAAAAGTTGGGTTTGTTATCGGCCGTTGACCTAGGTGTGGTTTTGGCTCTGGACATGCTCGAGCCCCCGGCGCGCGGAGGTCGCCAGGGGCTCGATTCGTGCCTGTTAGTTGGTGCTCAACCCTTGTTCACTGCCCTTTTTGATCTTGCGATCGTCGCGCAGCTCAAGGAACGGCTCGTCCGACGGGTCGTGGCCGGCCGCGATGGCCCGGCCCCGCTCCAGCTCGGCGTCCAGTTCGGCGCCCAGGAGGATCGCGATGTTGGAGATCCACAGCCAGACCAGGAAGGCGATGACACCACCCAGGGTCCCGTACGTCTTGCTGTAGTTGGCGAAGTTGGCCAGGTAGATCGCGAACGCGCCGGAGGCCACCAGCCACAGCACCACGGCGAAGATGCCGCCCGGGCTGACCCAGCGGAACCCGCCGGTCTTGGCGTTCGGCGAGGCCCAGTAGAGGATCGCGAACATCAGGCTGACCAGCAGGATCAGCACCGGCCACTTGGCGATGTTCCACACCGTGACGGCGACGCCGCCGAGGCCGATCTGTTCGCCGACGACCTTGGCCAGGTCACCGGTGAAGACGACGATCACGGCCGAGAGGATCAGCATGATGCCGATGACCGCGGTGACACCGACCCGGATAGGCAGCGTCTTCCAGATCGGCCGGCCCTCGGGCACGTCGTAGACGGCGTTGGAGGCGCGCATGAAAGCGGCCACGTAGCCGGACGCCGACCAGAACGCCAGCAGCAGACCGATGATCGCCGCGAAGCCGGCCGTGCCGGTGTCCTTGACCTGGCTGAGGACCGTGTTGACCAGTTCCTCGATCTGCTGGTTGTTGGCGATCTCGCCCACCGTGTTCTGTACGGTCTGCTGCCCGTCCTCGCTCAGCATGCCCAGGATCGACACCAGGACCAGCGCGCCCGGGAAGATCGACAGAACGCCGTAGTAGGTCAGGGCGGCGGCCCAGTCCGAGACGTTGTCCTCGGAGAACTGCTTGAAGGTCCGCTTGACCGCGGCGAACAGGCCCTTGCCCTTGAGCTGGGCCGGGCTGTCCGGACCGGCGCCGGGCGACGGCGCGGAGAGGTCGTTCTTCCGGTCCTCACCGGTGCGGGTGCTCGCGGCCGCGGCCACGTCGAAATCCTTCTCACCCTTCGACCGGGCGCGCTCCGCATCGGGCAAGGAGTTCGCCTTGTCGTCGTCGTGCTTGTGACCCAGCTTCATCGTCTTCCTCCGGCGCCCAGCATGTTTGTCTCCGGTCGTCCCGCTCGCCGCCGGCCACCCGCCGCGACAGGCATCAACGCCCTGTAGCCGTGATGCCCGCCACCAAGCACCCCTAACCCCGTTGCTCACCATCAGGAAAAATCGACCAGGGCTCAAAATCGCACGTCAGCGCGGCCCAGCAGCCCGGCAGCGCCTGAAGAGCCCGCCGCCCACCGAAAGGCCGCCCCCCGAAGATCACCCGTCAGACGTACGGACCGGCAGCGGCGGGTGTTGGCCGGGCCCAGGCCGCGGGCAGCAGGCAGCGGGCGGCATGCAGCGGGCGGCGGGCGCAGGCGGCGGGCGACGGGCAGCGGGCGCAGGCGGCGGGCGACGGGCAGCGGCGCAGGCGGCGGGCGGCCAGCGGCGGGCGGCCATCGGGGGCAGGAGGCGGGCGTGACCAGGCGACGGCCGGCGGGTGCGGGCGGCGGGCGGCGGGGGTGCCTGCCGCCTGCGTTACTTGCAGAGCTGGCGGGCCATGCGGCGGCCGGCGACGGTCAGGCCGAGGGCCATCAGGGCCAGGAGGTAGAGGACGTCGAGGAACTGAAGCCAGCCCGTGGTGCCGGTGCTCAGGGCTCGGATCAGGTCGACCGAGCGATACAGCGGCGTGGCCTCGATCAGCCAGCGCACGGCCGTGGGATAGGCGGTGGGCGGGACGAACGTGCCGGAGAAGAGGAACAGGGCGAACTGGCCGGACGCGATGAGGTCGAAATCCTGCCAGCTGCGGATGATCGTGGCGACCGCCATGCCCAGGGCGCCGAAGGCCAGGCCGACCAGCAGCGTCGCCGGCATCATGACCAGCGCCCGCGACCACGTGGTCAGGCCCATCAGCGTCATGATGACCACGAAGGCGGCCGAATAGATCACGCCGCGGATCATCGCCTAGGCCAGCTCGCCCAGCGCGATCTCGATCGGGCGTACGGGTGTGGCCAGGATGCCCTCGTAGAGCCGGACGAACTTCATCTTGCCGAAGAAGTTGAACGTCGTCTCGGCCAGCGCGCCGGTCATGGCCGAGGCCGCCAGCATGGCCGGGGCCACGAACTCGGCGTAGCCCACCACCTCGCCGCCGGGCAGCGCGATGTCGCCGATCAGCGCGCCGACCCCGACGCCGATCGAGAAGAGATAGAGCACCGGCTCGAGGAAGCCGGACACCATGACCACCCAGTACGCCGAGCGCAGCGTGGAGATGTTGCGTTCGGTCACCGAGGCCGCGCGCCGCCCCGTGCCCTCGAAGGACAGCAGGCGCGGCATCACCAGAGTCACCATGATCAGACCACCAACCGGCGACGGAAACGGGCGTTGACCAGCCACCAGCCGGCCGCGCACCAGGCCAGCAGCACGGCCACGTGCACGAGAGCGGGCGAACCGGGGTCACGGCCGAGCATGGCGTCCCGGCTGAGCTCGACGCCGTGCCACAGCGGGAAGACGTAGGCCACCCAGCGCAGCAGCCCGGGCAGCGACTCGACCGGGAAGAACACGCCGGAGAACAGCGACATCGGCAGCACGGCGAACCGCATCAGGATGATCAGATAGCTGTCGCTGGTGATGCTGGCCGCGTAGGCCATGGTCGGCGCGGCCGAGGCCATGCCGACGAGCAGCGCCACGACCAGGGTCATCGGCGCCCACCACGAATGCAGCGTGCCGAACGCGGCCGCAATCACGAGGAACGCGGCCGCGGTGAGCAGCACACGGAACAGCATGAAGGCGAGATGGCCGCCGATGATGTCGGCCACCCGGAGCGGGGCCGCGGCCTGCGCGAAATAGACCTTGAGCCACTCGAAATAGCTCAGCACCGGCCACGTGGCCTCGCCGAACGCCGCCTGCATGGCCGTCGACGCGATCAGCCCGGGCACGATCCAGTCGATGTAGGGCACGCCGTCGACGCCGCCACGCACGTAGGCCCCGACGCCGACGCCGAAGCCGAGCAGCGTCAGGAGCGGCATGATCAGCGTCGACAGGGCGCTCGACCGCCAGGTGCGGCGATAGTTGACCAGGTGGTATTCGAGAACGGAGACCGCGGGCGTCATCAGTCGACCAGCGTCCGGCCGGTGAGATGCAGGAACACGTCTTCCAGGCTGCTGCGGCGCACGAGCACGCCGGCCGGGCTGAGCGAGCGGCGGTTGACCTCGTCGGCCGCGTCGTCGCCGTCGGCCACGTAGAGCAGGATGCGGTCGGGCAGCACCTCGAGCCGCTCGCCGATGCCGGCCAGCTTGCCGGCGTAGGTCCCCTGATCGTCGGTGTTGAACCGCAGCTCGACGACCTCGCGCGTGGAATATCGCTCGATCAGCTCGCGCGGCGAGCCCTCGGCCACGATGCGACCGCCGTCCATCACCACGAGCCGGTCGCAGAGCTGCTCCGCCTCGTCCATGTAATGGGTGGTCAGCACCAGCGTCACGCCCTGCTGCTTGAGCCGGAACAACCGCTCCCACACCAGATGGCGGGCCTGCGGGTCGAGGCCGGTGGTGGGCTCGTCGAGCAGCACCATCTCGGGCTGGTTGACCATCGCGCGGGCGATAGTGAGCCGCCGTTTCATGCCACCCGAGAGCGGCTCGACCTTGCTGTCGGCCCGCTCGGTCAGCTGCACGAACTCGAGCAGCTCGTCAGCGCGGCGGCGGGCCTCCTTGCGCGGGATGCCGAAGAAGCGGGCATACGTCGTCAGGTTTTCCCGCACAGTCAGCTCGATGTCGAGGTTGTCGAGCTGGGGGCAGACGCCGAGCCGGGCCCGGATCTGCGGACCGTCGCGCCGAGGATCCATGCCGAGGATCTCGAGCACGCCGTCGCTGGGCGGGGACACGCACCCGATCATGCGCATGGTCGAGCTCTTGCCCGCGCCGTTGGGCCCGAGGAAGCCGAACGCCTCGCCCCGCCGCACGTCGACGTCGATGCCGTCGACCGCGGTGAAGTCACCGAACCGTTTGATCAGACCGCGCGCGTGTATCAGGGAGTCCACGCTGACGACCCTAGAACCGGGGTACGACAGAAACGACGGGTTTACTCGGGCGCCGCCATCGTGCTGCGGGCCGTCGCGACGAGCTCGTCGGTCAGCTCGATCACCGCGGGCAGGCTCACCGGCGTGCCCGCGTCGTAGCGGACCGCCCAGCTCAGGCCGTTCTGCCCGGGAATCCGGCGGCCGACCACCCGCACCCCGCCCGCGCCCGACGGCAGCGGGTGATGCGTCGTGTAGGCGACCGACTTCGTCACCCGGCTGCGCACCTGATCGGGCAGCTGACCCGGTTCGAGCAGCAGGACCGTGGCGACCGGCCCGTCCACGAACACGGCGTACCCCTCACGCTCCTCGGCCTGCTCGGCCGGCGTGACCCGCAGCTCGCGACCCGACCAGGCCGCCTTGTGGATCTCGTGCCAGCCCAGACGCCGGGTGCCGCCGGGCAGCCACAGCCCGTGGTTCGTCGCCACCACGGCCTGATCGTCGGAGACCAGCGACCAGGCCACGACCCGCTCGTCCGGGCCGAGCTGGGGCTTGAGGGCCGCCGGGAGCGAGGGCTTGCGCCGAAGGAAGTTCACAGTCCACCTGCCGCCTGATCGCGCAGGGCCCGGGCCTGCTGTTCGAGCGAGAAGAGCTCGCCGGCCAGGGCGAGATATGCGTCCTTGTTGGCCACCGGGTTGAGCCGTTGCACCTTGGACTTCAGGTCACGGATCCGGGTCGTCACCGCGCCCATCTGCAACCGGGCCAGCGTGATCTGCACGTAGTTGGGGTCGACCGCCCCGTCGACGCGCAGCGGCTCGACCGCCAGCTGCGAAATCATGCCCTGCGCGCCCAGATCGGTGCAGCTGTCGCGCACCTTCTCGATCCAGACCACACCGCCGCCCGCCACCGAACAGGCGCCCCCGGCCGCGTCGATCGCCGTCCGCACCGACTGATAGACCGGGTCGGCGTAGTTCTCGGGGCCGACCACGTCGAACATCGGACCGGCCAGCACCGGTTCCTGCAGGGCCAGCTTGAGCGATTCCCGCTCGACGAGCCGCTGCGGGGCCTCGGCGACCGGCTGCGCGGGGCGGCTGTCCCGGCCGTCCGGGTCGCCGCGCATGGCCGAGGCGACCGCCCGCTGCACCGGTTCGAGATCCATGCCCAGGTCGCCGGCGAGCTTACGGGCGTACTCGGGCCGCTTCTCCCGGTCCTTGAGCTTGGCGACGAGCGGGGCGGCGCGGCGCATCGCCTCGACCCGGCCCTCGACGGTGTCGAGATCGAATTTGCGCAGCGTCTGGCGCAACGCGAAGTCGACCAGCGGCTCGCGTCCGGCGATCATGTCGCGTACGGCCAGATCGCCCCGGGCCAGCCGGAGCTCGCACGGATCCATGTTGTCCGGACTGACCGCGATGAACGTGCGGCCGACGAAGCGCTGATCCTCCTCGAAGGCCCGCAGAGCCGCCTTCTGACCCGCGGCGTCGCCGTCGAACGTATAGATGATCTCGCCGGTGAAGCTGTCGCTGTCCATCAGCAGCCGGCGCAGCACCCCGATGTGGTCGATGCCGAACGCCGTGCCGCAGGTGGCCACCGCGGTCGGCTCGCCCGCCTCGTGGCAGGCCATCACGTCGGTGTAGCCCTCGACGATCACCGCCCGGCCCCGCTTGGCGATCTCGCGCTTGGCGTGGTCGATGCCGTAGAGCACGTGCGACTTCTTGTAGAGCGGCGACTCGGGCGTATTCAGGTATTTCGGGCCGTCGTCGTCGTCGAACAGCTTGCGCGCGCCGAAGCCGATCACGTCGCCGGACAGGTCGCGGATCGGCCACAGCAGCCGCCGGCGGAACCGGTCGATCATCGAACCGGACCGGGCCGGCTTGGTCAGGCCCGCGGTGTTCAGCTCGTCGGCCGTGAAGCCCTTCTGCCGCAGGTGCTTGGCCAGCGCGTCCCACGAGTCGGGGGCGAAGCCGCACCCGTAGCGCTCGGCGGCGTCGCGCCCGAAGCCGCGTTCGGCCAGGAACTGGCGGGCCTTGCGGGCGCCCGGCGTGCCCAGCTGATCGCGATAGAAGTCGGTCGCGGCGGCGTGCGCGGCCAGCAGGCGCTGCCGCTGCCCGGTTTGCGGCCGGGGCCCGCTGGGCGCGCCCGTCTCGTCGTAGCGGAGCTGGATGCCGGCCCGCCCGGCCAGCCGCTCGATCGACTCCATGAACGACAGGTGCTCGGCGTCCATCAGGAACTTGATCGCGTCGCCGCCCTGCCCGCAGCCGTGGCAGTAATAGACGCCGCGGGCCGGGGCCACCGTGAAGGACGGGGTTTTCTCGTCGTGGAAAGGGCACAGGCCCTTGAGGTTGCCGCCGCCCGCCGGCCGCAGCGTCACCGACTCGCTGATGATGTCGGCGATCGACGTGCGGTCACGGACCAGTGCGATGTCTTCGTCCTTGACCCTGCCCGCCACGGCATACATCCTGCCTCGTGTCAGGCGCGCGCTGCCACCAGGGTCCCGTGCCAGCTCACCGCGGCCGTGTCGGTGAGCGAGGCCACCTGATCGATCACCACTCGCAGCGCCTCGGCGTCACTCTCCGCTGCTTTGAAGAGGGGCGCGAAGATCGGGTCAAGACCTTCCGGCGTACGCAACAGCGCCTGGACCAGCTCAACCAGGATCACCCGCTGCCGTTCGTACCACTCCTCGGCCGCCCTGGTGCGCATCACGTAGCGCAAGGCCATGCCCTTGAGCAGCGCGCACTGGTTACGGACGGTTCGCGGCACGATCAGGTCGGCGGCGTACCGGCGTACCGGATCGGTGCCGAAGCGACTCTGCGTGGCGCCGACCGCCGAAGCCACGAAACGGCCGGTCAGCACGCTGGTCATCCGTTTGAGGCCGACCTGCGAGCGGTAGCCGCCGTCGTAGCCCGCGACCTCGGTCACCACCGGGTCGGCCAGCAGTTGATCGAGGGTGGCGGCGAGCTCGCCGACCGGCTCGTCGGAATACACCCCGGCGACGTCGGCGCACAGGGCGGCGCGCTCGTCGGCGTCCTCGAGCAGGGGCCGCAGCGCCAGATAGCCGCCGTGCACCCCGTCCTCGACGTCGTGCACGGAGTACGCCACGTCGTCGGCCCAGTCCATGACCTGCGCCTCGAGGCAGCGCCGCTCGCCGAGGTCACCGGAGCGGATCCAGTCGAAGACCGGCCGGTCGTCGGCGTACACCCCGAATTTGCGGCGCCCCGGCTGCCGCTCCCACGGGTATTTGCAGCTGGCGTCGAGCGAGGCCCGGGTCAGGTTGAGCCCGGCCCCGGGCACCTTGGCCTCGAGCCGGGTGAGCACCCGCAGCGTCTGGGCGTTGCCCTCGAACCCGCCGCACGGCTCGGCGGCCAGGTGCAGCGCGGCCTCGCCGTTGTGCCCGAACGGCGGGTGTCCCAGATCGTGGGCGAGCCCGGCCACGTCGACGACGTCCGGGTCGCAGCCGAGCCGTTCGCCCATCTCTCGGGAGATCTGCGCCACCTCGAGCGAGTGGGTCAGACGCGTACGCAGGAAGTCGTCCGAGCCCGCGGTGTGCACCTGGGTCTTGGCGGCGAGCCGGCGGAACCCGGCCGAGTGCAGCACCCGGGCGCGGTCGCGCTGGTAGGGCGTCCGTCCGTATCCGCTGTCCTTGGCCGGTTCGGGGATCCACCGCTGGGCGTCGAACGCGGTCATGGGATCACCCTAAGCGGCAGCGCCCGGCTACCGAGTTCTTGACGACAATACGCAGAACTCGTTGCCCTCGGGGTCGGCCAGCACCACCCAGGGAACGTCGTCGCCCTGGCCGATGTCGGCGTGCCGGGCGCCCATGTCGAGCAGCCGTTCGACCTCGGCCTCCTGGTCGTCCGGGCGCAGGTCGATGTGCAGCCGGTTCTTGACCTTCTTGACCTCGGCGTCGCGGCCGAAGAGCAGGCCGGGCAGCTGGTCGGCGCTGCGGCGGATCTCCACCTCGTCGAGCTGCTCGTGCACGATGACGTAGCCGAGCGCCTCGGCCCACCAGCGAGCGAGCCGCGCGGGGTCCTCCGCGTCGACGACGATCTGCTCCCATTGGCTCGGCATCCATCTCTCCTTCATAGAAAAGTGGCGATGATGTTACGCGCCCGCCTCCATTGAATCCTGTGGGAAACGGCGCACTTCCGGTCCGGCGACCGTCCTCGATGCCGCTGAGGATGACTTCGTGATTCCTGGTTCACCGGCCACCGCGGGTCTGCGGCGCCTGCTGACGGAGTTGGGCGAGTCCGCGCGCACCGGCGCGCTGCACATCGACGGGCATCCGGGCGGTGTGCTCTATCTCGTGGCCGGCCGGATCTCGTACGCGGAGACCCCGGCCTGCCCCGGCATCGGCGACCGCCTCGTCGCGTCCGGCCGGATCGCCGCCGCGACCTGGCGCCGGGTGCTGGCCGAGGGCCGCGGCGCCCAGCGGGTCGGCCGGCTGCTGCTGCGCGACGGCCTGATCGGGCAGAACGAGCTGGCCCTGCGCCTGGTGGCGGCGATCGCCGACGCGACGCACGAGCTGCTGCAGTCGGACGAGGCGCCGGTGCGTTTCGTGCCCGGCGAGCGGCATTGGCTGGGCCCGGTGGAGGGCGGCGAGCTGGGCGCCGTGGGTCATGTCACAGCCTGCCGGTTGCGCGCGGGCCGGGGACGTAACACCTGCCCACAGGCCCGGACGCCGCGGCCGCCGACCATGACGCACATGGGGTGCGACTAGCGGCGGCGGTGCGGTCAGAGGATGGCCCACGGTGACGGCAAGGCCACGTGATCCCGCGGGGCGGCGCCGGAACCGACCCGAGACCCACCGGCGACCGCGGCAACGATGCACGGGCCGGCGGGAGCAGCACAGCGCTGAGGAGAGAAGTGCCCGGCGTCGATCACTGTCTACAGGAGGCCATGGCGATCCCTGGCGCGGTCGGCGCCAGCCTCGTCGACTACACCACCGGCTTCCCGGTCGCCACGACGGGAACCGCACCGAATTCCGATCACGAGGCCGCGGCGGCCGGCACGGCCGACGTGGTCCAGGCGGCGAACAGCCGGGCGCTGTTCGTCTCGGCACTGCCGCACGACCTGCTCGAAGACCTGATCATCACGACCGCCGGCGGCTATCACCTGCTCCGGCCGGTGCACACCGACTTCGACAGCCGGCTGGTGCTCTACGTCTGGCTCGACCGGGTCCAGGGCAACCTCGCGGTGGCCCGCCGCCGCATGCAGAAACTCGCCGACGAACTCGTCGCTACCTAGCGGGGATGGGAGTGATTTTGACAGCCTCGAAGACCGTTTCGCCCGGGCGCCTGCTCACGCAGGTAGCCGGCGAGCGGCAGACCGGCGTGCTGGTGGTCGGCGGCCACCCGGGCGGCGCGGTCTACGTCCTCGAGGGCCGTGTCATCTACGCCGAATCGCCGGCCGCCCCCGGCGTCGGTGAGCTGCTCACGGCGTCGGGCCGCCTGGCCGGGCGCACCTGGCAGAACGCGCTGGACCTGGGCACGTCGACCGCGCGGGTCGGCCGCCTGCTGGTCGAGCAGGGTCACCTGACCCGGGGCGAGCTCGAGATGTGCGTGCTGGGGGCGATCTACGACGCGGCCTACTTCGCGCTCTCCCCGGCCTCGGCCCAGGTCGACTTCCTGACCGGGGCCACGCACTGGCTCGGTCCGGTGGTGCACGTCGACCCGGAGGCGGTCAACCGCGAGGTGGGCCGGCGGATCCGGATCCTCGACGAGATCTTTCCGGACGCGCGGGTCGACACCATGGCGATCGCCCCGGCGACCCGGCCGCCACGCGAGCGGATCACGCTCACCGCCCTGCAGTGGGAGCTGCTCGTGCACGCGGACGGGCAGCGTACGCCGGCCGATCTGGCTCTGTTGCTGGGCCGGGCCGGGTACGCCTGCGTGGAAGAGCTGCGCCGGATGGCCGCGATGGGGCTGATCGAGTTGCCCGAGACACCGGCGCCGGGGCCGGAGTTCGTGCGGCTGCCCCGCGGAGGTGGCGCCGCCGTGGACGTCAAACGGCCGGTGGTGGAGCCGCCGGCGGTGACCGCGGCGCGGGCTTCCGTGCCTGCTCCCACCCCTGTGCCCGCGGACAAGACGAACCCGGCCGCCGACAACGCACCCACCCAGGCTCTCTACCGGCCGCCTCGCCTGGCCCGCCGCAAACCCGGCGCCAAGCTGCCCAAGGAGGTCGCCGGTGAGCCCCCGCCGGTGCATCAGGGCACCGACGAAGTGCTGCTCAAGCGCATCCGCACCGCATTGAGGGCGTTGCGGTGACGCGCGCACCCCCGAGGGAGGAGAGACCAAGGATGACGGTGGATCCGGCGGTGCTCGAGGAGCTCGACCGCCTGCGAGGCCGGCTGCACGAACTCTCCGGCAGCGTGCTGGCCACCACCGACGGGCTGGTGGTGGCCCACGATGCGCACGACATCGAGCCGGACAGCATCGCCGCGCTGGCCGCCGCCCACCTCGCGCTGGCCCGCCGCTTCGCGCACGCCGTCAACCACGGCGACCTGCGCGAGTCGGTGGTCGAGTGCGACCGGGGCTACATCACCTCGTACACGGCCGGCCCCAACGCCCTGCTGACCCTGGTCACCTCGGGCGACGCGAACCTGGCCATGGTGCACCTCGAGGCACGCCGATGCGTACGCCGGCTCGTAAGGATCTTGAAGTTGGAACACCCGCGCCCCCGGCCGGAGATCCCGCAACAGGCGGGACCGCCGAGCCCGCTGACCCGGCGCACCCCGATGGCCGGCCTGGCGAGCAATGCCCGCCGTCGCCAGGCCGCCGGTTGAGCCCCACCCAGTTTCGAACGGTCCGCCATCGAAGCGGACCGCCATCCCACCGCACTGGAGGAAATTCCATGGCCGACATGGACACCGCACTCAAAGAGATCATGGAAATCGACGGCGCCGTCGGCGTCGCGCTGGTCGACCACACGAGCGGCATGGCCCTCGGCACCGTCGGCGGCGGCAAGGACCTCGACCTGACGGTCGCCGCGGCCGGCAACACCGACGTGGTGCGGGCCAAGCTGCGGGCGATGGAGATGCTCAACATCACCGAGAAGATCGAGGACATCCTGATCACTCTCGACACGCAGTATCACCTGATCCGGCCGCTGACGAGCCGGGCCGGCAAGGGCCTGTTCCTCTATGTGGCGCTGCGCCGCGACCGGTCGAACCTGGCCATGGCCCGGCACCAGCTGAAGCGCATCGAGAACGACATGGACGTCTAGTTCCCGTCGTTTCGCCGTGCGGGGAGGGCCGGGAAACGGCCCTCCCCGCACGCGCTCTACTGTTTTTACTTGTGTCAGTGCCTGAGATCGTGCGCGATGTGGCCGGCGGCGCGATCGGGTACGAAGCGGGGCTCGACGCGCTCACCGTGGCCCCGGCGGCCGAGGTCGACGCCGCCCTGAGCGGGGCCCTGCGGGACGCGTTCGAGCGGCTCTTCCGGGGCGGATGGCAGCCGGCCGAGCTGCACCGGGTGGTGGCCCGGCTGGGTGACCCGGTGAAGGCGGCGCTGGTGGCCGACGCGGCCGCGGCGTACGGGAAACGCTTTGCTGAGGTTGATTCCCGCTGGCAGGAGCAGGTGGCCCGGCTGAACGGGGCGACCCGGCGACGCCCCGACCGGATCAGCTTGATCGACTCGTCGCTCGGGTTGCTGATCGAGCTGCGGCGGCTGCCGGTGATCGAGGTGCTGATTCCCCCGCCGGGCACGGTGGCCGGCGAATCGGACAACAAGAACCTCGAGCGCGTCCGGGCGCTGCTGGCCAAGGCCGAGTCGACGGACTTCCCGGCCGAGGCGGAGGCGTATTCGGCCAAGGCGCAGGAGCTGATCGCCCGGCACAGCATCGCCGAGGCGCTGACCAGCGCAAACCGGACCGAGGTGGTGCCGTTCGCGCGGCGGATCGGCGTGGACCACCCGTACGAGAGCGAGAAGGCGAGCCTGCTCGACGCGGTGGCGCGGGCCAATCACTGTCACACGGTGTGGTCGCCCGAGCTGGGCTTCTCGACGGTGTTCGGCTTCGACGCCGACTCGGACGGCGTCGAGCTGCTCTACACGTCGCTGCTGGTGCAGGCCAACCGGGCGATGTCGCGCGACGAGCCGGCCAAGGGCAAAGCCAGGGTCAAGGCGTTCCGGCGGAGCTTCCTGGTGGCGTACGCGATCCGGATCGGCGAGCGGCTGGCCGAGGTCACCCGCCGCGAGATCGCCGGCCACGACGATCTGTTGCCGGTGCTGCGCAACCGCGACATGCAGGTCCGCGAGGCAATGCAAAAGGTGTTCCCCCGTACGGTCCGGGCCCGCGGGCGACGCATCGACAGCCTGGAGGGCTGGGACTCGGGCCGGGCCGCCGCCGACGAGGCCGAATTGGGTTGACGGGCCGGGCAGACTGAGGGCATGTCTCCTCCACGTTGACGCTGAACCTTCTATGCGGTGCGGGCCTTCGCCGAGGCCGTGCCGCTCTACCCGGTGTACGCCTTGCTGTTCGCGGACGCCGGGCTCTCCAACGCCCAGGTTTCGTCGCTGTTCGTGATCTGGTCGGTGGTGGCGTTCGCCGCCGAGGTGCCCTCCGGTGCGCTCGCCGACGCCTGGTCCCGCAAGCGCCTGTACGCGCTGGGCGAGCTGATCACGGCGGCCGGCTTCCTGACGTGGATCCTGTGGCCGTCCTATCCGGGGTTCGCACTCGGCTTCGTGCTGTGGGGTCTGGGCGGGTCGCTGGCGTCGGGTTCGCTCGAGGCGCTGATCTACGACGAGCTGGCCGCGGCGGGCCGGGCCGGCGACTACGCCCGCATCGCCGGCCGCGCCAACACGATCGCCATCCTGGCCATGCTGGCCGCCACGCTGATCGCCGCCCCGGCCTGGCAGGCCGGCGGATATGCCCTGGCCGGCGGTCTGAGCGTCGGCGTCAAGCTGCTCGGCTCCGCCCTGTCCCTGCGCCTGCCCGAGAGCCGGGGACCCGCCGGCGACGAGGACGACGACGAACGCTCGTACTGGACCCTGCTGCGCGCCGGGGTCCGCGAGTCGTTCGGCCGCCGCCGCGTCGGCCTGGCCGTGCTGGTCGCCGCCCTGGTGCCCGGGTTCACCGCGCTCGACGAATACCTGCCGCTGCTGTCCCGCGACAAGGGCGCCCCGACGGCCGTGGTCCCGCTGCTCTACGCCGTGACCGCGCTGGCCATGGCCGGGGGCAGCGCCCTGGCCGCACGCAGCTTCCCCTTGACGGCGGCCCTGACGCTCGCGGCCGCGCTGGTGGCCGCGGGCGCGCTGATCCCCCACCTCACCGGCATGATCGTCATCTCGGCCGCGTTCGGGCTGCTCGAATACTCGATCATCCGCTCGGAGACCCGCCTGCAGGACATGATCACCGGCCCGGCCCGCAGCACCGTGCTCTCGGTGGCCGGTTTCGGCGGTGAAGTCTTCGCCGTGCTGCTCTACGCGGCCTTCGCGGCCGACCTGCCGCTGGCCACGCTGTTCGCCCTCAGCGCCGTGCCGCTGCTGGTCACCGCCCTGATCGCCCGGCGCAGCCGTTAGCCGCCGCTGTTCTCCATCTCGGCGCCCTCGGGGACGGTGTCGTCGTCACGGCTGTCGAGCCACCCGTACGGCAGCGACACCTTGCCCGGCGAGTTCACCCGCCCGCGCGGCTGGCCCAGCTCGCCGACCGGGAACGGCTCCCCCGGGTCCAGCTTGCCCAGCAGATCGTCCAGCTCGGCCAGCGACGAGATCATCGCGAGCCGGCGCCGCAGCTCCCCGCCGATCGGGAAGCCCTTCAGATACCACGCCACGTGCTTGCGGAAGTCGGCACAACCGTGCTTCTCATCGCCCAGCGCGTCGACCAGCAGCTCGGCGTGCCGCGACATGATCTTCGCGACCTCGCCCAGCACCGGCAGCACCGGCTTGTAGTCGCCACCCTGCGTGAACGCGGCCTCCAGGTCGGCGAACAGCCACGGCCGGCCCAGGCACCCGCGCCCGACCACCACGCCGTCGACCCCGGTGTGCTCGACCATGCGCAGCGCGTCCGAGCCTTCCCAGATGTCCCCGTTCCCGAGCACCGGAACGTCGAGCGCCTGCTTCAACGTGGCGATCGCATCCCAGTCGGCGTTGCCCGAATACCGCTGCTCGGCCGTGCGCGCGTGCAGCGCCACCGCGGCCACGCCCGCCTCCTGGGCGATCAACCCCGCTTCCACGTACGTCAGATGCTCGTCGTCGATCCCCTTGCGCATCTTGATCGTGAGCGGAATGCCGTACGGCCGGGCCGCCTCGACCGCCTGCCGGACGATCCGCCCGAACAGCTTGCGCCGCCACGGCAACGCCGAGCCCCCGCCGCGGCGGGTCACCTTGGGCACCGGGCACCCGAAGTTGAGGTCGACATGGTCGGCCAGCCCGTCCTCACCGACCATCCGCACGGCAGCCGCGGTCACGTCCGGGTCGACCCCGTAGAGCTGAAGACTGCGAAAGTCCTCATCCTCGGCAAAAGCAATCATCTTGAGCGTCTTGGGAATCCGCTCCACCAGCGCCCGAGTCGTGATCATCTCGCACACGTAGACGCCCCCGCCCTGCTCCCGGCAGAGACGTCGGAACGCCACGTTGGTGATGCCCGCCATCGGGGCCAGCACAACAGGCGGTTTCACGGCATGGTCGCCAAGCATGAGCGGTGCAGTCACGCCCCCAAGCGTAGTTGCCGCTTGTCCGTACGCTGAATCCATGGAGGCCCGGAAGACCAGCGTGTGGAAGAGCAACTACGTCGTGACCGACCGTGGCCGCGAGATTGCCACGTGGGACAAGTCGACCTGGAAGAGCGGCGGCGAGTTCACGCTCGAGGGCCGCCGGTTCCGGGTCCGGTCGAACGGCTGGGGCAGCAAATACCGGATGGTCGACGACGCGGACACCGTCGTCGCCTCGGCCGAGCGGGTGGGCCGCAAACGCTGGACCGTCTCGGCCGGCGGGCAGACCTACAACTTCCGCCGCAAGTCGTTCTGGGGCAACGAGGAAGAGCTGGTCCTGGGCGACACCCGGGTCGGCAGCGTCCGCAAGACGAGCTTCTGGGGCGGCACCGTCGAGGTCGAGCTCCCCGGCCTGACCCCGGCCCTGCAGCTCTTCGTCCTGGGCGTGGTCATCAGCAAGTGGGACGCCGAGGCCGCCGCAGCAGCCTCCTCCGGCGGCGCCGGCTAGGGCCCGATCGACCGGTCTGCACGGCCGGGGCGGATCTGGCAGAGTCGGTGCCATGGGTGACGGTGGCGGGGCCCGGCGGCTGGTGGTGGTGTTCGAGTCGCCGACGGCCGAGGCGTTGGTGCGGCTCGCGGCCGAGCTCGGGTTTCAGACCGTGCTCGTGGAGCCGGACGCCAGCCGGCTGGGCGGGACGCCGCGGCCGCGCGGGGATCGGGTCGTGCGGGATCTGGCGGCGGCCAATCTTGATGAGAACACCGACGTCGTGGTCGCCGACCATGATCGGGCCGAGGTCGGGGATGTGCTGAAGCAGGCGCTCGAGGCGAAGACCCGCTATCTCGGGATCATGGGGAACCCCAAGAAGGATGGGCCGCACGTGGCGGCCCTTCGCTCCCTGAGTGTCGCGGATGAGCAGATCGCCCGGGTGCACCGGCCGATCGGGCTCAACATCCGGGCCCGCACCCCGGCCGAGATCGCCGTGGCGACCCTGGCCGGGCTCATCGCCGACCGGAACGACCGGCCGGGCGGGTTCGACTTCTAGCCGATCAGCAACCGGGCAGGCGCTTGATCAGGTAGTCCTCGATCTGGGCCAGACCGACCCGCTCCTGCTTCATGGTGTCGCGGTCGCGGACCGTCACGGCGTCGTCGGTCAGCGTGTCGAAGTCGACCGTGACGCAGAACGGGGTGCCGATCTCGTCCTGGCGGCGGTAACGGCGGCCGATGGCCTGCGAGTCGTCGAACTCGACGATCCAGCGCTTGCGCAGGTCGGCGGCCAGGCCCTTGGCCTTGGGCGAGAGCTCGGGGTTGCGCGAGAGCGGCAGCACCGCGACCTTGACCGGGGCCAGGCGCGGGTCGAAACGCATGACCGTGCGCTTGTCGACGCCGCCCTTGGTGTTCGGGGCCTCGTCCTCGTCGTACGCCTCGAGCAGGAAGGCCAGCACCGCGCGGGTGAGACCGGCCGCGGGCTCGATCACGTACGGCACCCAGCGTTCCTGTTTCTCCTGGTCGAAGTAGGAGAGGTCGACGCCGGAGTGCTTGGAGTGCGTGGACAGGTCGAAATCGGTCCGGTTGGCGATGCCCTCGAGCTCCGCGAACTCGGTGCCGCCGAACTGGAAGCGGTATTCGATGTCGACCGTGCGCTTCGAGTAGTGCGACAGCTTCTCGCGCGGGTGCTCGTAGAAGCGCAGGTTGCTCTCGGACAGGCCGAGCCCGAGATACCAGTTCCAGCGCTCCTGGAGCCAGTACTCGTGCCACTCCTCGTCCTTGCCGGGCTCGACGAAGAACTCCATCTCCATCTGCTCGAACTCACGCGTACGGAAGATGAAGTTGCCCGGGGTGATCTCGTTGCGGAAGCTCTTGCCGATCTGCGCGATGCCGAACGGCGGCTTCTTGCGGGCCGCGGTGGCCACGTTGTTGTAGTTGACGAAGATGCCCTGCGCGGTCTCGGGCCGCAGGTAGTGCAGCCCCTCGGCGCTCTCGGTCGGGCCGAGGTAGGTCTTCATCAGGCCGTTGAACATCTTGGGCTCGGTGAAGGTGCCCTTGTTGCCGCAGTTCGGGCAGTTCAGCTCCTGCAGCGAGGACGGCAGCGAGCCGTGCTTGGCCTCGTACGCCTCCTCGAGGTGGTCGGCGCGGAACCGCTTGTGGCAGGACTGGCACTCGGTCAGCGGGTCGACGAAGGCGTCGAGGTGACCGGAGGCCGCCCACACGTCGCGAGCCAGGATGACGGCGGAGTCGAGGCCGACGATGTCGTCCCGCTGCTGGACCATCTGACGCCACCACTGGCGGCGGACGTTCTCCTTCAGCTCCACTCCCAGCGGACCGTAGTCCCAGGCCGAGCGGGTCCCTCCGTAGATCTCGCTGGAGGGAAAGACGAAGCCACGGCGCTTGGCCAGGCTGACGACGGAGTCGATACGGTCGGCGGGCATGTTCCTCCTACGCCGGCTGGGTGTCGGCGGGGACCTCGGAGTTGGTGATCACGGAACGCGATCGGGACAAACAGCGAGATTACTCCCCGACTCCGCACACCTCGAACTGGCCCGTCGACGCGTTCTGGTCGAGCGAGGCCTCGAGCTGGTCGGTCTGCCCACCCTCGTACGTCGCCTCGACCGGCACGGTCATGTAGACCGTGTTGAAGGTGCCGAGCTTCCAGGTGGTGATCCGCTCCTCGGCCTCGACCCGCGCCCGGAACTCCGAGGCGGTCTCGTCCCGCTGCGATTCCTCACAGAGCAGCCCGTACGCCTGATCGAAGCGCTCGCCGCGCAGGGCGTTCAGATAGTCGTCGACGGCGGCGTGCGCCTGCTCGTCGAGCGCCCCGGTGATCGAGGTGCCCAGGCCGATCAGCGCGGCCAGGCCGCCGCCGCAGACGAGCACCAGCACGCCCGCGCCGATGCCGAGGCCCCAGCCGATGCGCTTGCCTTTGCCCTCGACCGGCGGGGCCGGGAACGGCGGCTGGACCCCCGGGCCCTGCGGCGGAACCGGAACGTGAGGCGCCGTCGTCATGGGTTCAACAGTAGTCGTCAGCGCCAGGGTTCGGCGGCCCGGTCGCTCTCGGCCACCACCACCTGGCCACCCGGTTCCGCGCTGGCCAGGGTCTCGAACGCGGACGGCTCGTCGATCGACTCGGACAGCAGCGGGGTCGCGTGGACCTTGACGTCGAAGCCGCCCAGCGCGCGCCGGTAGGCTCCGACGGACTCCCACTCGGTGACCAGGGTCCACCAGTCCGGGTCGTCGAGCGCGCGGGTGAGCCGGCCGGAAAGATAGCCGGGCCGGTCGGCGAGCGCGGCGAGCGCGGCATGCGCCCGGGAGGCGAAGGCGTCGTGCGTGTCCGGCTGCACGTGGAAGCGGTTGAGCACCAGCATGCGACGAGAGTACGCAGCGACGAGGAGTGACTTGGTGACACCATCCGACAACCTGCTCCGGCGGCTGGCCCGGGTCAATCCGACCACGGCGTTCATCCTCGCCCTCGTGGTCATGCTGGGCGGCCTCTTCCTGCCCGGGATCGTCGGCGCCGCCCTGCTCTTCGTGCTGGCCCTGGGCCTGGCCGGGCTCACGTTCACGACCTGGCCGGTGCAGACCGGCTCGACGCGCGCCCTGCGCCTGCTGGTCCTGGCCCTCCTGCTCGCGGTGGTCGTGGCCAAGGCGCTTTAGGGCCTGTCCTGACCCATGCGCTTTTGACAATCATTATCATTGTCGGAGACAGTGGGTAGTATGCGCCGCCGCCTTCTCCCTGCTCTGCTCGTGTCGGCTGTCGCCCTCGCGGGCTGCGGTGACCAGGCCGGGCCGGCGGGTCAGACGCGGGACGGGAAGTTCGAGATCGTCACGGCGTTCTATCCGCTGCAGTTCCTGAGCGAGCGGATCGGAGGCGACGTGGTCAGCGTCACCAACCTCACCAAGCCGGGCGCCGAGCCGCACGACCTCGAGCTCACCCCGCGCCAGGTCGGCGACGTCGCCGGGGCCGGTCTCGCCGTCTACATCAAGGGCTTCCAGCCGGCCGTCGACGAGGCCGTCGGCCAGGAGGCCAAGGACAGGGCTTTCGACGCCGCCTCGGTGGTGCCGCTGCTGCCGGTGGGCGGCGACGACGAGCACGGCCATGAGCACGAGCACGAGGACGCGAGCGGCGAGGACCCGCACGTCTGGCTCGATCCCGTACGCCTGGCCACGATCGCCGAGAAGCTGGCCGAGCGCCTCGGTCAGGCCGATCCGGGGCACGCCGCCGGGTACACCGAGCGCGGCCGGGCCCTGAGCACCGAGTTGAACGCCCTGAACGCCGAGTTCGCCGACGGGCTCGAGAACTGCCTGCGCCGCGAGCTGGTCACCAGCCACACCGCCTTCGGCTATCTGGCCGCCCGCTACGACCTGCACCAGGTCGGCATCACCGGCATCTCCCCCGAGGCCGAGCCCTCCCCGCAGCGGCTCGCCGCCGTGGCCGCCGAGGCCCGCGAGACCGGCACCACCACCATCTACTTCGAGACCCTGGTGAGCCCGGCGGTGGCCGACACCATCGCCCGCGAGGTCGGCGCCAAGACCGCCGTGCTCGATCCGCTCGAGGGCCTCGTCGACCAGAAGGGCGACTACTTCACCGTGATGCGGCAGAACCTGACCGCGCTGACCACCGGATTGGGGTGCGGGGCATGAGCGTCGTTGCGGTACGCCACGCCGCGGTCGGCTACGACGGCCGCGAGATCCTGCACGACGTGTCGATGACCGTCGGCGCCGGCGAGGTCGTCGCGATCCTCGGCGCCAACGGCTCCGGCAAATCCACCCTCATCCGGACGATCCTCGGGCTGGTCGCGCTGAGCCACGGCCAGATCGACCTGTTCGGCACCCCGCAACGCAAGTTCCGGGACTGGGCCCGCGTCGGCTACGTGCCGCAGCGGCTCGGCGCGGGCAGCGGTGTGCCCGCCACCGTGGGCGAGGTCGTCGCCTCGGGGCGGCTGGCCCGGCGCGGCATCTTCCGCCCGTCCGGGTCGGCCGACCGCGCGGCGGTGCGCGACGCGCTGACCGACGTGGGTCTGCTCGACCGGATCGACGACCCGGTGACCACGCTCTCCGGCGGCCAGCAGCAGCGCACGCTGATCGCCCGCGCCCTGGCCGGCCGGCCCGACCTGCTGGTGCTCGACGAGCCCACGGCCGGGGTGGACGCGGCCAGCCAGGAGGCGTTCGCCGCCGCGCTGGGCCGGTTCGAGACCGCCGGCGGGACGATCCTGCTGGTCGCGCACGAGCTGGGCCCGCTGCGGCCGCTCATCGACCGGGCGGTGGTGGTGCACGAGGGCCGCATCGCGCACGAGGGCGCGCCACCCGAGCCGGCCGGTCACCACGCCGAACCCGACCACGACCACGTGCACCCGCACGCCGTCCCGCCCGCCGCGGGCATCTGCGTCGCGCCCGCCGACCGGATCACGGCCAACTAGCCATGGACCTTTTCCAGTACGACTTCATGATCCGGGCGCTGCTGGGCGCGCTGATCATCGGCCTGGCCGCGCCCGCGCTCGGCATCTATCTGGTGCAGCGGCGGCTCTCGCTGATCGGCGACGGCATCGGGCACGTGGCGCTGACCGGCGTCGGCGTGGGCCTGCTGCTCAACCAGTCCCCGGTGATCAGCGCCGTCATCGTCGCGGCGATCGGCGCGGTCGGTGTCGAGCTGATCCGCGAGCGCGGCCGCACCTCCGGCGATCTGGCCCTGGCGCTGCTGTTCTACGGCGGCATCGCGGGCGGCGTGGTGCTGGTCGCGCTCTCCGACGACGCGAACAGCAACAGCCTGGTGCAATACCTGTTCGGCTCGCTGATCACCACGTCGCCGCAGGACATCGCCGTGATCGCGGTGCTCGGGGCGGCCGTGCTGATCGCGATGCTGGTGTTCCGGCCGGCCCTGTTCGCGGTCTGCAACGACGAGGAGTTCGCCCGGGTCAGCGGCCTGCCGGTGCGCGCGCTCAATCTGCTGATGGCGGTGACGACCGCGGTGACGGTGACGATCGCCATGCGTACGGTCGGGCTTCTGCTCGTCTCGGCCCTGATGGTGATCCCGGTGGCCGCGGCGCAGCAGGTGACCCGCGGCTTCCGCACCACGATGGCCGCGGCGATGGCGATCGGCCTGGTCGCCGCCGGAGCCGGAGTGGTCGTCTCGGCCGAGGCCGACACCCCGCCCGGCGCCACCACGGTGATCCTGGCCCTGGCCGTCTTCGTCGCGATCACCATCGGCGCCGCCGGCCTGCGGATGGTGCGCCGGCGGTCCCATCCGCCCCGCGAGGTGGAGCCGCCCGACGTCGTTCTGCAGGAGGCCGGGGTCCGATGACGACGACGAGCGGTTACGAGGCGTACGAGTCCGCCGGTGAGCTGCTGCGGGCCCTGTCCGCGCCGATCCGGGTGGCGATCGTGGCCGAGCTGGGCGTGGGTGAGCGCTGCGTGCACGAGCTGGTGGAGAAGCTCGGCGCGCCGCAACCGCTGGTGTCCCAGCATCTGCGGGTGCTCCGCGGCGCCGGGGTGGTCCGGGGCGCACGACGTGGACGCGAGATCGCATACTCGCTGGTGGACGATCACGTGGCGCACATCGTCGCGGACGCGGTCAGCCATGCCAGGGAGGTCCGGTCGTGAGTGCCGAACAGAACGTCGCCCAGCGCAACACCAAGCAGCGCACGGCGGTGAGCGCCGTGCTGGCCGAGGCCGAGGGGTTCTACAGCGCCCAGGAGCTGCACGCCCGGCTGCGGGAGCGCGGTGAGCGGGTGGGCCTGACGACGGTCTATCGCACGCTGCAGGGCCTGGCCGACGCGGGCGAGATCGACGTGATGCGCCCGCCCGGCGGCGAGCACCTCTACCGCCGCTGCAGCCAGGGCCACCACCACCATCTGGTGTGCCGGGAGTGCGGCCGCGCGGTCGAGGTCGAGGGCCCGGCGGTCGAGTCGTGGGCCGACAAGGTGGCCAGCCGGCACGGCTACGTCGACGTCTCGCACACGATGGAGATCTTCGGCACCTGCCCGGAGTGCGCCGCCAAGTCCCGCTGACGCGCGGTCCACGTGGGACGCTGTGCGCGTGAAGCTCTATGCCGACCGGCTGCCCGCCGCCGTACGTCAGATTCTCACCGACATCGTCATAGTTCTGTGGATCTATCTCTGGGTGCGCGCCGGCCTCTGGGTCAACGACATGGTCGAGAAACTGGGCGTGCCCGGGGCCAAGCTGGAGACCGCGGGCGGCGGCATCGCCGACAACCTGACCGACGCCGGCAACAAGGTCGGTGACGTCCCGCTGGTCGGTGACCAGCTGGTCAAGCCGTTCAACGGCGCCGCCGAGGCCGCCCGGTCCCTGGCCGACGCGGGCCGTCAGCAGCAGGAAGTCGTCGACACGATGGCCATCGTGGTGGCTCTCGTGGCGGTGGCCGTTCCCTTCGCTCTCGTGATCTTCCTGTGGCTCCCGCTGCGGCTTCGATGGATGCGCCGGGCCGCGGTTGCTTCGGCCGTACGCGATCAGCCCGCCGGACGCGACCTGCTGGCCCTGCGCGCCCTGGCCTCCCAGCCGCTGAACCGCCTGGCCAAGCTGGGCCCGGACGTCGCGCAGAGCTGGCGCAACGGCGACGCGGCGGCGGTCGACGCGCTGGCCGAGCTCGAGCTCAAGCGGCTCGGTCTGCGGGCCGCTCGTCGCTGACCTCTTCGTTCTCCTCCTCGGCGTCGTCGTCGATCCAGTTGTGCCGGAACCACGGGATCGCGGCCCAGAAGGTGAGGAAGAAGGCGGCCGCGATGCCGGTGAAGAGGAACGCCAGCCAGCGGACCAGGATGAAATCGGTGACCAGCAGGACGCACGAGAGCATCGAGATCAGCAGGAACGCCAGGCCGCCGGTGGCCATGCGGTGGGCATAGCGCACGAGCTCGGGCTTGCGGCCCTGACGGAACAGCGCCCGGTGGAACGCGACGGGCGCGATGATCATGGCGGTGGCGGCCGCGGCGGCCAGCAGCGCCACCACGTACGTGTCCTTCTGGAACTGGGTGACGTCGGGGAAGCCGTTGCTGAACGGCAGGGTCAGCAGGAACGCGAACAGGATCTGGATGCCGGTCTGTGCGACCCGCAACTCCTGCAGAAGATCGGCGAAGTTGCGGTCCCAGCGTTGTTTCTCGGTCTCGTGCTTGATGCGCGCCTTCTCAGCCACCATGACGCTGCGGTTTCCCCTGATTCAACAGCAATCAAACTACGCCGATACGTGCGATGACCGCGTCGGCCAGCGCCGCCGGGGCCTGCTCCGGCACCCAGTGGCTGACGCCCCGCATCGCGACCATCTGATAGTCGGCCTCGACCCAGTCCCGGGTGCGCAGGGCGGCGGTCAGCGAGACCACACCGTCGCGGTTGCTCCAGACGTACGTGGTCGGCACGCGGATGATGCCGGGCCCGTCGGGCGAGTTGCCGGTGGTCGCGCGATACCAGTTCAGGCCGGCGGTCAGCCGGCCCGGCTCGGTTCGCATGGACTCGACGTATTTGTCGCCCTTCGAACCGATCGGCTTGAACATCGACCGCAGCACGGCGCCGTTGCGGGCGAGCAGGAGGCGCTCGGCCACCGGCGACTGGAAGACCTTGAAGTACGCCATCCGGGCCCGCTGCGTCGCCCGGACGCGCAGGGCCAGGCCCAGAGCCTTGGGGTGCGGCACCGAGACGGCGGTCAGCGTGCGGACCCGCTCGGGATGGGCCCCGGCCAGCCACCAGCCCACGGCCGCGCCCCAGTCGTGACCGACCACGTGCGCGGACTCGACACCGAGCGCGTCGAGCACGGCCACGGCGTCGGCGGCCGGCTCGGACAGGCGGTAGGCGCCGACGTCGGCCGGGCGGGCGCCGGGTGAGGTGCCGCGCTGATCCAGGGCGTACGTGCGCAGGCCCCTCTCATGCAGCCGCGGCGCGAGCAGGTCGAACTCGCGGTGGTCCTGCGGAAAGCCGTGCAGCAGCAGCACCGGACGGCCGTCGGACGGGCCGCCCTCGTACACGTCGAAGGTCAGGCCCCGCGCTTTGATCTCCATGTGATCACTCCCTCGCTGTCCCTTGACCGTGACCAGTGTTAGCGTCATCGAAACACACAGCGAGATTCGTTCATGACGGATGTGGGCCGTGGCTCGCCGCCGTTCGCGGACAGATCTCGTTCCGACAGGGGAGCGCACAGCGCTGAGAGTGCGGGCGACCGCAGACCCTCGCACCTGATCTGGGTAATGCCAGCGCAGGAAGTTCGGTCTTTTCTCCAGCCGCGTCGTGTCCGGGTTCCGGCCCGGCGACGGCGTGCGTCTCCTCCCGGTACTCACTGGGAGGTTCGTATGAACAACCGTTGGCGGACGATCGACATCGTCATAGCCTCGATCATCGCCGTGGCCTTCGGCGTCATCTTCTGGGCCTGGGGCCTGCTCTACAACGGCCCGGCCGACGCCATCCCGCTGCCCGGGCGGGCCCTGCTCTACGGCGTCTGGCTGGTCCCGGCCGTGCTCGGCGCGCTGATCGTGCGCAAGCCCGGCGCCGCCTTGTACACGCTGTCGCTGGCCGCGCTCGTCTCGGTGGCGATCGGCACGAGCTGGGGCTGGACGATCGCCGTCCAGGGCCCGCTCGAGGCCCTCGGCGCCGAGCTGATCTTCGCGATCTTCGCCTACCGGGTGTACCGCCTGCCGGTCGCCCTGCTGGCCGGGATGACGGCCGGCATCGTCGCCGCCGTCTACGACGTCTTCGTCTGGTATCCGGAGACCGCGTGGGGTTCCTTCCGCATCCCGTACGTCCTCCTCACCGCCGCCTCGTCGCTGGTCATCGCCGGGCTGGGCAGTGTGCTGCTGACCCGGGCGCTGGCCCAGACCGGTGTTCTGGACCGTTTCCCGGCGGGCCGCTCGCGCGCGCTCGTCTGATCTGGTGCGATTCCCGTCATGAGTGAGGTCGTCCTCCGCGATTTCGGCTGGCGCCATGCGGGCCGCCGGGCGTGGGCCGTTCGCGGGGTCGACCTGCACATCGCGAACGGCGAACGGGTGCTCCTGCTCGGTCCGTCCGGGGCCGGCAAGAGCACCCTGCTCGCGGCGCTGTCCGGGCTGCTGCCCGAGGACTCGGGTGAGGCCGAGGGCACGATCGAGATCGACGGCCTCGACCCGCGCAAGGCCCGCGCCGCCACCGACGCCGGGCACGGGGTGGGCATCGTCTTTCAGGACCCGCAGACCCAGCTGGTGATGGCCCGCAGCGGCGACGACGTGGCGTTCGGCCTGGAAAATCGGGGGGTGCCGGCCGCGCAGATCTGGCCGTGGGTCAGCGACGCCCTGGACCGGGTCGGCTTCCCCTATCCGATCACCCGCTCGACGGCCGCGCTGTCCGGCGGCGAGGCGCAGCGGCTGGCCCTGGCCGGGGTGCTGGCCCTGCGGCCCGGTCTGCTGCTGCTCGACGAGCCGACCGCGAACCTCGACCCGGCCGGGGCCGCGCTCGTGCGGGAGTCGCTCGGCCGTCTGTCCGGCACGACGACGATCCTGGTCGAGCATCGGGTGGCCGAGGCGTTGCCGCTGGTCGACCGGGTGGTCGTGCTCGAGCCGGGCGGCGGGGTGCGGGCCGACGGCGCGCCCGACGTGGTGTTCGCGTCCTACGGCGACCAGCTGGCCGACGAGGGCGTGTGGGTGCCGGGCTTCACGGTTCCGCCGCTCAAGTCGGCCACGGCGGCCACCCCTGATCTCGTACGGGCGGAGAACGTCTCGCTGGCCCATCGGCTCGCGCCGGTGACCCTCGGGGTGGGCGCGGGCGAGGTGCTGGCCGTGACCGGGCCGAACGGGGCCGGCAAGTCCACCCTGGCCCTGATGCTGGGCGGGCTGCTCGCGCCGACGGGCGGGCGGATCACCGGTTTCGGCGACTCCCGGCCGCCGCACAAGTGGCGCGCGGCCACGCTGACCGGGCGGATCGGGTCGGTCTTCCAGAACCCGGAACACCAGTTCGTCACGTCCCGCGTCGCCGACGAGCTGGCGGTCGGGCCGCGGCGGCTGGGCCGGTCGTCCGCGGCGGTCGCGGCCACCGTCGCCGACCTGCTCGACCGGCTGCGCCTGACCAAACTGGCCGGGGCCAACCCGTACACCCTCTCCGGCGGCGAGGCCCGCCGGCTGAGCGTGGCCACCGCCCTGGCCACCGCCCCGCGGCTGCTGGTGCTGGACGAGCCGACGTTCGGCCAGGACCGCAAGACGTGGATCGAGCTGGTGACCCTGCTGGCCGCCCTGCGCGACGACGGCCACGGCATCCTGGCCGTCACCCACGACGACGACTTCGTCCGGGCCCTGGCCGACCGCACCTTCCGGCTGGGCACCGTCCGCCGGCCCGACCCGCTCCCCCAACGCCGGCCACGCTCATGACCCTCACCTTCGCGCCGATCGCCAACCCGTCGGCGCCGCTCGCCCGGCGCAACCCGGTCGCCAAGCTGGCCGCCGCGCTGCTCTTCTCGCTGCCGCTGCTGGCCACTCTGGACCCCTTGACCCCCGCCATCGCGCTGGCCATCGAACTGGCCGTGGTCCCGCTGTTCGGCCTGCGCTATTCGACGCTGGCCCGGCGCGCGTGGCCGGTGCTGGTCGCGTCGCTGGGCCTGCTGGTCACGATGGTGCTGTTCTCGGCCAACCGCACCGGCACCCTGCTGCTCGAGCTGGGCCCGTTCGACGTCACCACCGGTGTCCTGACCTCGGCCCTCGGCCTGATCCTGCGGTTGTTCGCGGTGGCCGTGCCCGGCGTGCTGGTCTTCGCCACCACCGACCCGACCGACCTGGCCGACGCGCTGGTGCAGAACGCCAAGGCCCCGGCCCGTTTCGCCATCGGCGCGCTGGCCGCCTTTCGCCTGCTCCCGCTGCTGGGCGCCGAGTGGCAGATGCTCACCCTGGCCCGGCGGGCCCGGGGCATCGACGCCGGCCGCAACCCCGTGGCCGCCGTACGCCTCTTCGTCTCGACCGTGTTCGCCCTGCTGGTCGGCGCCCTCCGCCGGGGCGGCAGGCTGGCGGTGGCGATGGACGCGCGCGGCTTCGACTCCGGAATCCCGCGCACGCACGCCCGCCGGCAGATTTTCCGCGCCGCCGACACGACCCTGATCGTGGGCGCGCTCGCGCTGTCGGCGCTCGCGCTGGGCGTGACGATCGCCCTGGGCCTGTTCCGCCCGATCATCTGAGCCGCGTTTCGTGCCTCAGCCCGGGCCGTAGATCACGATCCAGTGGTCCCGTTCGGTGTCCTGCAGGATCTCGGCCTGAAAGGCCTGCCAGCCGCGGGCCGGGTGCCGCACGCGTTTCACACCCGACCGGCCGGCCGCCACCTCGCCCCGGGCCCAGTGACTCCGGAACCCGGCGCTGGTCGCCCAGAGCTGCGCTTGCAGGGACCGCAGATATTCGTCCTCCGGATATCGCCCGATCGCCGACCGCAGCTCGGCCGTGGCCCATCGGGCATACCGGTCGGCGCCCTCGTCCCCGAGCACGTGCCGGGCCGCCGCCGTGAAGCCCTGGTGGACGATGTTGCGCCGGAACCGGCTCGCACCGGTGACCGGCCCGAGAAGCTCCGCCGCGGCGGCATTACGGGCCAGCACGTCGAGGCGCCCGTCGTGCACGGTGACCGGAACGGTGTCATCGAGCCCGCGCAACAGCCGGACCAGCCCCGGGCGGACCTCGCTGTCCGGGGCGAGCGGTTCCACGGGCAGCTCCCCGGCCAGCCGGAACAGGTGATCGCGCTCGGTGGCGGTCAGAAGCAGGGCCCGGGCCAGCGCGGACAGGACCTCCCGCGACGGCCGGGGCACTCGCCCCTGTTCGAGGCGCGTGCAGTATTCGACCGAGATGCCGGCCGCCTCGGCCAGCTCCTGCCGGCGCAGCCCCGGCACCCGCCGCCGCGACACCCGCCCGTGCGAGGCCGGCCGGCTCGACCTGCTCGTCAACAACGCCGCCATCTCCACCACCCGCGCCGGCCAGGGTGACATGGCCGAGCTCCGCGCGATGTCGAGGCCGAGCGTCGCGGACCTCGACGAGGTGCGCGCCGTGTGGGAGGTGAACGTCTTCGGCGTCCTGGCGGTCTGTCAGGCCATGCTGCCGCTCCTGCGCGAGTCGTCCGGCGCGCGCATCGTGAACGTCACGAGCGCACTGGGCTCGCTCACCGCGGTGGCCGACCCGGCGTCCGCGCTGCATGCGGCCTACGAGCCCATCTACGCCGCCTCGAAGACCGCGCTCAACGCCGTGACCCTGGCCATGATGATCGAGCTGGAAGCCACCAGCATCAGGGTGAACCTCGTCTCGCCGGGCTTCGCGAACACCGCCCTGGTCAATTTCGAGGGCACCGAGCCGGTGCCGGACGCCGCCCGCGAGATCGTCCGCGTCGCCCGCCTCGGCCCGGACGGCCCGACCGGCACCTTCACCCTGTGGGACGACGTAACCATCCCTTGGTAACCGGCCCCAGTTTGTCCTGCGCCCGCGCATCCCGCACCCTGCACGCGATCGACGCCGTATACCAGCATCGGCCCCCGTTATCGGCGCGGGGACGTGCTTCGTAACGGCCGGTCGGCGCCCCGCCGGACGGCCCGAGGCGGGCTTACTTTCGGCAGTAGTGGGGGCCGGGACCACGTCGATAGCCTGGCCGGATGGGCACGCGCCGGCAGTGGGCTGGGGACGGGGTCATCGCGGCCGTTCTGGTGGCTCCGGTTCTGGCCAATCACGGGATGAGCGCCGACGTGCCTGGCGTTCTCGGGGCGCTGGCCGCGGGGGCTGTCATTGCCGGGACCCTGCGGCGCTGGCCGCTCGCGGGCCTGATGGTTGTCGTGCTGGGGACGCTCGTGGACGGGAACTTCGTGTTCGCGCTTCCGGTCCTGAGCTACTTCGCGGGGCTGCGCACCGAGCGGATCCGGGCCGTCGCGGCGGCTTTCGTGATCGTTGCGGCCGGCGGCACGACGCTCAACTTCGCCGTGCTGGGCACGAGCCGGGCCGAGTGGTTCTCCCTGACGATGACGCTGCTCCTGCTGGGCGTTTTCCCGTGGCTGGCCGGCCGCTACCGAGCGCAGCAGAAGCGGCTCGTTTCGGCGGGGTGGGAGCGGGCCGCGCGGCTCGAGTCGGAAAGGCGCATGGTCCGGTTGCGCGAACGTGCGCGGATCGCTCAGGAGATGCACGATTCGCTCGGGCACGAGCTGAGCCTGATCGCGTTGTCGGCCGGGGCGCTCGAGACGACACCGGGGCTGGCCGGCCGGGAACGCGCGGCGGCGGGGCGGATCCGGGAGTCGGCCGCCACCGCCACCGACCAGCTGCGCGAGATCATCGGCGTGCTGCGCGAGGAGGGTGAGGCCGCGCCGACGACGCAGGAGGACATCGGCGCGCTGGTCGCGAAGTCGCGTGACGCCGGGATGTCGATCATCGTGGAGACCGTCGGTGAGCTGCCCCGGAGCGTCGAGCGGACGGCCTATCAGGTGGTGCGGGAGTGCCTGACCAACGCGAGCCGGCACGCGCCCGGCGCCACCGTACGGGTCACCCTGCGCGACGACGGCGATGTGTCGACGATTGCGGTGGTCAACGACGCACCGGAGAGGGCGGGGGCGGCCGGGGCCACGGGGCGCCTCGGGCTGGTGGGGCTGCGGGAACGCGTACGGCTGAAGGGGGGAAGTCTGGTCGCTGAGCCGGCGCCGGACGGCGGTTTTCGCACAGTGGCCGAGATCCCGCGGTCGGGTGAGCCGGCGCCGGACGAGACCGGGGAGACCGAAATGCGTCGGCGGGCCCGTCGTAGCCTCGCGGCCGCGGTGCTGACTCCGGCCGTGCTGGCGCTGGTGACCGCGCTCGGTTACTACCCGTTCGCGGTGGCCGGGTCGGTGCTCGAGGAGTCCGCTTTTGATCGGATGCGCCTCGGCACGCCGCGGGCGGAACTGGCCGGGGCGCTGCCGCCGCGGGAAGCGCCCGGTGACCGGCCGGCCGGATGCGAGCTCTACAGCGACGGGAACTTCCCGATGGCCGACGCCGCCTACCGGTTGTGTTTCACCGAGGACCGTCTGAGCAGCAAGGAAAGGCTGAGATGAGCGTCCGTGTGGTGATCGCCGACGACGAGGCGATGATTCGCGCGGGGATCCGGGCGATTCTCGACAACGACGACGGCATCGAGGTGATCGGCGAGGCCGCGGACGGGGTGGAGGCGGTCGATCTCGTGCGCCGGCACCGGCCCGCGGTCGTGCTGCTCGACATCCGCATGCCGCGGCAGGACGGGTTGTCGGCGGCGGCCGAGATCCGCCGGCTGGTGCCGGACTGCGGGGTGCTCGTGCTGACCACGTTCGGTGAGGACGAGTACATCGTGAAGGCGATCGCGGCCGGCGCGGCGGGTTTCCTGCTCAAGTCGAGCGACCCGCGCGAGTTGACCGCGGGGATCCGGGCGGTCGCGGCGGGGGCGGCCTATCTGTCGCCGCGGGTCGCGCACCGGGTCATCACCGAGCTGGCCGGTCCACGTCTGGGTTCGGGGGCGGCCGCCCGGTCCAGGCTGGACGCCCTCACCGACCGGGAACGCGAGGTGCTCGCCCTGATCGGTGCGGGACTGTCCAATGCGGAGATCGGGCGCCGCTTGTTGCTGGTCGAGGGCACCGTCAAGGCGTACGTGAGCAGCGTCCTCAGCCGTCTCGGCGTGCGCAACCGCGTGCAGGCGGCCATCGTCGCCTACGAGGCCGGCCTGGTCTAAGCATCGCGCCGGGACAAAATCGCGCGTCCGGCGATCACGGCCACCACGGCCCAGGCCGTCACGATGAGCAGACCCACGATCGGCCCGTACGGGTCGGAGCCGCCCCGCAGGAAGTGGTCGCCGGCCACCCCGGGCAGGGCGTCGGCGATCCCGTTGAGGACGGCGATGTCCGGCACCTGCAGCAGCGGTGGCACGACGACGATCAGCATGAGCAGGACCACCAGCGTGATCACCGGGCCGCGCAGCGCCGCACCCGCGCCCACGGCCAGGACGCCGAGCACGGCCAGGTAGAGCCCGATCTGCGCGCTGTCGGTGAGCATGCCGCCGACCGGTCCCGGATCGTCGAGCAGCGACGCGGCCACGGACACCCCGGTCAGCCCGGCGGCGAAGCCGGCCACGAACGTCACCGCGGCGACGACCGCGCATTTGGCCAGCAGCAGCCGCCCGCGCGAGGGGATCCAGGTGAGCGTCGCCCGGATCGTGCCGGTGGAGAACTCGCTGGTCATCGCCAGCATGGCCAGCGCCAGGAAGGCCAGTTGGGCGAAGCCGAGGGCCAGCACGGCGACCGTCCCCGCGGTCACCGGCCCCTCGGAGTCGAGATCACCGTTCTGCGCGTACAACGCGTACTGCCCGGCGCCCGCGGCCATGAGGACCAGCGCCGAGACGAGAGCCCACCAGACCGTACGGGTGGTCCACAGCTTGGTCCATTCGGCGCCGATCGCCGCCCGGAGCTCGGTCATGACAGCAGGGTCCCCTCGGTGAGCTGGTAATAGGCGTCCTCGAGCGAGGCGTGCCCGGCGACGATCTCGTCGAGCGGCGCGTCGGCGATCAACCGGCCGCGGCCGATCACGATCAGGTGGTCGGCGGTCACCTGCATCTCGCTGAGCAGGTGGCTCGAGACGAACACGGTGCGGCCCTCGGCGGCCAGATCCCGCATCAGCCCGCGGATCCACCGCACCCCGTCCGGGTCAAGGCCGTTGACCGGCTCGTCGAGGACGACGACGGGCGGGTCGCCGAGCAACGCGCCCGCGATCCCGAGCCGCTGACCCATGCCCATCGAGTAGGTGCCGGCCCGTTTACGCGCGGCCTGGCGCAGCCCGACCAGATCGAGAACCTCGTCGACCCGGCGTACGGGAATCGCGTTGCTCCGGGCCATGGCCAGCAGATGGTTGCGGCCCGTCCGGCCCGGGTGCACCGCGGCCTCCAGCAGGGCGCCGACCTTGCGCAGGGGCCACCGGTACGACTCGTACGGCCGCCCGTCGAGCAGGGCGCGTCCCGTGGTAGGCCGGTCCAGCCCGAGGATCATCCGCATGGTCGTCGACTTGCCGGCGCCGTTGGGCCCCAGAAAGCCGGTGACCCGGCCCGGCCGGATCTCCAGATCGAGCCCGTCGACGGCGACCGTGCCGCCGAACCTTTTCGTCAGTTTCTCCAGAGTTATCTGCACGACCCGGACGTTAAAGGCGCAGGCCGGCCCGGCGCCCGACCCGAACGGCAGTCGCCCGTACTGACGAAAGTAAGGCCCGGTACATGCCCTGTTGATCTACCGCGACGAATGTGTGCGCGAGTACGCAGGCATCCATCTGTGGGAGATCACCGATATGGGTCACGGTCACGACCACCATCACGACCACGCGCACGAGGGCACCGGCGGCGACGTCTCCCCGGCTCTCGACCTGAGCATCCCGGACAGCGAGCTGTCGCCGTCCGACGTCTCGCGTCGCGGGTTCCTCCGGGGCGCGGGACTGCTCGGCGCCGGCGCGGCCGCGTCCGTGCTGGCCACACCGTCCGCCGCGCAGGCCGCGGGCCTGCCGCACAGCCACGGACCGGCCGGTGGCGGCGCCGCCAAGGGCGGGTTCACCTGGCTCGCCGGCGACCACCACATCCACACGCAGTACAGCTCGGACGCCCAGTACCGGGTGATCGACCAGGCCCGGCACGGACACGCGTTCGGCCTCGACTGGGTCGTCATCACCGACCACGGCAGCGTCACGCACGCCAAGATCGGCGTCGAGAAGGTGAACCCGGACATCCGGGCCACCCGCGAAGAGCTGCGGGACCTGCTGACCTTCCAGGGTCTGGAGTGGAACATCCCGGCCGCCGAGCACGCGACCGTCTTCGTGGCCCCGAGCAAGCACGAGGTCGAGGTTCTCAAGCAGTTCGAGACCAACTACGACGGCAACCTGCTGCCGGCCACCAACACCCCCGAGCAGAACGAGGCGGCCGCGATCGCCGGCATCAAGTTCCTCGGCTCTCAGGTCCGCGCGCGCAAGGTCGAGGCCGCCCTGTTCCTGGCCAACCACCCGGCCCGCCGCGGCATCGACTCGCCGCACGAGATCCGCAACTGGCGGGACGCCGACCCGTCGGTCGCCGTCGGCTTCGAGGGCGCGCCCGGCCACCAGGCCGCCGGCATCCCCGCCCCGAACGGCCGCGGCGGCGCGCGCGGCTACTACGACAACAACCCGTCGGCCGCGTCGTTCCCCGGCTACCCGCCGGAGAGCTACCGCACCTGGGGCGGCTTCGACTGGATGACCTCCACCGTGGGCGGCCTGTGGGACAGCCTGCTGTCCGAGGGCAAGGCCTGGTGGATCACGGTCAACTCGGATTCGCACGTCAACTATCTGGACCAGTCGGACCGGGGCCCGGGCAGCGACTTCGAGGCCAACGGCAAATACAACGACCCGGTCTACACCGGCAAGACGCTGACCACGGCGGGTGACTTCTGGCCCGGCTTCTACGGCCGCACCAACGTGGGCGCGTCGTCGTGGGGCTACAAGCAGGTCATGGACGGTCTGCGGGCCGGCCGCGTCTGGGTCGACCACGGCCGCCTGATCAAGGGCCTGGACGCCCGCGTCCGCGTCGCCGGTGACCGCCGCTGGTCGACCGGCACCCCGCTCGGCGGTGTGCTGCACGTCAAGCGCGGCACCTCGACCGAGATCACGCTCGACATCGACCTGCAGGACGTGCCGAACTGGGCGCAGTTCGTCCCGGTGCTCAAGCGCGTCGACGTCATCGTGGGCACGGTGACCGGCCCGGTCGCCGACAAGGACGCCTTCACCGCCCCGAACACCAAGGTGGTCAAGTCGTTCGAGGTCTCGCAGAAGAGCGGCAAGCTCTCGCTGACCTACTCGTTCGGCCGCCTCGACAAGCCGTTCTACGTGCGGGTGCGGGGCACCGACGCCAACCGTACGCAGGCCGGTCTGATGGGCGCCGCGGTCGACCCGGTAGGCCCGAAGCTGGACGTGCTGGGCGACGCCGACCCGTGGGGCGACCTGTGGTTCTACACCAACCCGATCTGGGTCCTCCCCAAGTGACCTTGTACCGCTCGGTGTCTCGCAGCCTCGCGGCGGCCGGGGTCAGCCTCGGTCACCGCGAGCTCGCCGAGGCCGATCACTGGATCCTCTCGCTGGATCCACCGCCTTCCTTCGCCTGTACGCACCTGGTGCAGACGCCGTTCCCGCACGTCGCCATCAGCCTGCGCACGTCGTCGTCCTTCGACACGCCGGACGAGTTGCGGGCCGGGGCCGACGCCGCGGCGGCCGGGAAATTCGGGCGAGCGGTGATCTTCCCGGGCTCGCCGGATCTGACCGGGCGGCTCACGGTGGCCGAGCTGCTCGAACGCACGGCGATCGACCGGGTCGAGGTGCTGGGCTCGGGCCCGGCCGACGACGAGGCCGTCGTGGACACCCGCGATTTCGTACGCCCGCAGTACCGCGACGGCGATCTCGTGCTGGTGACCATGCCGGCCGCCGGCGGGGTGCTCGTGCCGTTCGAAACGCGGAACCCCACCCCCTGCTGCGCCGACCACGGGTGAGTCCTTCTCTACGCTGGGCCCGTGTCACGTAACTCGCTGCAGTCGAAACTCGCCGAAGCACAGAGCGGGGTGATGCTCTTCAGCATCACCCCGCCTCGCCGCGCCACCGCCCCCGAGCGGGTCAAGGAGATAGCCGAGGTCACGGTGCGCCGCCTGGCCGATCTCGACCTCGACGGACTGATCCTGTACGACATCGACGACGAGTCGGACCGCAATCCCGACGAGCGCCCGTTCCCCTACCTGCCGACGCTCGACCCGGCCGCGTTCCACGCCGACCACCTCGGTGACTGGGACAAGCCCACGGTCATCTACCGCTGCGTCGGCAAGTACCCCGAGGACGACCTGCGCGGCTGGCTGTCCACGGCCGAGTCGTCGCCGAACCAGCTGCTGACCGTCTTTGTGGGCTCCTCGTCGGGCACCAAGCCCGTACGGACCTCGCTGCGCCGGGCCCAGCAACTGCACCACCAGGTCAGTCCCGCCCTGCCCCTGGGCGCGGTGGTGATCGGCGAACGCCACGCCCGCCACGGCGACGAGCACCTGCGCATGCTGACCAAGCAGGAACGCGGCTGCACGTTCTTCATCTCCCAGGTGGTCTACGACCTGAACGAGACGAAGAACCTGGTCTCCGACTACTTCTTCGCCTGCCGCGCCGCGGAGATCCGCCCGCGCCCGATCATCTTCACGCTCTCGCTGTGCGGCTCCCCCAAGACCCTCGAGTTCCTGGAGTGGCTGGGCGTCCAGGTCCCCCCGTGGCTGGCCACCGAGCTGCGCGAGTCCCCCGACCCGCTGGCCGACTCCCGCCGCGAGTGCCTGGCCATCGCCCGCGACCTCAAGGCCTACTGCGAGCGCCTGGGCATGCCGTACGGCTTCAACGTCGAAAGCGTCTCCATCCGCAAGGCCGAGATCGAGGCCTCCACCGCCCTGGCCCGCGAGATCACCACCCTGCTCCGCTCGTAGCTCAGCCGAGCCGGGCGAGATCCTCCGCGGTCAGTCGCAAGGCGCCGGCGGCGATGTTCTGCTCCAGGTGGGACTCGTCGCCGGTGCCGGGAATGGCCAGCACGTTGGGGGCCTGGTGCAAGGTCCAGGCCAGCCGGACCTGGTGCGTGGTGACTCCGTGGGCCGCGGCCACGTCGCGTACGGCGTCGTCGGTGACCGCTTGGGCGCCGTCCTCGCGGCCGGGGCCGGCGATGGCGAAGAAAGGCACAAAGGCGATTTCCCGTACGGCCAGAGCGTGCGGCATCTGTGCGTCGCGGCGCAGGTCGAGGGCGTAGCTGTTCTGGACGCAGACGACCGGGGCGATGGCGCTCGCCTCGTCGACCTGCTCCAGGGTCGCGTTGGAGAGGCCCAGGTGGCGGATCAGGCCCTCGTCGCGCAGGGCGGCCAGGGCTTCGAAACGGGAAGCGACCGAGCCGCCTCGCCGGGTCAGGCGCAGGTTGACCAGATCGAGCCGGTCGACGCCGAGGCGACGCAGGTTCTCCTCGACCTGGGCACGCAGGCGGGCCGGTGAATCGGCCGTTTCGAACTCGCCCGACGGCAGGATTCCCGGGCCCACCTTCGTGGCGATGAACAGGCTGGGATCGTACGGGGAAAGGGCTTCTCGAATGAGCTCGGTGGCGAACCTGGCCTCGCCGGTTCCGACGTCGAGAATGCCGCCCGGAGAAACGTAGAAGGCGGCGGTGTCGATGTGGTTGACCCCCAGCTCGACGGCCCGGCGCAGGACGCGGACGGCGGCGCTCCGGTCGGGGTGGGGGGTGAGGCGCATCGAGCCGAAGCCCATGCGGTTGACGACCTGGTCGCCGAGGATCCAGGTGCCGGCGGCGTCTGCGGTGATCACGGCCGGAACGGTAACGGCGGCGGCCCCGGCGGGCACTCGGCCGCCCGACCGATACCGATTTATACGGGTCATTGCTAGGTTGTTAATCACGGAATTCCCTTAGCACCGGCCGGGTTGTCGCGGTCATGACGACAATCGGTTTCATCGGTAGCGGGAACATCGGCGGCACGGTGGCGCGGCTCGCGGTCGCGGCCGGCTACGACGTGGTGATCAGCAACTCCCGCGGGCCCGAGACCCTCAAGGAATTCGCCGACGAGCTGGGGCCCAAGGCGCGCGCGGCCACCGCCGCCGAAGCGGCCGAGGCCGGCGACATCGTGGTGGTGAGCGTGCCGTTCAAGGCGTTCGCGCAGCTGCCGGTGGCCGAGCTGGCCGGCAAGGTCGTGCTCGACACGAACAACTACTACCCGCAGCGGGACGGGCAGTTCGAGGCGCTCGACAAGGGCGAGCAGACCAGCGCCCAGCTCGAGCAGCAGACGCTCGGCTCGGCGCGGGTCGTCAAGGTGTTCAACAACATCTGGTTCGGCCACCTCGGCGCCCTCGCCCGGCCCGCCGGCGCCACCGACCGGACGGCCCTGCCGATCGCCGGGGACGACGCGGCGGCCAAGCAGACGGCCACCGAGTTCCTCGACACGATCGGATATGACGCGGTGGACGCGGGCACCCTCGCGGACAGCTGGCGGCAGGAGCCGGGCACCCCGGTGTACGGCCCGCCCTATGGCTCGTTCGGCGAACTGCCCGGCACCCCGGCCGGCGCCGGCGCGATCCGGGAGGCCCTGAACGCGGCCACACGCTGAGAGCGCGATCCGGTTTGGTGCTCACATTGAGTAGCGGCCTTCGCTCCCACCTGGGAAAACACCGTGCGAGAGCGCTCTCACGCGGATTGTTCCCAGGCTTGCCTATGTACGGGTGAAGCCTGCGACGATGTGCGGGTGCTGGTTGCTTTCTCTGTGACGCCCCTCGGCGTCGGTGATTCCGTCGGCGATCTGGTGGCCGAGGCGGTGCGCGTGGTGCGCGCCTCCGGGCTGCCTCATCGCACCGACGCCATGTTCACCACGATCGAGGGCGAGTGGGACGAGGTGATGGCCGTCGTCAAACAGGCCGTCGACGCCGTGGCCGCCCAGGCGCCGCGGGTCAGCGTCTCCCTCAAGGCCGATGTGCGCCCCGGGGTGACCGGGGCGCTCACCGCCAAGGTGGAACACATCGACCGGGTGCTCCGCGAGTGAGACGCCTGGTGATGTGGGACATCGACCAGACGCTGCTGCGCGGCGGCGGGGTGACGACGACGGCCTGGAAGGCGGCCTTCGCCGCCCTCACCGGGGTGCCCTGGCGGGCGACGCCGAGCTTCGCCGGGCGCACCGACATGGACATCTGCGCCGAGGTCTTCGCGACGCACGGGGTGACCGACTGCACGCCCGAGCGGTTCTTCCTGCGTTACGTGGCCGAGGTGCGGAGCCTCCAGCACCTGTTCGCCGAGCAGGGCCACCTGATGCCGGGCGTCCGCGACGTGGTGTCCCAGCTCGGCGGGCGTACGGACGTGGTGCAGACCCTCGTGACCGGCAACGTGCCCGAGGTCGCGGCGGCCAAGGTGGCAGCGTTCGACCTGGCCGCGGTGTTCGACGCGGAGGTCGGCGGCTACGGCACCGACGACCACGTGCGGGCGACGCTGGTGAAACGCAGCCTGGAGCGGGCCGAGGCGAAATACGGCGAACGCTTCGAGCCGGTCGTCATCGGCGACACCGTCCACGACGTGACGGCGGCGCTGGCCAACGGTGCTTTCGCCGTGGCCGTGGCGACCGGCTCGACCAAGATGGCCGAGCTGGCGCTGGCCGGCGCGCATGCCGTGCTGCCCGATCTGTCCGACGTGGAGGCCACGGTACGGATCCTGACCGCGGCCTGACCCTCCAATCGGCGCGACCCCCGAACGCCCCGGCCGGACGCCCGCAGGCCGGACGCCCGCAGGCCGGACGCCCGCAGGCCGGACGCCCGCAGGCCGGACGCGGCGCAAGCCGAACGCCCGCAGGCCGGACGCGGCGCGGCCCAACGCGGCGCAAGCCGAACGCCCGCAGGCCGGACGCGGCGCGGCCCAACGCGGCGCAAGCTGAACACGCTGCAGGCCGACCGCGGCGCGGCCCGACGCGGCGCAAGCTGAACACGCTACACGCCGACCGCGGCGCGGCCCGACGCGGCGCGGGCTGAACGGGCGGCCGCCGTTACGGCACGCTGAGCTCCGGTGGGAAGCCCGTCCAGCGCAGCTCGGGCGGCAGGTGGGTCAGGTCGTTGAAGACCAGCGGGCTCGCCGGTCGGCCCGGGCTCCAGCGCAGCACGGTGACGCCGGTGTTGCACGAGTTGAGGCCGACCCAGCGGGCCGGCGGGGACTCGAGCACGGCCCGCAGGAACCACCCGACCTGGAAGTTGTGCGTGATGCACAGTTCGTCGGAGGCCGGGTCGGCGAACCGCGCCACCATCGCCTCGGCCGCGGCGGGATCGTCGGACGGATCGGAGTCGTCGAGCTCGGCAGCAACCTCGACCGGCACGCCGGGCAGGGCCGCCGAGACGATCGAAGCCGTCTCGACCGCGCGCGCCAGCGGACTGTGGCTGATGCGGGTGATGCCGGCGCCGGCCAGCCGCTCCCCCAGCAGCGCGGCCTGACGCCGGCCGGCCGCGGTCAGCCCCGACTCGTCGATCGTGGCCTCGGCGTGCCGGGCCAGCCAGAGCCGGCTCATGTCGGGCTCACCGGGTTGGGGATCGCCCCTCCGAAGCGGCGGTCACGGCTGGCGTACAGCTCGCACGCGTACCACAGATGGCGCCGGTCGAAGTCGGGCCACAGGGTGTCGAGGAAGACCATTTCCGCGTACGCCGACTGCCAGAGCAGGAAATTCGACGTGCGCTGCTCGCCCGACGGCCGCAGGAACAGGTCGACCGGCGGAACCTCGGGGTGATAGAGGTATTTCTCGATCGTCTTCTCGTTGATCCGGTCGGCCTTGAGCTTGCCCGCGGCGACGTCGCGCGCGATCGCGGCCGTGGCGTCGGCGATCTCGGCCTGGCCGCCGTAGTTGACGCAGAACTGCAGGGTCAGCGTCTTGTTGTCCTTCGACATCTCCTGCGCCGTCTCCAGCTCGGAGATCACGCTCTTCCACAGCCGGCCGCGGCGTCCCGACCACACCACCCGCACCCCGAGCTCGACGAGCTGGTCGCGGCGGCGGCGGATCACGTCACGGTTGAAGCCCATGAGGAAGCGCACCTCCTCGGGCGAGCGCTTCCAGTTCTCGGTGGAGAACGCGTACGCCGAAAGATAGGGGATGCCCAGCTCGATCGCGCCCTCGATGGTGTCGAACAGCGAATACTCGCCCTGCTCGTGCCCCTTGGTGCGGGACAGGCCGCGTTCCTTGGCCCAACGACCGTTGCCGTCCATGACCAGCGCCACGTGCTTGGGCAGCGCCGCCCTGGGCAGCTCGGGCGGGGTCACGCCGGACAGGTGCGGCGTGGGTGGGCGCGGCGTCATGGGTTCTCCCGTCGATCGACCAGCGGAAGCGAGCGCAACGCCCGCTCCATGTGCCATTGCAGGTGGGCGGCGACCAGGCCGCTGCACTCGCGGCGCACCGGCGGCTCGCTCGCGTCGGCCAGCACCCAGTCGCCCACGGTCAGCGCGTTCATCAGACCGAGCGTGGCCGGGGCGGGGTGGGCGGCGCCCGGCGGCCGGCAGTCGGGACAGACCGCGCCCCCGGCCGGCACCGAGAAGGCGGCGTGCTGCCCCGGGGTGCCGCAGACCGCGCACTCGGCGATCGCGGGCGCCCAGCCGGCCGTGGCCATGCCGCGCAGCAGATAGGCGTCGAGCACCAGGCTGCTCGAATGCTCGCCGAGGGACAGCGCCTTGAGCGCGCCCAGGGTCAGCTGGAACAGCCGCAGCGAGGGCTCGCGCTCGACCGGGGTGAGCCGCTCGGCGGTCTCGGCGATCGCGCTGGCCGCCGTGTAACGCGGATAGTCGGTGAGGAACTGCTTGCCGTAGAGCGCGACCGCTTCGACCTGGCTCACCGAATGCAGCGAGCTGCCCAGCCCCTCGGGCGAGCCGGCGAGCTGCAGGTCGATGTGGCCGAACGGCTCGAGCCGGGCCCCGAAACGCGACGAGGTGCGCCGCACACCCCGGGCGACCGCGCGCAGCCGGCCGTGGCGGCGGGTGAGCAGGGTGATGATGCGGTCGCTCTCCCCCAGCTTTTGCACACGCAGCACCACCGCGTCGTCGCGGTAGAGCTGGCGTCGGTATCCGGCTGCGGGCACCCCGCCATTCTGCCTCCTGGGTGCGACAGGACCGGAGCGACCCTGACGCCATCTCAGGGTCATCTCGGGGGACGGTCAGTGACAGGACCGATGGTGCCCATGGCGGCCCGGGTCATAGCGTCGTCACCATGACCACGACACTCGCCCGGCGCGCCGGAGTTCTCGCCCTGATTGCCGCGACGGCGGCCACCACCCTGACGGGGTGCGCCGGGGTGTACGGGGCCACGATGACGTTCGACGACACCGAAAAGACCAAGATCACCGACATCAAGCTCGACGGGGGCAGCGGCGACGTCTCGATCCGCACGGCCGCCGTCGCCGAGACGAGCATCAAGCGGATCATCCGGCGCAGCACCGACCCCGGCGAGTCCTACCGGCTCGACGGCAGCACGCTGCTCCTCGACACCTCGTGCGGAAACAACTGCTCGGTGTCGTACGAGATCGTGGCTCCGGCCGGGGTGAAGGTGGGCGGCGAGCTCCGGTCGGGCGACGTCACGCTCGACTCGGTGGGCGACACCGACCTCAGGCTGACCTCGGGCGACGTCACCGTGGTCGACCCGGCGGGCAAGGTGAGACTGCGGGGCACCTCGGGCGACATGCGGGTGGTGAACGCGAAGAACGCCGTCGACATCCAGTCGACCTCGGGTGACATCGAAGCGATCGACGCGTCCGGCCCGCTCACGCTCAAGCTCACGTCGGGTGACATCAGGGCGGTGCTGAACACGGCCACCTCGGTGACGGCCCAGACCACCAGCGGCGACGTCGAGGTCCGGGTGCCCCAGGGCAACTACCGCATCGAATCCGTCACCGGCTCGGGCGACAGCACCGTCGTCGGTCTCGTCAGCGACTCCACCTCCAAGAATGTGCTCAACCTGCGCACCGGCAGCGGAGACGCGATCGTCAGCGCGGCATGATCGGGGTATGAGCTTCTATCTCCCGCTCGGCGACGACCAGTTCCGGCCGACCCGCTCGACCGAGAGCCCGTGGGACACCGAGATGCAGCACGGCGGCCCGCCCGCGGCTCTCCTGGGGCGGGTGCTCTCGGTCGAGGGTCTGCGGCTGGCGCGCATCTCGGTCGACTTCCTGGGCCCGATCCCGCGCCGCGACTTCCGGGTCGAGGTCGCACCGATCAAGCCGGGCCGGCTGACCATGCTGAACGAGGCCCGCATGGTCGTCGACGGCCGGGTCGCGGTGACCGCGAGGGCCTGGCATCTCGCCCCCGGCCCGACTCCGCCGGTGACCACCCCGGCCAACCACGCCGACCCGCTGCCCGAGACCGCAAACGTGTTCCCCGGCATGGAGGAGTGGGGCTACGGCCAGGCCACCGAATGGCGGGTCACCAAGGGCGAGCTGGGCCGGTCCGACGGCGAGACACACGTGTGGACCCGGGTGCGGATGCCGCTGATCGAGGGCCAGGAGATCGACGGCCAGGACCGGGCACTGATCGTGGCCGACTCGGCGAACGGCTTGTCGGCCGTGCTGCCGATGGACAAGTGGCTCTCGATCCCGCCGACCATGACCACCACCCTGCTGCGCCCGGCCACCGGCGAGTGGGTGCACCTGGCCTGCTGCACCGCCCTCAGCAACGACGGGCTGGGCCTGACCTCCGGCGAGCTGTACGACTTCGACGGCGCCCTCGGCCAGGTCGCTCAGCCGCTGGTCGTGCGGGCCCGCTGAGGTTGCCGGCCGCTTGCGCCGGCCGGGGCCGGAGAGACCGGGGCGACACGTCGGGTGCGGCCGGGGATCAGCGACGGGCGGCGGCCGGCTGAGATGTCCTCGACCCAGCCGACAGCCAGCACGACGACGGCCAGCAGCAGGGAAACGACGGCGAGGCGCCACGAGATGCCGACCCAGCCGTGCACGGGCAGGCCCGTCGCCTCGGCCAGGCGCACCACGGCGATGATCAGCGGGACGTGCCACAGATAGATCGTGAGGGCGCGGGCGTTCAGGACGGTGAGGGTGCGGCGCGGGGCCACCTTCGGGGCGAAGCCCAGCACGACCAGGATGAACGCGGCCGACCAGAGGGCGTTGGCCAAGGGGATGTCGTTGAGGTCGAGTCCGCGCGGGCCGGGATGGGTCAGGGCCCAGATCGCGCCGGACAGGCCGAAGACGCCGACGATCCACCAGCGGTAGCGGGCGAGCGCCGCGCCGCGAACCGGAACCACGGTTGGCGGTTTCGAGGATGCGGCGGCGTGCGGGTTCGGGAAGGCGGCCGCGGGCCTGGCCGAGGAAGCTGCCGCGGGCCCGGTCGAAGGAGTGGCCGCAGGGTTCCAGCGCGGGCGGGCGGCGGTGGGGCGGTGGCCGGTTCGGGGGGCGGCGAGAGCGGTTCGCGAGCGGGCGAGCAGGCCGTCGTGGTGGGCGAAGCCGAGCAGCCAGGCGGCGCCGTAGAGGGCCAGATCGCGGACGATCACGGGTGGGGTCCAGCCGGCGAAGGTGATCACGGCCAGGGCCACGTACGGGAAAGCCATGGTGGTCAGCGGGAAGCGGCGGAACACGGGTAGCAGCAGCGGGGACAGCAGGACGAACCATAGGAAATCCCGCAAGTACCACATCGCGGCCAGGCCCTGGAGCCAGAAGCCTTCGGCGGGTGGGTCCACGATCGGGAACGCCCAGAGCAGCACCTGCCAGTCCCAGGCCATGCCGACCGCGAGCATGGCGGGGACGGCGATCGCGGCGAGCACCCACAACGACGGCAACAGGCGGTGAAGCCGGCGCTCGACCGCGAACGGGCCGTAACGGTCGAGCGACGCCGCCATCATCGAACCGGCCAGGGCGAACATCACCGACATGGCCGGGAAGACGATGGTGAGCGCCGCCCAGCCGGTCGAGTGATAGACCACGACCCGGATGGTTGCGACTGCTCGCAGCAGATCCAGGTACCGATTACGCATAGGACTCGTTGTTACCCAGTCGGGACTTAGCCCGCAAACCAGCGTGAATTATCCCATAATCGACGCATTACCAGGTTTGAATTGATCGCCCACCGCAATGGTGATGATCAAAAACCCAGCTTGCGGAGCTGACGGGGATCACGTTGCCATTCTTTGGCCACCCGCACATGAAGATCGAGATAGACGCGGGTGCCGATCAATTCTTCGATCTCGGCCCGGGCGCGACTGCCGACCTCTTTCAGCCGGGCTCCGCGCGAACCGATCACAATCGATTTCTGGCTGTCGCGTTCCACATAGAGATCCGCATAGATCTTGGTGAGCTTGCCCTCGACCATCATTTCCTCGACCAGCACCGCGATCGAGTGCGGAAGCTCGTCGCGTACGCCCTCGAGCGCCGCCTCGCGGATCAGCTCGGCGATCAGCACCTGCTCGGGCTCGTCGGTCAGCACGTCATCCGGGTAGAGCTGCGGCGACTCCGGCAGATGCCGCACCAGCACATCGACCAGCGTCTGGACCTGGTGCCCCGACACCGCGCTCACCGGCACGATCTCGGCGAAGTCGTAGAGTTCGCTGACGGTCAGCAGATGCTTGGCCAGCGTGGCCGAATCGACCAGGTCGACCTTCGTGACCACCGCGATCACCGTCGCCTTGAGCTCGGCCAGCTCCGACGAGATGAACCGGTCGCCCCGCCCGACCGGCTCGTCGGCCGGGAAGCAGACCCCGATCACGTCGGTCTCGCTCCACGCCTCCCGCACAAGATCGTTCAGCCGCTCGCCGAGCAGCGTGCGCGGCCGGTGCAGACCGGGCGTGTCAACCAGCACGAGCTGGGCGTTCTCACGATGCACAATGCCCCGGATCACGTGCCGGGTCGTCTGCGGCTTGCTCGAGGTGATCGCGATCTTCTGCCCGATGATCGCATTCGTCAGCGTGCTCTTGCCGGCGTTCGGCCGCCCGACAAAACACGCGAATCCCGCCCGATAAACATCATCCTGCGTAACCACCAAGGCCTCACGGTGACGGTGAGTGCGCATCCGCCGGTCACTCTGAGCGTTTCCGTCGCGCTTTTTGCCCGTACGCGACGTGTCCGCCCCACCGGACCCCGGCCGTTGCGTGCTCTTGGCGCGCTCATCGCGCCCCCGCTCGCCCCCGGCCCGCTGCGTGCGACCCGGCTCGCTTCCGCCCGGGAAGGCACCGGCACTGTCCGGCCCGCCGTCCCGACCCGAACCGGCGCGCCCGGAACCAGCGCGCTCGGAACCGGCACTGCGACCCGAACCGGCGCGCTCGGAACCAGCACCACGACTCGAACCGGCGCGCTCGGAACCAGCACCACGACTCGAACCGGCGCGCTCAGAACCGGCGCGCTCAGAACCGGCGCGCTCGGAACCGGCACGCTCGGAACCGGCGCGCTCAGAACCAGCGGCGCGGGCCGAACCCGGGCGATCGGAACCGGCAGCGCGACTCGAACCGGCAGCGCGCCCCGAACCCGCGACGCGATCGGAACTGGCGCGGCCGGAGCCAGCGCGATCGGAGCCGGCGCGATCGGAGCCGGCGCGATCGGAGCCGGCGCGATCGGACCCGGCGCGATCGGGACCCGCGGCTCGGCCGCGCCCCTGCCCGCCGCCGGCGCTTCCGCGCTGCCCGGCCGCACTTCCGCGCCGCCCATCGGACGAGGCTTCGGCCCGCCGAGCAGCCCGGCGCTCTTGGCGACGCAGCTCGTTGCGCTCCCCCGCAGTCAACCGCCGCTCGGTGCCGCCCGCAGAGGAGGCGGAAGAGGCCGAGGAACCGGCGGCAGAAGCGCGCGAGGACGTCCCGGCCGAGGAGGCACGAGAGGCGGTGCCAGCGGGATTGCGCGACGAGCTACCGGAGGAGGCGCGGGAGGAGGTCCCGGAGGAAGACCCGCCGGACGAGGACGCCCGGTCGGCTGACTGACGGGAGGCCCGGGCCGCCGCCGAGCGAGAGGTGCCGGAATTGGAACGAGGTTTGCGGTCGTCGGTCATGCCACGCCGATCTCAGAAGTCGCGGCGCGGCGGGACGAGGAAGGCCGGATGCCGGGGTTGGAACGGGGAGTGCGGTCGTCGGTCATGCCACGCCGATCTCGGGAGTCGCGGCGCGGCGGGACAGGGAGGGCCGGGTGCCGCGCGTCATGCGGTGACCGTGCCGCGGAGGGTGCCGGTCGGGTCGGCCACGTGGATCGGGGAAGTGGGGGCCAGGTCGCGTACGGCGGTGTGACCGGAGGTTTCCAGTTCGGCCGCGTCGGTGACCACCGCGGCCGCCTCGATCAGGGTCGCGCCGGACGACGCGGCCGAGGCCACGGCGAGTTGCAGCGCGGTGAGGGACAGGTTGGGCAGCGCCACCGTGGCCGCGGCGTAGGTGCGGCCGTCCTGGTCGCGTACCGCCGCTCCCTCGGCCGCGCCGACCCGGGCGCGTGCGCTCCGCGCGAGGGTGACCAGTTTGGTGTCCTCGGCGCTCAAGGCGGTGTCGGTCTCAGGCATCGGCGTGCTGTCTTTCCTCGGTCTCGGTATCGGTGTCGGTGTCGCCGGTCTCGTCGGCGGGCGGCGACGGCTCGATCCGGCGAACGAGCACCGAGTCGATCCGGTTGCGGCGGCCGGTCGTGCCTTCGGCCACCAGATGCAGGCCGCCCACGTCGACCTGCGCGCCGGGGATCGGCACGCGGCCCAGCGTCTGCGCGAGCAGGCCGCCGACCGTCTCGACCTCGTCGGCCGGCAGTTCGACTCCGAAGATCTCGCCGAGATCCTCGATCGGCAGGCGGGCCGTGACCCGGACGGCGCCGTCGTCGAGGTGCTCGACGGGCGGGCGCTCGACGTCGTATTCATCGGTGATCTCGCCGACGATTTCCTCGAGGATGTCCTCGATGGTGACCAGCCCGGCCGTTCCACCGTACTCGTCGACGACGATCACCACGTGGCTGCGGGCCGCCTGCATCTCGGAGAGCAGGTCGTCGACGGGTTTCGATTCGGGCACGAAGGTGGCCGGGCGCATCAGGTCGGCCACCGCCTGGGCCGTCGAGGCCGGGTCGCCGTTCTGGGTGCGGCGGATGACGTCCTTGAGGTAGAGCACACCGAGCACGTCGTCGACGCTCTCGCCGATCACCGGGATGCGCGAGAAACCGGACCGCAGGAACAGGTAGAGCGCCTGCTGCAGCGTCTTGGGCGCCTCTATCCACACCATCTCGGTGCGCGGCACCATGACCTCGCGGGCGATCGTGTCACCCAGCGCGAATACCGAGTGGATCATCTCGCGCTCGCCGTGTTCGACGACGCCGCGCTGCTCGGCCAGGTCGACCAGTTCCCGCAGTTCGACCTGGCTGCCGAACGGCCCCTCGGGGAAGCCCTTGCCGGGCGTCACCGCGTTGCCGATCAGGATCAGCAGCGACGCGAGCGGGTTGAGCACCTTGCCGAGCCAGCGCACCAGCGGGGCGGCCGCGCGACCCACGGCGTACGCGTGCTGGCGCCCCACCGTGCGCGGCGCGACACCGACCACGACGAAGCTGACCACCGTCATCGTGCCCGCGGTGACCAGTGCCGCCGTCCAGCCGATGCCCCAGCTGTCCACGGCCACCAGCGCGATCAGCGTGGTAGCGGTGAGCTCGGCCAGCAGGCGCAGCAGCAGGAGCAGGTTGAGGTGGCGCACCACATCGGAGGCGACCGCGGCCAGGGCCGAGGCGCCACGTTCGCCTTCGCGGGCCATTTCGGCCGCGCGGGCCGTCGAGACCGAGCCCAGGGCGGCGTCGGCCATCGAAGCCAGGCCGGCCAGGAACACCAGCACGACGGCGACGATGATGAGTTGCGCGTCGGGCAGGCCCGCCGAGGCGGAACCGGCCGCAAGTAGATTGGCGGGCTCCACGGCTAGCCGGCCCGCCCGGCCCGCCAGCTCTGGAGGAGCCTGTTCTGCAGGGCGAACATCTCGCGCTCCTCCTCGGGTTCGGCATGGTCGTAACCGAGCAGGTGCAGGGCGCCGTGCACGGTCAGCAGGTGCAGCTCGTCGGCGGCCGAGTGCCCGGCCGCCGCGGCCTGCTTGGAGGCCACCTCGGGGGCGAGCACGATGTCGCCGAGCAGCGCCGGCTCCCCCGTGCCCGCCTCACCGGGACCGTGGTCGACGCTGCCCTCGTCCATCGGGAACGCGAGCACGTCGGTGGGGCCGTCACCACCCATCCAGCGATGGTTGAGCTCGGCCATGTAGTCGATGTCGACAAGCAGAATCGACAGCTCGGCGAGCGGGTTGACCCCCATCTCGTCGAGGGCGTGCCGGGCCACCGCGAGGATCGCGTCGGTGTCGACCTCGACTCCCGACTCGTTGGCGATCTCGATGGACATAGTGGTGCGTTTACCCCTTGACTAGCGCCGGCGTCCGGTGCGGCCACCACTGGCAGCGCGACCGGGGACGGCGTGGACGGATTGTGTGGCCGCGCGCTCCTGCTCGTCGTCGTAGCGCGCGTACGCGTCGACGATCTCGGCGACCAACCGGTGGCGTACGACGTCGGAGCTGGACAGCTCGGCGAAGTGCACGTCCTCGACATTCTGCAGGATCTCGCGAACGATCTTGAGACCGCTGGTCGTGCCGCCCGGCAGGTCGACCTGGGTGACGTCGCCGGTCACCACGATCTTGGCACCGAACCCGAGACGCGTCAGGAACATCTTCATCTGCTCGGGAGTCGTGTTCTGCGCCTCGTCGAGAATGATGAACGCGTCGTTCAATGTCCTACCCCGCATGTAGGCTAAGGGGGCTACCTCGATCGTGCCCGCGGCCATCAGGCGCGGGATCGACTCCGGGTCGAGCATGTCGTGCAGGGCGTCGTAGAGCGGCCGCAGGTAAGGGTCGATCTTTTCGTTGAGCGTGCCGGGCAGGAAGCCCAGGCGCTCGCCGGCCTCGACCGCGGGGCGGGTGAGGATGATCCGGCTGACCTGCTTGGCCGTCAGCGCCTGCACGGCCTTGGCCATCGCCAGGTACGTCTTGCCCGTGCCGGCGGGGCCGATGCCGAAGACGATCGTGTTTTCGTCGATGGCGTCGACGTAGCGCTTCTGACCCAGCGTCTTGGGCCGGATCGTCTTGCCGCGCCGGGACAGGATGTTGAGGGTGAGGACCTCGGCGGGCCGCTCGGACGTCTCGTCCTCGAGCATGGCGGCGGTGCGCCGCACCGAGTCGACGCTGAGCGTCTCACCCCGCTCGATGAGCTCGATCAGCTCGGAGAAAAGGCGTTCGGCGGTGGCGTTCTCGGCCGGGGCCCCGGTAATAGTGATCTCGTTGCCACGGACGTGAACGTCGCTGGCGAGAGTTCGCTCGATGAGCCGCAGGATCTCGTCCTTGGCACCCAGCAGGTTCACCATGATCTTCGGGTCGGAAACCGAGATCTTGGTCTGCACCCGCGCCGCGCCGCTGGAGCCCGCGCTGGAAGGGTTCGGCGTACCGGTCATAGGGCGGCCCTGGGGGCCTCCGCCACCTGCTCTCGTACTCTTCGTCGCCCGCGAGGACGGCGTACTGAAGGATCGTGCCATCGTATCCGCTCGGCCGCCCCGCTGCCGATGCCATTATCGCCGGAAATGGGGCGGCCTCACTCACGCGTGAGTCACGGCTCCGGAACCAGGTGATCCACATTCCCGGAACCGCGCGATTCACTCCGGGCCGTCGGAGGCGGCGCCCCCGTCGAAGCCCTCCTGCAAACGGGTCACGCGATAGGTCGCCCAGTGCATCCGGACGACCGCGCCGGAGGCGTCGCGGGTCAGCCTCAGCAGCTCGCCGGTCTCGCGTCCGCGGACCGTACGCAGCACGTCGGGCTGCCCGGGCAGCGGCTCGAAGACGGCCGGCGGGGAGTCCGGGGGCAGCTCGGTCAGCCGGGCCTGCAGGGCGCCGTCGTGCCATGAGAAGACGAACGGGGTGCCCTCGCTGTACCAGGGCCCGAGGACCGACCGGTACTCGCGCGGGGCGGGCGCGGCGATCTTCCACGGCCGGAGGTCGGCCGGCTCCAGCTCGACGGCGAGTTTGAGCAGCTCGTGCACGACCTCGCCGATCACCCGGGAGTTGCCGGACGATCCGAGGACCGCGGCGCTCAGCCCGTCGGGAACGCCCTCGCCCCCGCGCCGCCCGTACGCCGAGGCCAGGAACCCGGGCATCGCGCCGTCGTGCCCGACGTGGGTGGCCCAGCGGCTCTGCGGCTCGATGATCAGGCCCAGCCCGAAGCCGGTCTGCCAGACCGACTCGTTGGTCACCGTGGCCGGGAAGCGCATCTCGTCGACGGTCGAGGCGGCCAGCACCCGGCCCGCGGGGTCGGCGGTGGCCGGGTGGGCCAGGAACGCGGCCCAGGTGGCCATGTCGCCGGCCGTGCTCCACAACTGCGCGGCCGGGGCGACCCCGCCCAGGTCGGTCTGCGGCTCGGGGCGGGCCGCGTCGGAGTAGTCGTCGACCAGGTAGCCGACCGCGGCCTGGGCCGGCGGGTTCAGGGTGGTGGCGGTCAGTCCGAGCGGGCCGAGCACCCGGTCGGCGACGAGCTCGTCCCAGGCGCCGCCGCGGAGCTGGGCGACGAGCTGGCCGAGCACGGCGAAGCCGAGGTTGGAGTAGTGGTAGCGGCGGCCGTTGGGCAGCACGCGTTCGGCCCGGTCGAGCTGGGCCAGCACCTCGGTGGCGTCCGGCGCCTGCAGCGTGTCCCAGATGTCCCCGTACGGCTCCCGTTGGAACCCGGCCGTGTGCGACAGCAGCCGCCGGATCGTCGCGTCGCCGTGAGCCGGCACCGAGAGGTGCTTGGCGATCGGGTCGTCCAGGTCGAGCAGCCCGTCGTCGCGGCACTGCATCACGAGGACCGCGGTGAAGGTCTTGGTGATCGAACCGATCCGGAACCGGGTGTCCGGGCCGAGGGGGTGATCGGGCCGGCCGGAGTCACCGACAGTGAGCACCCAGGGCTCGCGGTCGGCCCGGTGCAGCGCGACCGAGAGGGCGGGAACGCGGCCGTCGGCCTGGGCTTTGCGGACAACCCGCTCGTAGCGGGCGGAGGCGGTCACCGGGCCGCCGGGGTCAGGCAGTGGTTCTCCATCCTGGCGATCTTAAGGTGGGCACCGACAGGTCTTGAGGATGGGAGCGCTTCCATGACGGATGTCGAACACCTGCTCGCGCAGCTGAGCCTCGATGAGAAGGTGTCGCTGCTCGCCGGGCAGGACTTCTGGTCACTGCCGGCGATCGAGCGGATCGGGCTGCGCTCGCTGGTGATGTCGGACGGGCCGATCGGCGTACGCGGGGTCGGGTGGGCGCCCGACGACCCGTCGATCGCCCTGCCCAGCCCGACCGCCCTGGCCGCGGCCTGGGACGTCGAGCTGGCCGAGCGGGCCGGGCGGCTGCTCGGGCAGGAGTCGCGGCGCAAGGGCGTGCACCTGCTGCTCGGGCCGACGGTGAACCTGCAACGCACCCCGCTGGGTGGCCGGCACTTCGAGTGCTACTCCGAGGATCCGCTGCTCAGCGGCGAGATCGCGGTGGGCTTCGTCCGTGGAGTGCAGCAGCATGGAGTGGGCACGACGGTCAAGCATCTGGTCGGCAACGACTTCGAGACCGACCGGATGGAGGTCGACGTCCGGATCGGGGACCGGGCGCTGCGCGAGATCTATCTGGCGCCGTTCGAGCGGGTCGTCGAGTCGGGCGGCTGGGGCGTGATGAGCGCGTACAACGGGGTGAACGGGCATTCGATGGCCCAGAACGGCCCGATCCAGGACGAAATCCTCAAGCGCGAGTGGGGCTTCGACGGCATCGTGGTGTCGGACTGGCGGGCCGCGCGCTCGACGACCGGCGCCGCGCTCGGCGGGCTGGACATCGCGATGCCGGCCCTGGAGAACCCGTGGGGCGACAAGCTGGTGGCCGCCGTACGGGCCGGTGAGGTCCCCGAAGAGGTGATCGACGACAAGGTCCGCCGGGTGCTGCTGCTCGCCCTGCGGGTCGGCGTGCTCGACGGCGGACCGGCCGTCACACCCCCGGACGACCTGGACGGCGACGCGATCGCGCACGAGGTCGCCGCGCGCTCCTTCGTGCTGGTGCGCAACGAGAACTACACGCTCCCCCTGGAACCGGCCGCGCTGACCAAGGTCGCGGTGATCGGCGCGCTGGCCACCGACGCCCGGGTGCTCGGCGGCGGCAGCGCCCAGGTCTCCCCGCCGCACGTCGTCTCGCCCCTCGAAGGCATCACCCAGAAGCTGTCCGGCGTGGACGTCGAGTACGCGATCGGCGCCGACCCCCGCCCGTTCCTGCCCGCCGCCCACGGCCCGGGCTGGGCGCCCACCACGGCCACCGTCGGCCACCACTCGTTCCCGGTCCACCCGGCCGCGGTGCGCTGGATCGGCTCGCTGCCCGGCGGCCTCGACCCGGCCGACGTCGACGAGATCCGCCTCGAGACCACGTACACGCCGGTCGAGGCGGGCGAGCACACGTTCTCGGTCTCCGGATTCGGCACCTTCACGCTCGAGATCGACGGCCAGGCCCGGTACGAAGGCACGCTGCACCCGCCCGGCGCCACCCGGGCCGACCTGCTGCTGTCCCCGCGCGAGCAGCGGGTCACGGTGACGCTCGAGGCCGGCGTGGCGGTGCCGGTGGTGCTGCGGCAGACGATCGCCCGAGGCATGGCCCACACCGTCTCGACCACGCTCGGCCACCGCCCGCCCGCCGCCGACGCCGACGGCCTGATCGCCGAGGCCGTGAAGCTGGCGGCCGGCTCCGACGTGGCCGTGATCGTGGTCGGCACCACCGAGCAGACCGAGTCCGAGGGCTTCGACCGCACGTCGCTGGCCCTGCCCGGCCGCCAGGACGAGCTGGTCTCCCGGGTCGCCGCGGCCAATCCCCGTACGGTCGTGGTCGTCAACGCCGGCTCCCCCGTGCTCATCCCCTGGGCCGACGAGGTCGCGGCGACGCTGCTGACCTGGTTCGGCGGCCAGGAAGTAGGCGCCGCGCTGGCCGACGTCCTGTTCGGCGTGACCGAACCGGGCGGACGCCTGCCCACCACGTGGCCGCGCCGGGAGGAGGACTGCCCGGTGCTCGCCATCGAGCCGCGCGACGGCGTGGTGGCGTACGAGGAAGGCGTCTTTGTGGGTTATCGGGGCTGGCTGCGCTCGGGGGTCGCGCCGCTCTACGCCTTCGGGCACGGCCTCGGCTACACGACGTGGCAGTACGACGAGATCGCGGTCAACGAGACCGAGGCCGTGGTGACGCTGACCAACACGGGAGCGCGGGCCGGTCGCGAAGTGGTGCAGGTTTACGTCGGACCGTCACCGGTGGACCCGGAGCGTCCGGAGCGCTGGCTGGCCGGTTTCGAGAACGTCGAGGCGCTGCCGGAAGAGACGGTGACCGTACGGATTCCGCTGCCCCCGCGAACGTTCGAGATCTGGGAGGACGGGGGCTGGGTTCGCCGTACGGGCGAGTACCGCGTGATTGCCGCGCATGCGCTGGACGACCCGCGCCTGACGGCCACGCTGGAGATATAGACGGCGGACGTTATCCACAGTCCGCGGTTGTCCACAGGTCGGCGGCTCCCGCCCACCCAAGATCGCCGGAAGCGGCGATAATGGCTGTGGGCGGAGGTCCCCCGGTAGGGTGGGCACCTTTTTCTGGGGTGATCTAGGAGCGCGACCGCCAGGCCGACCACAACGTGGCGTAGCGGCCCCCCGCCGCCACCAGATCATCGTGCGTCCCCTCCTCCAGCACCACCCCATGCTCGAGCACCACAATCCGATCGGCCCCCGCCGCCTGCGTCAGCCGATGCGCGACCAGCAGCGTCGTCCGCCCCTTGGTGGCCGCCAGCGCCGCTTCCTCCAGCTCCCGGGCCCCCGCGCTGCCGGCTTCGGCCGTCGCCTCGTCCAAGATGGCGACCGCCGGATCGAGCAGCACCAGCCGGGCCAGGGCGAGCTGCTGCGCCTGGGCCGCGGTCAGCGGGTGGCCGCCCTCGCCCACCACTGTGGCCAGCCCGGCGGGCAGGTGGCGAGCCCAGTCGAGCGCGCCGACCCGGGCCAGCGCGGCCTCGGCCGCCTCGATGGTCGCCGACGGGTCGGCCAGGCGCAGGTCTTCGAGGAGCGGGCCGGCGAATACGTGTGTCTCCTGGCTGATGATGGCCACGATGCCGGGCGCGAGTTCGTCGACCGGCACCCCGCCCACGGTGGCCGTGCCCGTGCCGGGGCGCAGGATTCCGGCCGCGATCGAGGCGACCGTGGTCTTGCCGGCCCCGGTCGAGCCGACCAGCGCGACCCGCTCCCCCGGTTCGACCCGCAGGCTGATGCCGCGCAGCACGGACACCTGGTCGTCGTAGCCGAAGGTCACGTCGCTCAGGGCGAGGTCGGCGCCGGCGGGCGTGCTGGTGCCGGTGGACGTGACCGTGAGTGTGCCCACCCCGACCAGGCGGGCCAGTCCGGCCCCGGCCGCCTGGATCTCGTCGAAGGTGAACAGGATCATGGAGACCGGGTTGAACAGGCGGTGGAACAGCACCGCGGCCGCGGCTGTCTCGCCGACCGTGACGCCCCAGCCGGCCCGCACGTACCAGAACCCGGCGACCAGGATCGTGGCCAGGCCGAGCAGTTCGGCCCGGCTGATCCGGCCGACGAACCGGGTGAACAGCGCGAACACGCCGACGGACAGGTCGCGGGCGCGGGCCGAGGCGTCGTTGATGGCGTCCAGGTGCCGGCTTTCCAGGCGGTACGCGTGCACTGTGCGTACGCCTTGCAGGCTTTCCATCAGCAGCTGGGAGCGGGCGCCGACCGCGGCCCGCTCGGCGGCGTAGATGGGGGCGGACCGGGGCAGGTACCAGCGCAGCGCGAGCAGGTAGGTGGGCATGGCCGCGAGCCCGGCCAGGCCGAGCCTCCAGTCCAGGCCGAACATGGCGGTCACGCTGAGCACGGCCAGGAACAGCGCCGAGATGACGGTCGGCATCACCTCGGCCGCGGCCGCGCCGACCGCGGCCACGTCGGCGCCGACGCGGGCCAGCAGGTCGCCGCGGCCGGCCCGGTCGAGGGTGTGGACGGGGAGCCGCAGCGCCACCCCGACGGTTTCCTCGCGCAGGCCGGCCAGGATGCGTTCGCCCAGGCGGCTGACCAGTGTGGTGGTCGCGCCGGCGGCGACCCCGCCGAGGAGGGCGAGCACGGTGACGAGCACGCCGAGCGGGATCAGCGTGGTCGAGGCGGCGCCGTCGCGGACGAGGTCGACGAGCAGGCCCAGCGCGGTGACGGGCACGACCGACGCGCCTGCGGCGGCGAGCCCGGTGGCGATCGTGAAGGCGACCTCGGTCCGGCGGGTCCGCAGCCGGCGGCACAGCCAGCTCCACGTCTGTTTCGGGGTCGCGACCGGCAAGGCGTAGCTCACCGCAGCACCGCCGTCCGGTAGGCCTCGTCGGTCGCGGCCAACCAGGCGTGCGTGCCGGTGGCCACCACCTCGCCGTCGCGCAGCACGACCACCCGGTCGGTGATCGCCAGCAGCGCCGGCGACGTCGTGATCAGCAGCGTGCCCAGCGTCGAGCCGGGGCCGTGCCGCAGGTCGCGGATGCCGCGCGCGATGGCGTGTTCGGTGACCGCGTCGACCGCCGTGGTCGGCTCGTGCAGCACGAGCAGCCGGGGCCGGGCGAGCAGGGCGCGGGCCAGCGCGAGCCGCTGCCGCTGGCCGCCGGACAGCGCCGAGCCGCGGTCGGCGATCGCGTGGTCGAGTCCGTCGGGGTGGGCGGCCACCACGTCGTCGGCGGCCGACGCGCGCAGCACCTCGGGCAGTTCCTCGCGGGCGGCGTCGATGAGGTTGTCGCGGATCGTGCCGGTGAACAGTTCGGGCAGGTGGGGGGCGACCAGCACGTCGGGCGACCCGTCGTCGAGCAGGGCGACCAGGGCTCCGGCGTCGGGCTCGGCCACCACCCCCACACATTCCCCCCGTACGGGAGGCAGGGGATTGTCGCCCGCGGGCGGCTCGGCGGGCACCAGGTCGAGCAACGCCCGGATCCGTTCGGCCGAGGCGCGGGACGACGCGAGCCATCCGGGCGCGGCCGAGAGGGTGGCGAAGGGCTCGCCCAGGAACGCGGCCAGGCCGATCACGGTGACCAGCTGGCCGGCGGAGATGCGGCCGGTCAGCGCGAACCAGCCCGCCAGGATGGCGATGCCGCAGGCCACCAGCGTGCTGACGGTGTCGGAGGCGGCCTGGAACCAGCCGAGTGTCTTGGCCGCCCGCAGCGTGGCGGCGAGCGATTCGCGGCTGACCTCGCGGTACCGGCGCGCCGCGGCGTCCTGGGCGCCGAGGCCCCGCAACGGACGCAGCCCGGTGACCAGGTCGGTGGCCAGGGAGGCGGCCCGGCCGGCGACCTCCTGCCGGGCGATGACCCGGCGGGTGATGCGGGGGGCGGCGCGCTGCAGGCAGATCAGGACGAGCGGGATGCCGACCAGCACCACCAGGCCGAGCGGGACGGAGATGAGGAACAACCCGATCGCGCTGATCGCGGTGGCAACCAGGGCGCCGAACAACCGCGGCAGGTAGTCGAGCAGGTAGGAGGTGGTGTCGGCGTCGGTGGCCGAGATGGTGAGCACGTCGCCGGTCCGCACCTCCGTGCGCGGGTCGAGCACCTTGGCCGCCACCTCGAGCCGCAGCCGGTGGGCCTCGTCGGCGATCGCGCGCATGAGCAGCCGGGCGCCCGCGCGGTAGGCGATCGTGAGCAGCAGGAACAGGGCGCCGAGGGTGGTGACCCAGCAGATCAGCATGCCCAGGTCCTGGGTCGCGACCGCGCGGTCGACGATCACGCCGATCAGGATCGGGACGAGCGCCTCGCAGCCCTGGTGCACGCCGCTGAGCAGGCTGCCGGACGTGACCCGGCCACGGTTGCGGAGCAGCGCCCGCCCGAGAAGGTTCACGCCCGTGCCCACAGGGTGACTGCATCGACACTCATCGACTACCGACCTTGGCCCGGGGTGCCCGTCAGATCAAGGCCCGTGACCGTCTGTGATGTTTGCCATTTTCACTGACAGTAATTTTCATACTAGAGTGGGATCCATCCGATTTCCCCGTTTCGCCTGCTAGGACTCCCGCACATGTCACTGACGCTCCCGAACGCCACCACGGCCGGTAACGACTACCGCGACCTGGCTCCGACCATTCACCGGCAGCGACTGGTGGTGGAGGGCTACCCGACCTTCGTGATCACCGACGAGCACATCAAGGACTACCTGAGCCGGCTCTCGGTGGTGACCGACATGATCACGTTGATCGAGCCGGTGACCCACGTCAGCGACCTGTACGGCTGGGCCGGCTGGATCCACTGGGAGACCTCCGGCGCCCACTTCTATTCGTGGGAGCGCCCGGTCTCGTTCTTCAGCGTCGACATCTACACCTGCAAGGCGTTCGACCCGGCCGACGTCGTCGCGTTCACCGAGAGCTACTTCCGTACGACCGAGATCGTCGCCAAGGAGTTCTGAGCCGTGACCTACGACCTCGATCCGGTTGTTCTCCGCCGCCGCTGCGCCGCCGCGCTGGCCGCCCACCCCGGCCCGGGCCGGTTCGCCGCGCTCGCCGTCGCCCCGGCTGACCCGATGGCCGACGTGACCCGTACGGTCGAACGCCAGGTCTTCGAGGCCTCGTTCGGCAACGACGCCGACACCATGGCCCGCGAGTACGGCGGCTACGAAAGTCAGAGCCTGTTCTTCCTCGTGCTCGACCGCGAGACCGGACTGCCCGCCGGCGCGGGCCGGGTGATCGAGGGCGGCGGCAAGACGCTCGACGACGCGCCCGACCACATCGGCCGCGACCTGTCGGCGATCGTCGACGCGCACGGCCTGCACGACGGCGGCAAGATCTGGGACTTCGCCACGGTGGGCGTGCTGCCCGGATACCGCGGTGGCCAGTCCGGCCTGGCCGTCAGTTCGCTGCTGTACCGCACGTTTCTGCAGGCCGGGAACCGTGCCGGCGTACGGCACGTGGTGACCCTTCTCGACCGCCGCGCCTACCGGAACATGCTGCTGCTGGGCGTCCCGTTCACGGCGATGGCCGGCTCGGAGCCGTTCGCCTACCTCGGCTCGGAGGAAACGCGGGCCCTGTATGTGCCGTTCGCCGCGCTGGAGCCGGGGATCGGGGAACAGAGCCGCCGCCTGCGCCGCCCGGTGGGCCCGTTCGCCGGTGAGATCCGGGCCCGGGGCCTGCGCCGCCTGCTGATCCGCCGGGCCGCCGCCCGCGTCTCCGGCCAGGTGGCCACCGGCGCCGGCCTCAACGAGCAGATCGTGCTGCCCGGCCTCGAGCGCCGCCGTTTCCGCAGCCTCAAGACCAAGCGCTGATCACCAGCGACCGAGCCGGGCCGACAGCACCGACAGAGCGGCCACGCCCGCCGTCGAGGTGCGCAGGACCTCGCGGCCCAGCCGGACCGGGGTGGCCTGCCCGAAGGCGGCCAGCTCGGCGTCGCTGATGCCACCTTCCGGGCCGACCACCAGCACGATCTCGCCCGACGAGGGCAGCGCCACCGTGGTCAGCCGCTCGGTGGCCTCCTCGTGCAGCACGAAGGTCGCGGCGGCCGGCCGCGCCGCCACCTGCCGGGTCGAGCAGTCCGGGTCGCCGCCGACGACCGGCAGCCAGGAGCGGCGGGCCTGCTTGGCGGCCTCGCGCGCGGTCGCGGCCCACTTGTCGCGCGCCTTGTGACCCCGGTCGCCGCGCCACTGGGCGACCGACCGCGACGCCGCCCACGGCAGGATCTCGTCGACCCCGATCTCGGTCATGGCCTGCACGGCCAGCTCGCCCCGGTCACCCTTGGCGATGCCCTGCACGACCACCAGCCGCGGGTCGGGGGCCGGAACCGCGGACCGCGACACGACCGAGACCGTCACCGTGCCCTTGCCGACCGAGATCACCTCACCGGTCGCGAGCAGGCCACGCCCGTCGCTGAGCAGCAGGGTTTCCCCGGCGCGCAGCCGCTGCACGGTGGCGGCGTGGTGCCCCTCGGGCCCGTCGAGCACGAACGAGTCGCCGGCGGGCAGGGCGTCGACCAGGAACATCGGGGCGGACACCCCCGCACGCTATCGAACCGGGGTGCACCGGGTGCCACCAGCCCGCGCCCGTCAGGCCTGGTCGCCCGGCTTTCGGTTGGTGCGCATGCGGGCGATCGCCGCGTCCCACTCGTCGGGCTCGTCGGGCTTGCGGGAACGGGCCACGAAATAGTCGGCGTCCGAGATCATCGCCCGGATCAGCGTGAGGATGACGCCGAGGGCGACCGCCGTGCCGACCCCCTGGGCAACGTCCTCCAGCCACGGGTAGAAGGCGGGGTAGAGCGCGGCGTCGACCTGCGCGATCCGGTCGCCGATCGTCGCCGCGGTCATGGTCGCGAAGTAGTCCTTCAAATATTTCGGCTGGCTCGCGTCGGCCCCGATGGTGACCAGTCCGATCAGGAAGATCGCGAACGCGCCGCCCAGGGCCCAGCTGCGGGCCCACCGCACACCCTTCGAGATCAAGGGCGCGAGTCCCCCGTACGCGAGACCGGCCGTGCCCAGAATGATCAGGGTGACCGCGGCCCGCCCGTCCCGGATCAGGGCGGGCGGAATGATCCCGTATTCGGACTCGATGCTGCCCATGACGGCCCGGAGCCGCTCGGCCGCGGGCGAGGCCCACCAGACGAGATCGACCACTCCGGCCGTGATCAGCAGGGCGCCGGCCGGCCCCATCGACCAGGCCAGCAGGGTCGCCACCCGCACGTTGCGGGGCACTTCACTCCCCGTCATGCCCCGGATGGTAGACCCCGCCGGCCGCCGATTTCAGCCCCAGTTCTGCGGGGCCTGCTGACGCGTCGTCACGTTGATGCGGTTGAAGAGATTGGTCACGGCGATCCACAGCACGATCGCGGCCAGCTGGGGCTCGTCGAAGTGCCGGGCCGCCTCGTCCCAGATCTCGTCCGGCACCGCGTCGGGGTGGTCGGCCAGGCGGGTGGCGTGCTCCGAGAGGGCCAGCGCGGCCCGCTCGGCGTCGCTGAACCACGGCGTCTCGCGCCACACGGCCACGGTCATCAGCCGTTCGTCGGTCTCGCCGTTCTTGCGGGCGTTGCGCGCGCCCGACTCGACGCAGGGGGCACAGCCGTTGATCTGACTGCCCCGCAGGTGCACGAGCTCGAGAACGGCCGGGTCGACGCCGGCCGAGTGGGCCGCCTTGTAGAGCAGGTTGATCGCCGTGATTGAGTCGGGCAGAAACGAGGCGGGGTTGGACATCCGAGCCTGCATGATTCTCTCCTCCAGATTTTCGCGACAACGCGCGATCCGCGACAACGCGCGATTCGAGGCCGCGCGACTTTGGGGGCCGCGCGACTTTGGGAACCGCGCGACTTTCGGGGCCGCGGCGCGTCACATCGGCGCGCTTTCGTCACATCGGCGCGCTTTCGTCCGTCGGTGGTGCGACGAACCGACCGGGCCGGATGTGACCGATGTGACACAGGCCACAAACCAGGAGGCGATCATGAATGAGCACGAGCGTTTCGAGGCCAACCGTTCCCGTCTGCGCGCGGTGGCGTACCGGATGCTCGGCTCGGCCGCCGAAGCCGAGGACGCGGTGCAGGAGGCCTGGCTGCGCCTCGACCGGGCCGGCGCCGACCACATCGACAACCTGGACGCATGGCTCACCACGGTCGTCGGCCGGGTGTGCCTCGACATGCTGCGTTCCCGCGGATCGCGCCGCGAGGTGACCCCGCGGGATCAGCCGGTGGCCGGTCCCGGCCCCGAGGACGAGGCGGTGCTGGCCGACTCGGTCGGGCTGGCGCTGCTGGTCGTGCTCGAGACGCTGACCCCGGCCGAACGGCTGGCCTTCGTCCTGCACGACCTGTTCGCCGTCCCGTTCGACGAGGTGGCCGCCATCGTCGGCCGCTCACCCGACGCGGCCCGCCAGCTGGCCAGCCGGGCCCGCCGCCGCGTCCGCGGACGGCCCGGGCCGGCCGAGCGCCCGGCCGGCCGCGACGTGGTCGACGCTTTCCTGGCCGCCTCCCGCGACGGCGACTTCCCGGCCCTGCTGAGCCTGCTCGACCCCGACGTCCACCTGCGCATGGACGAGCAGTTCCACGACCTGCCCACCGAGATCCACGGCGCCCGCGACGTCGCGCGGTTCTATCTGGGCCGCGCGCAGGGAGCGTTCCCGGCCCTCATCGACGGGACGCTGGGCTTCCGGGTCGTCGCGGACGGAGGCACGCTGCTGGTCGTCACCCTCACCGTGTCCGGCGGCCGCATCACCACGATGGAAGCGACCACCAACCAGGACCGCCTGCGCGAGATCGAGATCCTGCCGCTCTGAAACGGACGGCCGCGGAATTCGGGACCGCGGTCACACCCGGCGAGCAGAATCCGTCAGAGAAGCAGGACACGTTCCCACCGGGGAACGGCATACACGCGAGGGAATCCGCTATGGCTCACGTCGTGGACTTCAACACCGTGTCGACCGCCGGCCTGGAGTCGTCGCCGGTCGCACCCGCGCTCGCCGGTCTGCGGGCGAACGAGGCCCGCTACTTCAAGAACAAGTTCGACCATGTCTTCACGGTCGAGCCCGCCGATGCGGCCGGATCGGTGATCGGCTGGGTGAGCCGGATCCTCGAGGAGGAACGGGGCCTGGTCATCGCTTCCCGACCGCTCGAGGCCACCGCGTTCGAGGTGGCGAACACCCGGATGGCTTACGTGTTCTACGAGAACGGCCTGTCGATCAACGTGATGTACGCCGTCGAGGACGGCGGGAAGCGGGCGGTCGGTTTCAAGCTCTCCGACGGCATGGACGTTCCCGAGGAGCTGGATTCGTTCAAGTTCGCCCGGCAGAAGTCGAAGCTGGCCGGCACCATCCGCGGGTCCTACTTCGTCATCAAGAAGGAGCACTGAGCCGCCCAGAAAGAAGGAGCCGCTCAGAAGGCCAGCACGATCCGCCCGTCGGCCGAGCCGGATTCCTGGCGCGACCACGCCTCGGCCACCTCGGCCAGCGGCATCACCTCGTGCGAGACGGTGAGCCGGCCGGCCGTGGCGTGGGCGGCCACGACGCCGAGCGAGTCGGCCCGCTCGCCCACCGACAGCGCGTTGTTCGTGTAGCCGAGGATCTTGAGCGAGCCGCTGCGCAGCGTGGCCGAGTCGAGGGGTGCGGTGGGGCCGGCCGAGCTGCCCAGGTTGACCAGGCGGCCGCGCGGGCGCAGGACCCGGAGGGCGGCCGCGGCGGGCACGCCGAAGACCGGGTCGAGCACCAGGTCGACCAGCCCGGCCACGGCGCGCAGCCGGGTGGCCAGCGCGGCCGGGTCGTCGCCGGGAAGCAGTTGCACCACTTCTTCGGCGCCCAGCTCGCGGGCACGGTCGAGGGCGGCCACGGAACGGGACACGGCGATCACCCGGGAGGCGCCGCCGAGCAGCGCGAGCTGGATGGCGGCCTGCCCGACCACGCCGCCCGCGCCCAGCACGACCACCACCTCGCCCTCCGCGAGCCCGCCGGTTCGGGTCAGGGCGGCGTGCGCGGCCACGGCCGAGAGCCCGAGCGCGGCGATCAAGGTCAGGGGCGCCTCGGGTGGCAGGGGCACCACGTCGACGAACGGGATGGCGACCTCGGCGGCCATGCTGCCGTCGCCCGGACGCATGCCGGCGGAGGTCGCGAACCAGACCGGGGTGCCGTCGTCGCGCCGGCCCACGCCCTGCACGCCGGGGACGTACGGGGTCGCGGGTTGCCCGAAGTAGCTGGTGCCGGACGCGCAGAGCAGATCGAGCGGGGTGATCGGGGCCGCCTCGACACGGATGGGCACCTCGCCCGCGTGGGGCGCCGGCGGCCGCCGCTCCTCGATGGACGGCGGCCGGCCGCACACCCGCAGCACGGCCGCCGGAATCATGTGGCGATGTCCGGGTAGGGCATGTCGAAGTGCGCGAGCCGGGCCCCGAACGCCTTCTGGTACTCCAGCGGCTCGGTGTTGTCGCGCTCGAACATGGCGATGAACAGGGTCAGCGTGAGGAACGGGTGGGCGCCCAGCTCGAAGAGGCGTACGTGGTCGTGGCCGATCAGGGCGGCCCGCTCGTCGTCGGTGAAACGCAGCCACGTGCTGGCCTCGCCGGTGATGCAGTTCAGGACCGTGTTGGCGCGTTCCGCCTCCCACCAGGAGACCAGCTCGCCGGGCTGGTCACGGTAACGCTCGACCAGGTCGGGGTCGCGGTCCACCGTGTAGAGGAACTTGTTCAGCAGATACTTGCTCACAACGCACCTCCGAGCACGGGGGCTCCGTTCGGGTACCAGGTGAAGTACGCCTCCATCGTGTGGAACAGGTCGAGCGTGTCGACATGATCCGCCTTCGCGCCGGCTCCCGCCACCCCCATCATGAGCATGAAGTCCATGAAGCCGTGGGTGGCGTTGCCCGGCGAGTGCAGGCTGTCCAGGGTCACCTCGCGCAGGCAGTTGTCGAGGTCACCGGTGGCGATCCACTCGACCGCGCGCCGGTCGAACTCGGGGTCGGGGCCGTGCGGCCCGAACTGCCGGGGCCCGCCCAGCTCGAGCGACAGGTGCCCGGTGCCGATGATCGCGACCCGCAGATGCGACGGCCACGACTCGACGATCTTGCGGATGGTCTCGCCGAGCTTGACGAAGCGGGACGGCTGCGGCAGCGGCGGCGCGAAGATGTTGGTGTAGATCGGCACGATCGGCAGGTCGGCCTCGGGGCGCAGCGTGATGATCGGGCAGGTGATGCTGTGGTCGATCCGCAGCTCGTTGCTGAACGCCAGGTCGAAGCCCTCGTCCAGCCCGGCCCGCAGGATGTGCGACGACAGATCCTCCTGGCCCTTGAGCAGCATGCGCGGCAGGCCGAACTCGCGCTCCTCGTTGTACCAGTTGGCGTCGTAGAAGGGCGCCTTGCCGACCAGGAACTGCGGCATGTTGTCGAGCCACAGCTGGTGGAAGTGGTCCGAGCCGACCATCACCAGCACGTCCGGGTTGGCCCGGGTCAGGGTCTCGCGGAAGGCCAGGATCTTGCGGGTCCACTCGTCGGCGAACGGCGGGCGGTCCTCGCCGGTGGCCGTGCTGGCCCGGTAGTAGAACGGGTGGTGGGTGGACGCGATGACCGCGACGATGCTGGCCATGCTCAATCCTTCCGGGGCTCGTAGACGGCGTTACGGTCGACGGTTTTGTAGATCTCCATGCCGATCGGGTTGCGGCGCTCCTCGGCGAGCTGGCCGAGCAGCCCGGCCGCGCGGGCCAGCAGCGCGAAGCCGCGCAGCAGCTCGGTCGGCAGGCCCAGGTCGGCCAGTGCCGCGCCGCACACCCCGGCGCCGTTGAGCGGCAGCCGCCGCCCCAGCACGGACGGGTGCACGCGGCCGATCGCCTCGAACAACCGCAGGTGCGGGCCGCGCAGACCCTCTTCCTCGGCGATCCGGATCAGCACGGGCGTACGGGGGTCCTCGTCCTTGTGCACGGGATGGCCGAGCCCGGGGATGAAGCGCTTCTCGGCCTTCGCCTTGCGGACCGCCTCCAGCGCGATCACGTCGTAGTCGCGCTCGACGCCCGCCGCCACCAGGGTCGCGGACAGGAACTGCCCGCAGTCCTCGGTCACGCCGAGGAAGCGCGATCCGCCACCGAGCAGGCCCGCGGCCAGCGCGCCCTGCAGGGAGTCGGGCGCCGACAGGTAGGTCAGGCGGGCCGCGATCGCCGTGGGCGTGAACCCGTGGTCGGCCAGCGCCACCAGTACCGCCTCGAAGACGCGTACCTCCCCGGCGGTGGGACGTCGCCCGGCGACCAGCCAGAACGCCAGCTCGCCGAAGCCCACCTTTCCCATCAGGTCGGCCGCCAGGTCCTGACCCAGCAGCGAGATGGTCTCGGGGGTCGACGTGCCGAGGCCGGTCGGGAAGCTCAGCTCCTCAGCCACTTGCGGATCTCCTCGCCGTGCTCATCCAGCCCGGGGGGCGGCAGCTCGTACCGCGGCCCGGTCTCGCTGAAGGTGATGGGGTTGCGGATGCCGGGCACGCCACCGGTGGTGACCACGGGGTCGAGCCCGACCTCCTGGGCGAAGGCGACACCGCCGTCGATCGTGTTGATCGGGGCGCAGGGGACGCCGGCCGCCATCAGGTCACGGAACCATTCGTCCTTCGTACGCGTGGCCAGCCGCTCGACCAGAATCGGGCGCAGGGCCTCGCGATTGGCCGTACGGTCCTGGTTGCGCCCGAAGCGCGGGTCCGCGGGCAGGTCCGGCAGGTCGAGCACCTGGCACAGCTTGCGGAACTGCCCGTCGTTGCCCGCGATCACGATCAGCTCGCCGTCGGCGGTGGGCAACGGCTCGTACGGGAAGAGGCTGGGGTGCGCGTTGCCCATGCGGAACGGGACGGTGCCCCCGGCGACGAACCCGCTGGAGTGGTTGACCAGCCCGGACAGTGCCGAGCTGAGCAGGTTGACCTCGACGTGCTGACCGCGCCCGGTGGCCGCGCGGTGATGCAGGGCGGCGAGGATGCCGATGTTGGCGTGCATGCCCGCCATGACGTCGAAGACCGAGATGCCGGCCCGGTACGGCGATCCGTCCGGGTCACCGGTCAGGCTCATCAGACCGGAGATGGCTTGCACCATCAGGTCGTACCCGGGAAGGCCCGCGCCCTCGCCGGTGCCGAAGCCGCTGATGCTGGCGTAGACGATCTTCTCGTTGGCCGCGGCGACGGTGTCGTAGTCGAGCCCGAACCGCCGCAGCCCGCCCGGCCGGAAGTTCTCGATCATGATGTCGGCGCGGTGGGCCAGCTCGCGGGCGTCGGCCAGGTCGGCCTCGTCCTTGAGGTCCAGCGCGATCGATCGCTTGTTGCGGTTGATGCCCAGGTAGTACGTCGAGATGCCGTCGCGCACCGGCGGCATCCAGGTGCGGGTGTCGTCGCCGGCCGGACCCTCCACCTTGATCACCGTGGCGCCGAGGTCGGCCAGCAGCATCGTCGCGTACGGCCCGGCGAGGATGCGGGAGAAGTCCGCAACCAGCAGGCCGGCCAGTGGGCCGTTCCCAGTCATTCGCACCGCCCGTTCTGCGGACACTCGTCCGCTCGATCAGCTTGCCTCCGCTCAGGGGCGCTGTCAACGGCCTCTTAACGACGCCGAAACACACTATTGACCCGGCAAGTGGCCGGGAGCACACTGACGCCACTCGGGCTGACCGCTGGACGGACAACGGTCCGGAAAACGCAGAAAGGACGGGCGATGATCTTCCGTAATGGTCTGGTTGTCACCATGGACGACTCGCACACCGTGCTCGAAAACGCCGACGTCCTGATCGTCGACGACAAGATCGCCGAAATCGGGCCCCATCTGACCGCGCCCGACGGCCACGAGGAGATCGACGCCTCCGGCGGCATCCTGATGCCCGGAATGATCGACACCCACCGGCACATGTGGCAGACCGCGATGCGCGGTTACGGCGCCGACTGGACCCTGACCCAGTATTTCGTCTGGTACTACCTCGAGTCGGGCAAGCACTTCCGGCCCGAGGACATCTACGCCGGCAACCTGCTCGGCGCGCTCGAGGCGATCGACTCCGGCGTGACCACGACCGTCGACTGGTCGCACGGCCTGCAGAGCGCCGACCACGCCGACGCCGCGGTCGACGCGCTCGAGGCCGTGCCGGGGCGGTTCGTCCTCGCGTACGGCAACATCCAGCAGGGTCCGTGGGAGTGGTCGACGTCGCCGGAGTTCCAGGACTTCTACCGCCGGCGCATCGACGGCGGCAAGCTGGCCGGCTTCCAGATGGCGTTCGACGTCACCGGTGACCCCGCGTTCCCCGAGAAGGCCGCCTTCGAGGTCGCCCGCGAGCTGGGCGCCACCGTCACCACGCACGCCGGGGTGTGGGGCGCGACCAACGACGACGGCATCCGGCTCATGCACGACAGCGGCTTCATGACCCCGGGCAACGTCTACGTCCACGCGGCCACGCTCTCCAGCGACTCGTACCACCGGATCGCGGCCAGCGGCGGCTCGGTGTCGGTGTCGACCGAGAGCGAGCAGAGCGCCGGACAGGGCTACCCGCCCACCTGGCAGCTGCGCCGGCACGGGATCCCGGTGTCCTTGTCGATGGACACCAGCGTGTGGTGGAGCGGCGACCTGTTCTCGGCGATGCGCACCACGCTGAGCGCCGACCGGGCCCGCGAGCACCTCGAGGCGCACGGCAAGCAGGAGACGGTCACCCACCACCACCTGCGGGCCGAGCAGGTCGTCGACTGGGCCACCCGCGGCGGGGCGAAGGCGCTGGGCATGGACTCGGCGATCGGCGCGCTCACCCCGGGGCGTCAGGCCGACGTCGTGCTGATCAAAAACGATGCTTCCCCGGTGATGTTCCCGCTGCTCAACCCGTACGGGCATGTGGCCTTCCAGGCGGCGCGGGGCGACGTGCACACCGTCGTGGTGGGCGGCCGGACAGTCAAGCGCGACGGCAAGCTGGTGGACGCCGACCTGGCCACCGCGCGGGCCAAGGTGACCGCGACGATCGACCACCTGCGCGAGACGCTGGGCGAAGAGGCCTGGAAGCAGGGCATGAACCCGGACATCCCCGAGGCCCGGATCCTGCACAACCCGTATCAGTACACCAAGTAGGGTCCCGTTCCATGACCGACACCGGGAGGGGCGCCGGGCCCGATTTCATCGAGGCGCTGGCACGCGGCCTCGACGTCCTGCGCTCCTTCCGTCCGGGCACGCCGGCCATGACGCTCAGCGAGATCGCCGGTCGGACCGGGCTCGCGCGGCCGACCGTGCGCCGCATCCTGATCACGCTCGAGGCGCTCGGGTACGTGCGGTCCGACGGCCGCGGGCACACGCTGACGCCGCGGGTGCTCGAGCTCGGGATGGCGTACGTCAACGCCCTGAACATGTGGGACGTGGCCCGGCCGCACATGGAGAAGCTGGTCGGCCTGACCAACGAGTCCACCTCGATGGCTCAGCTCGACGGGAGCGACATCGTCTACGTGGCCCGGGTGGCGGTGCCCAAGATCGTCACGCTGGCGGTCACGATCGGCACCCGGTTCCCGGCCCCGGCCACCTCGATGGGCAAGGTGCTGCTGGCCGCGCTGCCCGCCGGCGAGCTGCAGGCCGTGCTGGCCGAGCCGTCCCGCTCGGGCATCACGGCGCGCTGGCAGCCCTCGGCCGAGGAGCTGGACGCGTCGCTGCGCGAGGTGCGGGCCAAGGGGTGGGCGCTGGCCGATCAGGATCTCGCGCCCGGCATAAGGTCGATCGCCACCGGGGTCCGGGGCGGGGACGGCCGGGTGGTGGCCGCGATCAACGTGACCGTGCACGCGGCCGAGACGTCGCTCGAGACGCTGATCGAGGACCACCTGCCGAAACTGCTGCGTACGGCGGCCGACATCGGTCACGACTGGTCACTGACCGCAGCGGTTCCCGCCGTCACGGTCTGAGAACCGCTCGCCCTGCGGTTACCGTACGGTCGTGCCACGCTGATCCGGTGAGGCTCGTGACCGATCTCTTCGACCCCGAACCCGTACGGTGGGGTCTGCGCGGCGACCCTTGGGTCTGGCGCGCCATGTGCGAGCAGCTGACCGGGCTGACCCTGCCGCCGTCCGCCGGCGAGGTGGAGAGGCTGCTCAAGGCCACCTTCGACCGGGTGGTCGGCGTCGACCTGGCCACCGAGGCCGCGCCCTGGGTGTTCCGCGAGGAGTTCGCGCACGGCGGCATGTCCAGCGGCAGCGTCCACATGGAGATGTGGCGCACCGAACTGCTGCCCACCCTGGTCGACCGGGCGCGCGGCAAACTCGACGGCTGAGCTCAGCAACCCGGGATCTGCTCGGCCCGGTCGGCCGCGTCGATCTCGGAGTCGATGTGCTTGATCGTGCCGGGTGACGACACCGCGGTGATCTCATGGGCGATCCGCTGGAGCTGACGCACCTGGGCCGGGGTGAGATTGTCGAAAACCAGACGACGAGCTTCCCGTACGTGTCCCGGCGCGGCCGCCACCAGCGCGGCATAGCCCTCCGGGGTGAGCACGGCCTGAATGCATCGGCCCTCGTTGCTGCTGGTGGTGCGGCGTTCGACGTAGCCCTGCTTCTCGAGCCGGCTCACCGCGTGCGACAGCCGGGACAGCGAGCCGCCCGCCATGTGGGCCAGGTTGCTCATCTGCACCGCGTGCTCCTGCGGCCGGGACAGCGACGACAGGATCGAATACTCGAAGAAGTTGAGGCCCGAGTCACGCTTGAGCTGGGCCTCGATGGCGGTCGGCAGGGTCATCACCATCGCCATCAGGGTCATCCACGCCGCGCGTTCCTCACTGTCGAGCCAGGGCGCCTCGGTGGCGGCCTGGTCGTCGGACGTGTCGGTGCTCACGAGCGTCAGAATACCGCTCCCGAGCACTTGAATGTTCAACACGAAGCTGTCAACATTCGTGTTGAACATTCAACCCGCTAGGGAGTAGGCATCATGACCGTTCTGCGTATCGACTCGAGCATCCAGGGCCCCGCCTCGGCCTCGAGCGAGCTGGCCGACGTCGCCGAGGCCGAGTGGACCGCCGTCCGGCCGGGCACCGCGTTCGTCCGCCGGCACCTTGCCGCGTCACCCCTGCCCGCCGACGCCTGGGCCGCCGCCGTGCTGGCCGGGTTCGCCGCGCCCGAGCAGTGGACCGCCGAGCAGCGCGCCGCGCGCGAGCTGGCCACCCAGCTGGCGTCCGAGCTGCGCGACGCCGAGGCCGCGATCCTGGCCCTCCCGCTCTACAACTGGGGTGTCTCGCAGCACGTCAAGACGTGGATGGACCTGGCCATGGCCGGCGGCGCGCAGGGCGAGCGGCTGCTCGACGGCAAGCCCGCCATCGTCCTGACCACCCGCGGCGGCGGCTACGGCCCCGGCACCCCGCGCGAGGGCTGGGATCACAACACGGCCTTCCTGCGCCGCATCATCTCCGACGTCTGGGGCGCCGAGCTGATCCTGATCGAGCGCGAGCTGACCCTGGCCGCGGTGAACCCGGCGATGGCCCCGTTCATGGAGGCCGCCGAGCTGATGAAGAAGGCCGCACACGAGGCCGCTACGCACGCGGGTCGGACCGTGGCCACGCGCTGACGCACCGTCGCGCTCTCGATTCGCTCTCGCCACACTCTCGGACGGTCGACAGGGGCGGCAGACCCGGCCACTCCTGAATAAGATCGCGCCTCATGGAGACGACGTTGGCCGCGGCGTACTGCGAGGGCTGGGACAACGGATTGGTCAACCCGCTGACCCAGGATCAGGCCGAGTCACGCGACTCCGCCGGCGAGCCGTACTCCGTGGTTCTGCTCGCCGGCGGCCGCTTACACACGGTGCTGAACATTTCGTGGACCGAGGGTTACTGTGCCGTGCTCAAGTACGACGCAGCCGGTCACCGGACCGCCTCGCACGAGTTGCGCCGGGCCCCCGAGGGCGACCTCTTCCTGCGCGAGTCGACGACGTGGGCGAGCCCCGCCGACGACGCCTCGGCCCGGCACCGCACGACATGGCAGATCGGCGGCCGGCGCAGCGACGACATCGAGCCGGCCGGCCGGCGCGGCGGCCGCAGCACCTTCTCCGACGGCGGCTTCACCCCGCCCCGCCTGCCGCTGCCCGCTTTCGGCCGCTGGAACGCCTTGCTCGACCGTGCGTCCCGGGTGCACGCCGAGGCCTGCGTCGCGCCGTTCTCCGACGTGTGCGCCCTGCCCCGCGACCCCGGCGACCGCCACCGGCTCACCGGCGCCGGCCCGCACGACCTGCCGTCCCGTACCTCGGCCGAACGCCCCTGGTTCCCGCCCCGCCCCCTGCAGCCGCGCGCGCTGGACAAGTTGTTCCGCGACGGCGCCGAGCGCTCGGTGGGCGACCGCCGCATGCGCATCTCGCTGCACCCGGCGGGCAAACTCAACCTGCCCTCGGGCCGCCTGATCGCCGCCGACCCGTCGTCGCTGGACTACGGCGAGGAGCCGTTCGTGGTGACAGTGCCGTCCGGCACCTACCCCGTCACGATCAGCCTGGCCACCTTCACCGACGACGAGAACCACAGCCGGGTCGCCGCCGCCCGCCTCGACATCAGCGACCGCCACCCCGTCCGCTGGGAGCTGGCGCTGCGCGAGGGCCAGGACATGCTCGACCTCGGCTACGGCGAGTTCTTCGGCTTCGGCGTCGACGCGGGCATGGCCTGCTTCATCGACGACGACAACCGCGAACGCCTGGCCGCCGAGTGGGAATCCCTCGAACTCCGCGACCCCCGCTTCACCTCCGTGGCCGCCGGCGACATGATCGCCTGGTCCAGCGGCTGGGGCGACGGCGCCTACCCCACCTGGATAGGCCGCGACCACGACAACCGCATAGTCACCTTCATCGCCGACATGCTTCTGTTCCCCAGCGACGACTAACCCGCCCGGGGCCGGAGGCCGTCGCAGGCGATTTCGATCATGCGCTGTTGCGCGGCGCCGTCGTCCTCGCGGGCAATGCAGCCGGCGATGAGGGCTTTGACGTCCGCGGTGTCGACATCGCCGCGGACCGACCCGGCCTCCTGCGCGCGGCCGAGCAGACCGCCCATCGCCGCGCCGAAATCGTGGATGGCTGTCGACGCTTCGGCCTGAAGATCGAAGCCGGCACCGGTGAGCGCGTCACCGACGGCGCGATCGGCCGCACCCTGCCGGACCAGGTACGCGAAGAAGGTGAAGAACGCTGTCGCCGGGGCCTCCCGGGCGGCGATGTCCTCCGCGCTGCGCACCAGATGTTCGATCCGGTGCAGCGCCACCGCCCGGAAGAGCGCCTCCTTGGTGGGGTAGTGCCGGGTGACGGTGCCGGTGCTCACGCCGGCTCGCCGGGCGATCTCGCGGATCGGCACCGAGGCGCCGTGAGCCGCGAAGGCGGCGAAGGCCTCTTCCAGAACCCGCGCCTGATTGCGCCGGCCGTCGGCGCGCTGGGGCCTCCCCGCCTTCGCGGGGCCGGGAATTCCGTCCGGTGATGACATCGCTGCGATGGTAAGCCGTGCCGTGCCTGCGGCTGCTCCCGCCCGCTCAGCCTCGGAGCGGACCGGACCCGCCGATCTCGTACCGGACGAGCTCCACGCTGTGCACGCCCGGCATCGGCGGCGCGCTCAGCGCGAGGCCGGCCAGATGCGCGTCGAGGTGGGCCTCGGATTCCCACCGCTCATAGATGTTGACCCGGCCGGGCTCGATCGGGTCGGCCGCCACCACGTAGTCCAGGCATCCCGGGGTGGTCCGGGCCTGGCGAAGGGACGAAGTGAGGCTTCCCAGTAGTGCGTCGCGGCGGTCGGGGTCGACGTAGCCGGTTCCGGCGACGATCAGCATGACGGGCCTCCAGGGGTTGACGTCCGGTGCTGTCAGCGGCACGGTATCAGCTAACCGGTACGCGTGTGCCGGATAGATACTCCGGGGGTCTCCATTGCGTTTGGCCATCTTCGGCGGGACCGGCCGGGCCGGCCGTGTCATCGTCGAGCTCGCCCTGCAACACGGCCACGAGGTCAACGCCCTCACTCGTGATCCGGCCCGGATCAACCCGCACCCCCAGCTCCACGTCGTCCGCGGCGACGTGCGCGATCCCGCCGCGGTGGCCGGCACCCTGGCCGGAACCGACGCCATCATCAGCGCCCTGGGCAGGCAACGACGGGGTCCGCAGATCTGCACCGAAGGCATCCGTACGGTGCTGGCCGCGGCAGCCGGCAACGGCCCCCGCCGACTGATCATCCTGAGCAACTACGGCGTCGCCGAGAGCCGCGTCCGCACCGCCTACGTCGCCGCGTCGTGGCTGCTCGAGCCGGCCGTACTCCGGGACAAGGAACAGATGGAAGCCCTCGTCCGGGCCAGTGACACCGAATGGACCGTGATCCGAGCACCCGTCCTCACCAACGGACCCCGCACCGGCAACTACCGCACCGGAACCGGCCTCCGGTTCTCCTTCACCGCCAGCGTGTCCCGCGCCGACCTCGCGGGGTTCATGCTCACCGAACTACGCGAGAACGCCTACCCGCGCCGAGCGGTGGTCATCACCTCGTGAACGAGGCTTGCGAGCTGAGCTAGTCGGCTGCCCGTCCCGTCCGTCAGACCTCAGGTGTGGAACCTTTCCGAGGGACACCGCTCGATGTGAGGTTGTCGGTGACGGCGGACGAGGTACGCCTCATCGGCGCCGGTATCGACATTTCGGCGCCGCATCAGGAAGTACCACCAGGCCTGACCAATGCGCTACACGACGTGTACCGCGAGCGTGGGCAGGTCAGCCGGGACCTCTCCCCGGCCGGGCAGCCGCCCGGCCTGGTCTCGCTACGCCGGGCCGGATCGCTGCTGGCCGAGTCGTTCCTCCCGGATCCGATCGCCGACGGGCTCCGCGACCTGATCGACCGGGCGACCCGGCACACGGTGGCTCTGCGCATCGCCGTGGACGCGCCCCAGCTGAGCAGGCTGCCCTGGGAGGCCCTGCCCGATCCGTCGACCGGTACGCCACTCGCGTTGCATCCGCGGGTGAGTGTCTTCCGGCACTCCGACAATCCGGCGCCGGCGCGGTGGGCGGGCCCGCTGCGCATCGTGGTGGCGATCGCGTCACCGGACGAGGGCGGCGGCCCGCTGCTGGACTATGAGCAGGAACTGCGCGCCGTCCTGCAGGCCGTCGGCGCGGCGCGGCGGAGTGCGGCCCGGGTCGAGGTGGTCCCGTTCGCGACGACCTCGGCGATCCGGGAGGCGCTGGACGTCGAAGGGGGCGTCCACGTCCTGCACATCTCCGCCCATGGTCTGCCCGGCCTGCTCGTCCTGGAAGACGAGCAGGGCGAGGCCCGCATGGTCACCGCCGGGCAACTGGTCGACGAGGGGATACCGAACGGCAAGATGCCGCCGGTCCTCTCGCTCGCCGCCTGTTACACCGACGCCGAGGGCGGACAGTCCGGTGCATCGTTCGCCGCGCAACTGGCGCAGCTCGGCGCGTGTGCGGTGATCGGAACCCAGACGAGTGTGACCGACCGGTACGCCACGCTGCTGTTCGCCCGCGTCTACCAGGAGCTGGCCGCCAACGCCCGCACCGACCTCATCGCCGCAATCTCCGACGCCCGGCGCGCCGTGCAGCGCGAGCTCCGGCTGTCCGCGGAGCCGGCGGACCGTCTCCTGGCCGGCCTGGATGAGTGGGGCGTCGTGGTCGTGCTGGCCAACGGGCCGGAGGTGGCGGTCATCGACCGGGCAGTCCCGCTGGTGCCGTCGCCGTTCGCGCGTACCGCGGTCTGGGGTCGGCTTCAGGCGCGGCCGGTCGGACAGTTCGTCGGCCGGCGCAGGCTCCAGCGTGAACTGCCGGCGGTGCTGCACGGCGACGCGTACGCCGGCCTGGTATTGCACGGCATCGGCGGCATCGGCAAGACAGCGTTGACCGCCGAGGTTCTTCAGCGCACCACACATCAGGATCCGGCATGGCGGGTGGCCGCCCTCGTCGGCACGCTGACCGTCGACGACGTGCTCGCCGCCGTGGCCCAGACGGCCCGGGTGGAGCTGGCCCGGCGGCAGGCGCCGGCCCGGCCGGAGGCGCTCCGGGCCGCCACTCGGCTGGATCTGCCGTGGCCGGACCGGTTCGCCTTGCTGCGGGAGGACGTTCTGGACAACATCCCCATGCTGGTCGTGCTGGACAACTTCGAGGACAACCTGACCCCGGCCGGCGGCGCCTGGCAGATCACCGATCCCGACCTCGCCGAGTTGCTCACGACCTGGCTGAGCAGCCCCGGGCGAAGCCGGTTGGTCATCACCTCCCGCTACCCGATCGCCTGGCCGGCACCGGCCGGGCGGGTGCTGGAGAAGGCAGTCGGGCCGCTGTCCGCGGCGGAGACCGGGAAACTGGTCTGGTCGCTGCCCAACCTGGACCGCCACGCCGGCACCGACGGCGGCGTCGAGCAGATCTGGCGGCTGGTCGGCGGCCACCCCCGATCCCTGGAGTACCTCGACGCGTTGCTCGGCCCGGGGGATTCCCGATTCCGTCACATCACCGACCGGCTCACCACTGCCGTCACGACCCGGCTCGGTCCCGGCCGGGCGGCGGAGTGGCTGAGCCAGGACCGCACGATGGATGTGGCGGTGGCCGACACCGTCACCCTGATCGCCGACGACATCCTCCTCACCGCCCACCTGGAGCGGCTGGCCGACGTGCCGCAAGCGCTCGAGGTGCTGGCCGCCATCAGCGTCTACCGCCGGCCCGTACCGGTCCTGGCGCTCGGCTTCCACATCGGCACGCCCGATCCGTCTGATCAGACCCGCATCGACACCGAGCACAGAGCGGCCGCCGAACAGCGACTCGCAGAGCACCTCGACCGGCTCGGCCTGGAGATCGCCGACCTGCCGCTCGCGCTGGACGAGGACGGCCCGCTGACCGCCGGCCGGCGCAACGCCCTTTGGCCGCTGCTGGAACCGCTCGCGGCCACCCTGACCTCACCGATGCTGCTGCCCGACGGCATCCATGAAGTGATCCGAGTGCTCGCCGCCAGCAGCCTGGTCCACTACGACACCGACGACGACTCCGTCTTCGTGCACCGCTGGACTGCCTCCGAACTGCACCGGATCTGGGGCACCGAAGGGCCGGTCGAGCGGGCGCACAGCGCCGCCGCCTCCTACTGGCAATGGCAGTCGACGGCCCGGCTCACGGGCGCCGCCTTCCTGGCCAACGACCTGGAGGAGGCCCGGCACCACCTGCTTGCGGCCGGGCGACTGGACGAGGCCGTCGCGGTCACTGAGCAACTCCTCGCCATCGCCACGATGTCCGGCTCCTCGGCCCGGATCGGCAGCCTGGCTCGCGACACCCTGAGCCGGCTGCCCGCCGACTCGGCCCACCGCCCGGCGCTCCTCTTGCACCTGGGGTCGGCCGCCCAGCTCGCCGGCGACCATCCAGCCGCCGTGCGGATCATCGAGCAGGCCCACGCCCTCTTCGAGCAACACGGGAACGCCAAGGACGCGGCCGCGGCCAACCTCGTGCTCGGCATGCTCGCCGTGCAGCAGGGCGACATAGCGGAGGCCGAACGCCGATTCCGGGCCTCCGCCGCCGTCTTCAAACGCCTCGACGCTCCACAAGACCTGGCCTTCAGTCATCTCCAACTCGGCGGCCTCGCGCACCTGAGAGACGACCACCCGGCGGCCCAGCGCCATCACCAGGAAGCGATGAGCCTCGGCCGGCAACTCGACAGCCGATCCATCCAGGCCTCGGCCCATCTCGCACTGGGCGAGCTCGCCCTGATCCAGGGCGACCCCCGTGCCGCCGAGCGGCATTACCGGCGAGCCCTGGTCAACGGCGAATACGAGGACAACCAACTGACGCTGGGTACGGTCCACAACGCCCTCGGCGATCTGCGGCTCCACGACGGCGACCTGGCCCAGGCGGAGAACCACTACCAGGAAGCCGCGGACATCTTCATCCGGATGGACTCAGAGGGGAGCGCGGCCAAGAGTTACGCGCAGCTCGGCAGCATCGCGATGCTGAAGGGAGACCTCGCGGAGGCCGCCTTCCGGTTAGGGCAGGTCCTCGCGATCTACGAGCGGACGGGCAACGCGATCAGCGCCGCGCAGACTCATGTGCAACTGGGCGCCCTGGCCCAGCAGCAGAACGATTTTTTGCGGTCCGAGCGACACCTCCGGCAAGGTCTCGCCCTGTTCGAGCAGGCCGGCAATCCGGCCGGGGCGGCCCACACCTATGGCGCGCTCGGCCTGCTCGCGCAGGAACGGGGCGACCACGCCGAGGCCGAGCGCCTCCATCGGGAAGCGGTCCGCATCGGCGATCAGCTGGACGCCCCGCTGATCACCGGGCAGAACCACGCGCACATCGGCGCGCTCGCCCTCGAACGCGGCGACCTCGACAAGGCGTACGACGAGACGCAGAAGGCCGTGGCCATTTTCGAGGAGCTCGGCGAGCCGACCGGCGCCGGTATGGCATACAGCCAGCTCGGCCAGATCATGACCGCCGCCGGGCGCGGGGACGCGGCGGTCCCCTACCACGTCGCGGCGTTCACCATGGGACACGACCAGATGAGCAGCCTGTTCGACCTCGAAGCGCTTCTCGACCTGCGCGAACAGCTCGGCACCCCGGTGTTCGTGCAGGAGGCCTCGAAATGCCTCCCGACGAAAGCGGAGATCACCAACCTCCTGGACTTCCTCGACGAGGCCGCCCGGCACCGACCCCGATGACCACGGCACCCGGCCCGAGGCTCGCTACTCCGCGCGCGCCCGGCGGCTTCGGGCCTACATGACGAGCCCGCTGCGGCCTAGTGGCCGTTGAACGCGTCTCGCATCCGGCTGAAGAAGCCGCCCTGCTTGCTCAGCTCGGCGACGTCCTCACCGCGGGTCTTGGCGAAGTCGCGCAGCATGCGTTCCTGGTCGGCGGTCAGCTTGGTCGGGGTCTTGACGTCGAGGTGCACGAAGAGGTCGCCGCGGCCCTGGCCCCGCAAGTGGGGTACGCCCTTGCCGCGGATGCGCAGCGTGGACGCGGGCTGGGTGCCGGCCTTGACCTCGATGCCCTCCTCGCTGTCGAGCGTCTTGATCGTCAGGCGGGTGCCGAGCGCGGCCGCGGTCATCGGCAGGGTGACGCGGCAGTGCAGGTCGTCGCCCTTGCGGGAGTAGACGTCGTGCGGGCGCTCGTGGATCTCGACGTAGAGGTCGCCGGGGGTGCCGCCGCCGGGGCCGACCTCGCCCTGCTGGGCCAGGCGGATGCGCATGCCGTCCTCGACGCCCGCGGGGATCTTGACGGTGAGCGAGCGGCGGGTGCGGACGCGGCCGTCGCCGGCGCAGGTCGGGCAGGGGTGCGGGATGACCGTGCCGTGGCCCTGGCAGGTCGCGCACGGGCGGGACGACACGACCTGGCCCAGGAACGTGCGCTGCACGCTCTGCACCTCGCCCCGGCCGCCGCAGGTGTCGCAGGTGGCCAGGTGGGTGCCGGGGGCCGTGCCCGCGCCGGAACACTGGGTGCACAGCACCGCGGTGTCGACCGTGATCGGGGCCTCGACGCCGAACGCCGTCTCGACCAGGTCGAGCTCGAGCCGCAGGATCGCGTCGGCGCCGGGACGGGTGCGCGGGCGCGGGCCGCGGGCGTTGCCGCCGGCCGCCGTGCCGAAGAACGCGTCCATGATGTCCTGGAAGCCGACGAACGGGCCGCCCGCTCCGCCGGGACCGCCGGGACCCACGCCGCCGCCGGGGGCGAGCGGGTCGCCGCCGAGGTCGACGATCTGACGCTTCTGGTCGTCCGAGAGAACCTCGTACGCCGCGTTGATGTCCTTGAACTTCTCGTGCGCTTCCGGATCAGGGTTGACGTCCGGGTGGTACTGCCGAGCCAGTTTGCGGTAGGCGCGCTTGATCTCGTCGTCGGTGGCTTCCCGGCTCACACCGAGAATGCCGTAGTAGTCCTTGGCCACGGGCTCCGCAATCCTCGTCAGTTCTGGGCTAGAAGGTCGCCCACGTAGCGTGCCACCGCGCGCACGGTTGCGATGGTGCCGGGGTAATCCATCCGGGTGGGACCGAGCACGCCGAGCCCACCGACGATCGTCGTGCCGGGGCCGTAACCGGTGCTGACCACGGATGCCGACCGCAGGTTGTCGATCTGGTTCTCGTCGCCGATCCGGACCCGGGTGGTGCTCGGTTCCACTTCGCCGATGAGCTTGAGCAGGATGACCTCTTCCTCGAGGGCTTCGAGGACGGGGCGCAGCGTGCCCTGGAAGTCCAGCACGCCCCCACGTGTCAGGTTAGCCGTGCCTGCCAAGGCGAGGCGTTCCTCACTGCGCTCGACGAGCGTCTCGAGCAGCACCGAGGCCAGACAGGCCATGGTGGCGCGGCTGGCCGGCGTGCACTCGTCGACCAAACCTTGCACGAGCGGCGGCGTGTCGGCCAGTCTCTGCCCGGCCAGCTTTTCGTTGACGCGGCGGCGCAGGTCGGTCACGTCGTCGGCTGGGACGGGGGTGGGCAGCTCGACCAGGCGCTGCTCGACGCGGCCGGTGTCGGCGATCATCACGAGCATGAGCCGCGTGGTCGAGATCGGCACCAGCTCGAGGTGGCGCACCGACGAGCGGGCCAGCGACGGATATTGCACGACAGCGACCTGGCGGGTCAGCTGGGCGAGCAGCCGGACCGTGCGGTGCACGACGTCGTCGAGGTCGACCGCGCCGATCAGGAAACGCTCGATGGCCCGGCGCTCGGCCGGGCTGAGCGCCTTGACCTTGGACAGCCGGTCGACGAACAGCCGGTAGCCGGCGTCGGTGGGCACGCGCCCGGCGCTGGTGTGCGGCTGCCGGATGTAGCCTTCCTCCTCCAGCACCGCCATGTCGTTGCGCACGGTGGCCGGCGAGACGCCGAGCTGATGCCGCTCGACCAGCGATTTCGAGCCGACCGGCTCCTGTGTCTCGACGTAGTCCTCGACGATTGCCCGCAGGACGTCGAGCTTGCGGTCATCCAGACTCACAATGACCCCTCCCCCTTCGCTGCGACTGGCACTCTTGGCGACCGAGTGCCAGTCTACGTCGCCACCGTCGGGAGCGCGATGATCGAGTGCAGTGTCTATTGGCCGGTTCGATCAGCGAGTCGCCCTCGACCGCATTGAACTGCGGCTCTACGGTGTCAGCCATGACTGAACCACCTCGCCCGCCCGGTGAAGGTAATCCGTACGACCCGACAACGCCGTTCAACCCTTATGCGGCTAACGACCCGGTTTCCGGTTCGACACCGCCTCCGCCGCCTCCATATGGCGCGCCTTCGTCGGGAGGCCCCGGCTACGGCGCCCCGCCGCCGTCGTCCGGCGGCCCGGGTTACGGCGGCCCTGGTTACGGCGCCCCACCGCCCTCATCCGGCGGTCCGGGCTATGGCGGTCCGCCGCCGTCGTCCGGCGGCCCGGGTTACGGCGGCCCGCCCCCGCAGTACGGCTATCAGCAGCCGCCCACGGGCTACGGCGCGGCTCCCAACCAGGACGACAAGACCTGGATCATGATCGCCCACTTCGGCGGCGCGCTCGGCGCTCTCGTCGGCGGCGGCCTGTCCGGCTGGATCGTGCCGCTGATCGCCATGCTGGCCAAGGGCAACCAGTCCCCGGTCGTCCGGGCCGAGGCGGTCAAGGCCCTCAACTTCCAGATCGTGTGGGCGGTCGTCACCCTGATCGGCTGGGCCACCGCCTGCGCCGTCATCGGTTTCGTGATCATCCCGATCGCCGCGCTGATCGCCATCATCTTCGGCGTGATCGCCGGCGTGAAGGCCAGCAACAACGAGCCGTACAAATACCCGCTCACCATCAACCTGATCAAATAGCGCGGCCGACTGCGCCGGGTACGGGGCCCGGCGCGTCACACCACGTCCCTGATCACCGCGTCGGCCAGCAGACGGCCACGCAGCGTCAGGATCAAACGCCCTTCCTCGTACGCCGTGGGGTCGAGCAGCCCGTTGGCCAGCGCCTGCTTGGCACCCACCGCGTCGACCCGGTCGAGCCCGATGCCCGTGCGTAACCGCACCCGCAGCATCACGTCCTCGACGTGCCTGTCCTCGGCGCTGAGCAGCTCGCGACCTTGACCGGGCGACAGACCTTCCAAGAGCCTTCCCGCGTACGCCGCCGGATGCTTGACGTTCCACCACCGCACCCCGCCGACGTGGCTGTGCGCGCCCGGCCCGAGACCCCACCAGTCGGCGCCGGTCCAGTACAGCAGGTTGTGCCGGCAGCGCGCCTCGTCGCTCGTGGCCCAGTTGGAGACCTCGTACCACTGGAAACCGGCCTCGCTCAGGGCGGCCTCGGCGGCCAGATAGCGGTCGGCGGCCACGTCGTCGGACGGGTACGGAATCTCGCCGCGCCGCATCCGGGCCGCCATCCGGGTGCCGTCCTCCACGATCAGCGCGTACGCGCTCACGTGGTCGACACCGGAGTCGATCACCGCCCGCAGCGACTGAGCGAAGTCGTCCGCGTTCTCCCCCGGCGTGCCATAGATGAGGTCGAGGTTGACGTGCTCGAACCCGGCCTCGCGCGCCTCCGCGGCGGCCTGGGGAGCGCGACCGGCGGTGTGCTTGCGGTCGAGAATCCGCAGAACGCCCGGCGCCGCCGACTGCATGCCCAGCGAGATCCGGTTGAACCCGTGCCCCCGCAGCCTGCGCAGGTATTCGGGGTTGACCGACTCGGGGTTGGCCTCCGTGGTGATCTCGGCGTCGGCGGCCAGGCCCCACGTCTTGTCGATGCCCTCGAGAATCCGCCCGAGGTCGTCCGCGGCCAGCAGCGTCGGCGTGCCACCGCCGAAGAACACCGTGTCCACGGCCCCCCGGCCCCCAGCGATCCCGCCACCACCACCACCGGCACCGGCACCGGCACCGGCACCGGAGCCACCATCGCCACCACCGCCGCCACTGGCACCACCGCCGCCACCGGCACCGGAGCCCGCAGATCCGCTCAAGCCACCGCCGCTGCCCCCACCAACCCGCCCGCCCGATTTTTCGGGATTTATCGCATTCTGGGCGAGTCTCAGCTCCTGCAGAACCGCGTCGGCATAGGTCTCACGCGACGCGCCGCCGCCCAGCTCGCTCGAGGTGTACGTGTTGAAGTCGCAGTAACCGCAGCGGCTGGCGCAGAACGGCACATGGACATACACCGCGAATCCGTTTTTTCCGACGTGCGCCGTCGCCTCGCCGGGCAGAGACCCGTCCTGCGGTACGGGTTCGCCCTCGGGAAGTGCACCGGCCATCCATCAAGTGTGCACGCTGCCCGTTAGGGTTCCGCCATGGCTCTGGTCCGTACCGTCACCGACGCCGGGGTGGCCACCCTGACCCTGGACTCCCCCGCGAACCGCAACGCCCTGTCCACCCCCCTGATGCGCGAGCTTCTCGACGCGCTCAGCGAGGCGCTCACCGACACGTCCGTCCGCGCGGTCGTGCTGTCCCATACGGGCAAGGTTTTCTGCTCGGGCGCCGACCTCAAGGAGACCGCCGAGGCCCGCGAGAACGGCCGCGTGCCGGCCGAGATGATCGCCGACGTGCTGGCCGCGCTCTGGGAGTTCCCCAAGCCGGTCGTCGCGCGCGTCGGCGGCCCGGCCCGCGCGGGCGGTCTCGGCCTGATCGCGGCGGCCGACATCGCCGTCTGCGCGCGCGACGCCACGTTCGCCTTCTCCGAGGTGCGCCTGGGCGTGATCCCGGCCGTGATCAGCGCGACCGTGCTGCCCCGGCTGTCCCCGCGCGCGGCCGCCGAGCTCTATCTGACCGGCGATGTCTTCGACGGTTCCCGCGCGGCCGAGATCGGGCTGGTGAGCGCGGCCGTGCCATCCGAAGACCTCGACGACGCCGTACGCCGGTACTGCGACAGCCTCGTGCTGGGCGGCCCGCTCGCCCTGGCCGGAACCAAGCAACTTCTCCGCCGTACGCCGATCCGGGCCGAACTGGCCGAACTGGCCTCGCGGTCGGCGGGCTACTTCCGCTCGGCCGAGGGCCGCGAGGGCATGGCCGCTCTGCGCGAGAAGCGGCCCGCGAGCTGGATTCCCGCCGCCCCCATATCGGACGGGTGACGCAGATCGGGTGACTTCGTTGACTACTCTTGTCGCCTGAACAACAACGCCTTGGGGGTGTGGGTGCGCAAGTCACCGGTCGTGGCGCTCGCGATCATCGCGCTCGTCGGTGCCCTCGGCGTTTTCGCCGTCGTCAACACCTTCTCCGACGGCATCAAACTGCCGAAGATCGGCCCCGAGTGCACGGTGCGGGCCGACGGCGAGGTCACGCTCGACTACGTGCAGATGGCCAACGCGGCCACGATCACCGCCGTGGGCCTGCGCCGGGGCATGCCCGAACGGGCCGTGGTGGTCGCGCTGGCCACCGCGTTCCAGGAGTCGAAGATGGAGAACCTCGACGACGGCGACCGCGACTCGGTCGGCCTCTTCCAGCAGCGGCCCAGCCAGGGCTGGGGCACGATCGAGCAGATCAAGGACCCGCGGTACGCGGCGGACAAGTTCTACTCGTCGCTCAAGAAGGTCAAGGGCTACCAGAAGATGCGGGTCACCGACGCGGCGCAGCGGGTGCAGCGCTCGGCGTATCCCAACGCGTACGAGAAATGGGCTGACGAGTCGGCGGTGCTGGCGCGGGCCCTGACCGGGCGCGCGACCGGGGCCGTGGAGTGCAGTGTGAGCGGCAGCCCGGTGCTGCGCGGCACCGAGGCGGCGGCGGCGGTGATGGACGGTCTGCGGCTCGACTGGGGCAAGGGCCTGCCCGAGTCGGCGACGGCCAAGCAGGACGGCGGTCTGACCGTGAAGGTCGCGAACGCGAGCGCGGGCTGGCGTTACGCCCACTGGCTGGTCGCGCACGCCTCGGCGACCGGTCTCGAACGGGTACGTTTCGGCGACCTCGAGTGGCACGCGCCCGACGGCCGATGGCAGGCGGTAACCGCGGAAAGTGCGGCGGGCACCGGCCGGGTCGTCGCCGAAGTCTTCAGCTGACGTCCCCTTTCGGGCCCGCACCGAAAGTTTCGGCCCGACAAATGATTACGCGCAGTGATGATGAGCGATTTGGGTACGCAGTTGCGTAGCGTATACATCGACATGGACAGAGTGCTACCACCCTGGTACTAAGTAGGGCGTGTCGAGGGCGATCGAGTGGATACTCCTGGGTGTCGGCAGTTGCGCGGCGATCATCGTGGGCCTGCGGTGGCACCGCCCGGCCCGGGTCATGCCGTGGCTGTTGCTGGCCGGTGCGGTCGCGGTCCTGGCGATCGGCGACGTTTTCTACGCATTTGACGTGATGGCTTCGGCCACGGCGTGCTATCTCGCCATGTTCGTGTTCGTGGTCGGCGCGTTATGGCAGTTCACGCAGGGCGGCTCGGTGCTCGTCGACCGGGCCCGGCTGCTCGACCTGCTGGCCTTCGCCTGCGCCGGGCTGCTCGTGGTGTGGGTGTTCGTGATCGGCGACAACCCCGTCCTGGGTGAGATCTCGGCGTCCGACGTGATCGGCTCGCTGCTGCTCATCGCGGTCGCCACCCGGCTCAACCTGGCCGTCCGCCGCAACGTCGCGGCGATGCTGCTGCTGACCGGCTCGATCGGGTTGCTGGCCGGTGACGTGCTGTACCCGTTGTTCCCCGGCGAGGCCGCCGAGACCGGCTACCGTGTGCTCTACGTGACCTGGGGCCTGGCCGCACTGCACCCGTCGATGGTGCGCCTGACTCAGCCGATGCCTTCCCGTACGCCGCACTGGCACGGCCGGTGGGCCGCCCTGCTCGGCGCGTCGGTGGCCACCCCGCCCATCGTCCTGCTGATCGAGGCGTTGCACGGCGACGTCAAGGACGGCGTCCCGATCGCCATCGCCGGCGCCATCACCCTGACCCTCACGATCACCCGCCTGGCCGACTCGATCACCCTGAACAGCCAGGCCCTGAGCCGCGAACGGGGTCTGCGGAGCGCCAACGCCGACCTGGTCTCGGCCACTGACCTGCCCGCGGTCGACAAGGCCGTCCGCAGCGCCGTGGCCGCCCTGCTTCCCCGGGAGGCCGTCCGCCGCCTGGTCTTCGCCCCCGACGACCGCCGGCTGACCGCCGAGAAGCTCCCGCCGGCCCCGCCCGGTCCCCGCCGCACCTGGTGGGTGGAGGACGCGATCCCGGAACCTCTCACCGACGATGTCTTCCGGGCCGACGACGGTCCGACCCGCGAGCCGGGTGCGGACATCGTTGACGGCTCCTACGTCTTCGGGCCTGCTTACGCCGGCGCCGGTCCGGAGGGCGCCTTCTGGCCGCGATGGGTCATTGCTCTGGTACGCCGTTTCGAGGGCTTGTTCGGGTCCGGCTCGGCCGCCACCGAGGAGACGACCCTGGTCTGCCCGCTGTGGCTGGAACCGCTGGCCGTGGCCCGTCCTTCCGGCGGCGCGGTCGTGCTGACCGGCCACCGGGACGCCCTCACCGACGCCCACGACGCGCTCGAGGTGCTGGCCGGCCAGGCCGCGCTGGCCCTCGACCGGATCAGCCTGGTCGAGGCGGTGGGCCGCCGCGACAGCGACCTCTACCTGCGTGCCGTGATCAGCAACACCGCCGACCTGATGCTGGTGCTCGACGAGGATCAGCGCATCCGATACGCCAGCCCGGCCCTGCACGACCTGCTGGGCGACGACAAGCTCTCCCCGCTGGCCACCCTCGGAGACCTGGTCCACCCGGACGACCGGGGCCAGATCCGCCGGGCCTTCTCCACCGGCGGCGACGGCACCATGTTCTGCGCCCTGCGCCGCCCCGACCACAGCCAGTCCCTGGTCGAGGCCACCTACCGTGACCTGCGCGGCGACCGCCTGGTCCAGGGTTTCGTGGTAACCATGCGCCCCGTAACCGACTCCGCCGACACGGTCGACCAGCTCCCCCACCGAGAGCACCTCGACGACCTGCCGGCGTGGGTAAACCGCCGAAGCGCCCAACACAAGTTCCGCTACTGACCAACCCCGTACGCAAGTCACCACTCAAGCCAGGGTCGCGCTCCGTCGTGGTCGGCAAGCTCACGCGCGTTTCACGGCGCCCGCCGCTCCCCGCGACCCGAGCGCCATGCATGCCGAGTTTCACCCGCCGTGGGGTCCAATCAGCTAACGGATTCGCTCATCTCCGCGCGACCGGGCGGTTTTCGGGCGCAACCACTCACGCACGTCGCCCGGGTGGGCCGAGCGTTCTGGGCGCCCCGCGCCCTGCTCGGACCGCCCGGGCCCTCGGCGGGAGTGCCCTGTGTCAACCGGTTGATGGGGGTGAGGTGAGTAGGTTTTGCAGGGCGCGGTGTTCGGCCGGGTCGTAGGGGGTGT
>NZ_JBVHFW010000025.1:0-169121 GCF_055562135.1 Actinoplanes sp. NPDC021490
GCTCGGTCCCGATGTAGTTGTGGTTGAGCATCCGGGCCTCTTCTTGGGCCAGGACGACAACCCGTCGCGCTCGGTCGGTGAACCGCTCGAACATGTTTGCCACCCTTCTCAACCACAGGGGTTCGTCCCGGGACGGCCGGAGCCGCCCCGGGACGAACTGGCGGAACGTCAGTCACGCGTGGCTTACGCGCTGACGTAGGCCTCCGCACCGACAAGAGCGTCGCCCAGCTTCAGGCTGACGCCGGTCAGACGGGCCTGCGGGACCCCGTCCTCGGACCGCAGCGCGGCGTCCGCGTAGTCGGCCGTCAGCACGGTGCCGGTCGGCTCGACGTCCTTGAGCTTGCCGCTCAGGTGCACCGGGGATGCCGCGTACAGCGTGCCGGACGGGGTGACCAGCTCGAACTGCGCGTCGAAGTGCAGCTCGCCGGGGTAGCGGACCTGGCTCAGGCTCTTCTCCGTGCCGTCGCCGAGCTGGCCGCCCGACACCGCGAAGAAGCTGACTCGCAGCATGACCCGGCCACCGAGCGCCGGGCTCTCACCGACAACGGCCACGCGAGCCAGCTGCGCCAGCACACCGGAGCCCTCGTCGTGCTTCTCGGGGCCGAACAGCAGGATCTCGGCGCCGGCGGCGAGCGGGTACTCGCCGACGAGCTCGATCTCCTCGGTCTTGCCGTTGACCTCGACCTTGATCTTCGCCTCGGACGACGCCTGGATGATGATCGACGGGTCGGTCAGCATCGAGACACACGGGCCGGGACCGGCGGCGAAGAACGCCTCCGGGGTGTTCCCGATCGCCTCGTTGTCGTCGGTGGACGGGTACCACGCGGCCGGCAGGTTGGTGCCCCGCACGACGTTGTGGGCCGGCATGATCTCGGCATCGCCGTCACCGTAGGGCCGGCCCAGGAAGGGCGGGGTCAGCGGCTTCTTGTACGGCGGGATGTTGTCCACGATGCCCATGACGTCGATGACGCCACGGTGGGTCAGCCGCATCGTGCTGGTCTCCAGGATGCCGAACCGGCGGATGTAGAACTCCGCCGGGAAGTTCTTGCCGGGCACGATCTGCTTCACGTGACCGGTGTTCGGCAGGTAGGGGTTCGACAGGATCTGGATCCGGTCGTTGAGGGTGTAGCTGAACCCCTTGATGCCGACCTCGGGGGCACTGATCAGCTCCGTGTCGAAGCTGGCCGTGCCGTCCTCGGCCACCCGGTGGTGGAAACCGGGCATCGGCCACTTGTTCATCTGGACGAAGCCGGACAGGTTGATCGTCTCGCGACGACCGCCGTAGTAGTCGTCCCCGAACACGACCGTGGCCGCAGCCAGGATGTGCGGCCGGAGCGGCTTCGGCTCGATGTTGAGGGACTCGTAGGTCTCTCGTGCCGTGTTGGTCACGGCTCACCTCCTCGGAAGGCTCGGATCCGCGGCGTGCCCCTTGGCGCGCCCACCGCCGAGCTCGTCCCGACGCTATATTTTTTTAAAGTGGTCGTCAACACATCGAAGCTACTCCGACGCGCTCCGCTACCGGCCGGATCCTCAAGTAAGGCAAGGGAAAAGGCCTATCAGGGGCCAAACAGCTGCATGGCGGCCCCCGACACCGGGAGCCGCCATGATCCTTACTAATATAGTGAATATCTTCAGATGGCCTGACTGACCGACGACATGTGGAAGTCGGCCACCCGCAGGGGCGGCATCGCCACCGCGGTGAAGCCGTCGCCCCACTCGCGCGCCCGGGTCCGTACGGTGGCTCCGGCCTCTCGCACCCGCCCGAGCATGTCCACCGGGCTCTCGTTGAACCGGAAGTTCGTGACCGAGCCGACCACCTCGCCGTGCTCGACGAGATAGACGCCGTCGCGAGTGAGGCCGGTCAGCAGCAGATTGGCCGGATCCACCTCGCGGACGTACCAGAGGCCGGTGAGAAGCAGTGCCCGTTCGGTGCGGGCCACCAGATCCTCCTCCGAGCCCCGGCCCGTGGCCGACTCCAGGATCAGATTGTCGATGTGTGGTGTCAGCGCCCCTTCGCCGCCTCCGGCCCGGGTCTGCAGCAGGGCCCGCAGCACGCCGGAATCCAGCCAGGCGGTGGGGGCCAGCGGCCATCCGTTGTCGAGAACCGACGCGGTGGCATCCGACGTGCGCGCGACCACGAAGGGCGCACAGGCCAGACCGGCCGCGCCCGGGTCGCCGCGCAAGGTCAGCGGCGCCGTGGTCAGCCGCTCCCCGATCCGGGTGCCGCCGTCCGCGGCGCTGAACACGCTGCGCCCCTGCGCGGCTTCGGCCGCACCGGCCGACCAGTAGGTGTGCGTCATCAGGTCGGCCACGGCGGCCGGCGGCAGAATGCACTCGTACCGTCCGGGCCGCAGGTCGACGCGCCGGCGGGCCCAGCCCAGCCGCCGGCCGATCTGCTCGCTCAACCGCCCGACGTCGACGTCGGTGAAGTCGTCGGTCGCCGCGCCCACCCAGGCCGCCCGGCCACCGTCCGGGTCCCGTCCGCTCAGCTGCAGATGCCCGGACGGCTGATCGTGACGCAGCCGCAGGCCGGTCGACGAGCCCAGCAGCGTGCAACGGCGGGAATGTTCGGCATAGCCGTACAGCAGCCGGCCCTGCCCCGACGCCTGCCCGAACGCCTCGCCCAGCCCGGCCGCGACGCGGCTCAGCACGGCGGGCGAGGTCGGGTCGATCGGATCGTCCCATTCCGGGGCCGGATCCCGTCCCGGCACCAGAGCGGGCGCGCCGGCCACCGGAGCGGCCTCACGAGCGGCGCGCTCGGCCGCGGCGACCAGATCGGTGATCTGCCGGGCGTCCAGCTCGCCGTCGTACGACACCGAGCCGGTCGCCACACCTTCCGCCCGCTCCCGCGTGGCGATCACCGTGACCCGCCGCCGGGCCGTATGCCCGTCGGTGGTCAGCGCGTTGGCGGCCCATCGCAGGTTCGTCGCGCTCTCCTCGTCGACGATGACCACGCAGCCGCCCGCCCGCGCCGCGGCCAGGGCCCGTTCGACGATCTCCTGGGCCGTCATCGTGCGGCCTCGCCGGCCGTGTTGAGCACGTCGATGCCGCGGAACAGCGCGGCCGGACTGCCGTGCCCGGCCCCGGCGATCTGCAGAGGCTGGCCCTTGCCGCACTGGCTGGCCCCGGAGAGCAAGTAGGTCTGCGGCCCGCCGACAGCCTCCAGCGCGCCCCAGAACTGCGGGGTGGAGCCACGGTAGGCGACGTCCCGTACGGGACCGGCCAGGCGGCCGTTGCGGATCCGATAGAAGCGCTGACCAGTGAACTGGAAGTTGTACCGCTGCATGTCGATCGACCAGCTGCGGTCACCGACCACGTAGATGCCGTCCTCGACCCCGGCGATCAGGCCGTCGACATCCGGTCCGGCCGGGTCGGGCAGCAACGAGATGTTGGCCATGCGCTGGATCGGAACGGTGGCGAACGAGTCCGCGTAGGCGCACCCGTTCGATCCGGTCAGCCCGGCCTTGGCGGCGTTCTGCCGGTCCACCTGCAGGCCGACCAGCCTGCCGGCCCGGATCAGGTCCCAGCGACCGGCCCGCACCCCCTCGTCGTCGTAGCCGATCGTGGCCAGCCCGTGTTCGGCTGTCCGGTCGGCCACCACGTTCATGGCCGCCGACCCGTACCGCAGGGTGCCGATCTGATCGGGCGTGGCGAAGGTGCCGCCGGCGTACGCCACCTCGTGGCCCAGCGCCCGGTCCAGTTCGGTGGCGTGCCCGATCGACTCGTGGATCGTCAGCCAGAGGTTCGTCGGATCGATGACGAGGTCGTAACGTCCGGGCTCGACCGGAGGTGCGGCCGCCTTCTCGGCCAGCCACTCCGGCATGCGGGCCAGTTCGGCGGTCCAGTCCCAGCCGTCGCCGGTGAGGTATTCGAAACCCCGCGCGCTCGGCGGCCCGAGGGTGCGCATCACCTCGAAGGACCCGGCCGAGCGGTCCACCCGGGTGGCGAACACCATGGGATGCACCCAGACCCGTTGCTGGGTGATCGCCGCACCGCCGGTATCGGCGTAGAAACCGGTCTCCTTGGCCGCCACCAGATAGGCGTCCACGTGCTGGAGGCCGGCCGAGAGCACCTGATCGCACCAGCCCGCCAACGGGGCCACCCGGTCGGCCACGGTCAGCTCGAACGGGTCGGTCCGTGCGGAGCCGAACCACGTGACCTCGCCCGCGCTCGGCTCATCGGTGAGCTCGACCGGTTCGCCCCGCAGCGGACGGGCCGCCCGGGCCACGGCACAGGCCGAGGCGGCCACCGCGGCCGCCGCGTCCGGTGTCAGCCCGGTGCCGGCGGCGAAACCCCAGGTGCCGTCGAGCAGCACCCGGACCCCCACGCCGAGTTCGGTGCTGGTGCGGCTGTCGGCCACCGAGCCGTCCCGCACCAGGTCGCGGATGCTGCGTACCTGGCGCAGCCGGAAGTCGGCATAGGTGGCGCCGGCGGCCGAGGCGGCGGTCAGGGCCGCCTCGGCCAGGGCCCGGGCGGGCACGGCGGCGAACGCGGTATCGAGCACGACCGGCTCCGATCAGAGGAAACGGGTGGTGGGGTGGTTCGCCGTCCAGTCGCCGGGACGGACCGTCCGCAGCGCGTCGCGCACCACATCGATGTCGCCGGTGGTGGTGTAGAGGCCGAACGAGACGCGAACCGTGCCGAGCAGGCCGAGCGCGTCCAGGAAGGTGCTCGCGCAGTGCACGCCCGAACGCACCGCCACGCCGTGCCGGTCCAGGTGACCACCGACGTCGTACGGGTGGATCCCGTCGACCACCAGCGACACGATTCCGGCCGGGTCGATGCCGGGTTCCCCGATCACCCGGACCCCCGGCACGGAGGGCAGCACCCGCAGCGCGTACTCGGTGATCTCGCGGTCGTGCCGGCGGACCGCCGCACGGCCCGCCGCGGTGAGGTAGTCGAGGGCAGCCGCCAGCCCGACGGCGCCGGCCACGTCGGGGGTCCCCGCCTCGAGCCGGGCCGGACCCGGGACGTAACTGACCGGCTCGTCCAGCCGGACGCCCTTCACCGTGCCCCCGCCGACCTGATAGGGCGGCATGTCCGCGAGCAGCGACCGGCGCCCGTAGAGCACGCCGGTGCCGTTGGGCCCGTACACCTTGTGCCCGGAGAAGCAGTAGAAGTCGGCGTCCAGGGCCTGCACGTCCACCGGCCGGTGCGGAACCGCCTGGGCGCCGTCCACGAGCACCGGCACGCCCCGCGCGTGCGCCGCCGCCACCAGCTCGGCGACCGGGTTGACCGTGCCCAGGACGTTGGACACGTGGCTGATCGCCGCCATCCGCACCGACGGATCGGCCACCGCGGCGGCGAAACCGGCGGGGTCGGGCCGGCCCTCCGCAGTGGTGCCGGCGACCACCAGCCGTGCGCCCACCCGGTCGCAGAGCCGGCGCCACGGCAGCAGGTTCGAGTTGTGTTCCATGCCGGTCACCACGATCCGATCGCCCCGGCCGACGATGCGGGCGGCGAACGTGTCGGCCACCAGGTTGACCGCGTCGGTGACCCCGCGGGTGAACACGATCTCGTCGGGCTCGGCGGCGTTCAGGAAGGCGGCGGCGGTGGCTCGCGCCCCCTCGTACCGGTCGGTGGCGGTCCGGCTCAGCTCATAGAACCCGCGGCCGATGTTGCTGTTGGCCGTGGCGTAGTACTCGACGATCGCGTCGAGCACGGCCCGCGGCTTCTGGGTGGTAGCGGCGTTGTCCAGATAGACCAGGGGGCGTCCGTTCATCGTGCCGGACAGGATCGGGAAGTCCGCGCGAAGGGCGGACAGGCTTTCCCGCACGCTGTTGGTCATCAGTTCTCCTCGGGCCGGCCCGCCCGGAACTCCTGGAGAAGGCCCGGCGGGCACGGAAAGACCTTCTGCGGCGGATACGGCCGGTCCGGTGGCGGTATCCACCCCGGCTCGTCGGGGGCGGGCAGGCGGCCCGAGGCATCCCGGAGATGCGGGCCGTAGAAGAACCAGCAGATCTGGGCGACCTGCTCGGTGAAGAGCACCGGATGGGCGGCCGGCGGGCAGAGCGCCATGTGACAGCGGGCGGCGCGCAGCTCGCCCACCGGGCCCATGGCCGCGCCGGACATGGCGTGCCCGAAGATGTCGTGCACCGCCCGGAAGACATCGTTGTGCAGCAGACGGACGCCGTCGGCGCGGATCTCGGACGGCTCGCACAGCGGGTGGTCCGGCTCGGGCTCGCCGGGACCGTGACCCGATTCGGTGAGGAAGACGTGCAGCGTCCCGGTGCGGGCCAGTTCGCTGATCATCTGGCGCGAACCCGCGTACGGCTGGCCCGGTCCTCGCCACGGCCGGACGCGCAGTCCCGCGTCGGCGGCCCGGCGCAGCAGCCGCAGGTTCTCCGCCTTCATCCGGGCGTAGCCGGTGTGCACCGCGGGGGTGACGCGGCGCCGGGGTGCCGCGGCGAAGGCGTCGGCGACCCGCCGGCGGAAGTCCTCGTCCGGCTCGTCGCGGCGGCCGAGGAGGTCGTCGATCCGCACCGGCTCCGACTCGCCGCGGACCGAGGCCTCGTCGACGTGCGTCTGGGCCACCTTGATCAGCGTCTCGCGCAGGCGGGCCGGCGCCAGGCTCATGCGCCGCCTCCCCCGATCGGCGTCACGGCGCGTACGCAGATCGCCAGGCCGGGCAGCACCACGGCGCCGCCGGGCACGGCGTACGCCTCGGCGGCCTCGGCCACCTCGGCCCACACGCCACCGTCGTCCGGGCCGAGCCGGCTCACCTGGTCGAGCAGGGCCGGCGCGGTGACCGCGCGGGTGTACCGGGCGTACGCCTCCGGTGCGGACAGCCGCAGCCGCACCGGCACCAGTTGCACCTCGGACCGGGCGAAGCCGGCCTGGCGCATCTCGTCGCGGACCTGCTCGGGATCGGCCATGGTGAACGGTCCGGGCGTGCCCGGGGGCGGGCCGGTCAGGCCCAGACGGCGGCTGATCACCTCGAATCCCAGGCGGAGCAGAGGGTTCTCGGCGGGCGCGGCCCAGACCGCGGCGGCCAGGACACCGCCGGGCACGAGGGCGTGCACGGCCCGGCGGAGCGCGGCCACCCGGTCGACCGCGAACATCAGGCCCCAGCGGCTCAGCACCACGTCGGCCGAGCCGGGCCCGGCCTCGTACGACTCCATGTCGCCGACCACGAACCGCAACTGTTTCAGGTGCGACGCCCGGCGCTCGGCGCGGGCCACCATCTCCGGGGAGAGGTCGAGGCCGAGCACCCGGCCGCCCGGGCCGACAATCCGGGCCGCGCTGATCGCCGGCTCGCCCACGCCGCAGCCCAGGTCGACGACGCGGTGCCCGGCGCGCAGCCCGGCCAGCTCCAGCAACCGGCGGGTGACCGGCTCGGCCGCCGCCTCGAAGCTGTCCTGCCAGGTGTCCCAGCCCTCACTGATGGCGTCCCAGGAACGGCTCTGCTGCGCCTTGAACGACTGCGTCCGCGAGGTCAACGAATCGAACGGTGGGGCGGTCACCACGGCACTCCCTCGATAGAATCACTTGATTATTTTATAGCTTTGGCGGGTGGTCAAGCGCCAGCGGCCGCGTGAGGTTGAGTACCGTATAGCCCATGACACAGGTAGAGAACTTCGTGCCGCTGTGGCCGGACAACGCCGACCCCGCCTACACCGCCGCCCGGATGCGGCTGTCCGAGGCCGAGAAGGCGCTCAGCGAGCAGACCGAGCGCGTCGCCGCGGCCCGCCGGGCCCTGCCGCCCGGCGGCGTCGTCGACGACTATGTGCTGACCGAGGTGTCACCCGGATCGGGGCCGCGACGGCTCGGTGAGTTGTTCGGCGAGCACCGCACTCTGCTGCTGTACCACCTGATGTTCGAGCCCGGCGCCGAGCAGGCCTGTCCGATGTGCTCGATGTGGGTCGACGGCTTCAACGCGGTGACCGCGCACCTGGCCCAGCACACCGCCTTCGCGGTCGTCGCCAAGACCGAGCCGGCCCGGCTGCTCGAGTGGGGCCGCCACCGGGGCTGGACCGCCGTACGCCTGCTGTCCAGCCACGGCACGTCGTTCAACGCGGACCTGAAGGCCGAGACCCCCGCGGGCGACCAGCGGCCGGTGATCAGCGTCCTCGTCCGGGACGGGGACCGCATCCGGCACTTCTACTCGCAGGCGGCCAGTTTCCCCGACAACAGCGAGCGCGGCATCGATCCGCTCTCCCCGGTGTGGAACCTGCTGGACCTGCTGCCGCAAGGACGCGGCGACTGGTACGCGGGCAACGACTACACCTGACCGCCGCCTCAGTTCCACTCCCGCCGGGCCTGGGGCGCGACCGACCCGCACAGCACGTCGTCGGGGCGCAGCGCCTTGAGCCGGCGAGCGCTGAAGTCGGCGTACCAGATGAGGTCGTCGCCCCAGGTCAGGCCGACCGGCCGGCCCTCGACGGGCACCGCCGACCGCAACTCGCCGGTGGTCGCGTCCACCGCCCGGACGAGGCTGCTCTCGAAATCGGCGTAGACGACCACGTCGCCGTGGACGGTCAGGCCGGACGGCTGGCCGTCCACGGCGAACTCGCGGCGTACCGACAGCGTCGCGGTGTCGCGCAACTGCACCACGGCCGGGCCCCGCAAGCCCAGCCAGAAACCGCCGGGGCCGGCCTCCACCCCGCACAACCGGCCGCTGGCCGGCAGCACCGGCCGCTCGCCCACCTCGGTCCCGGTCAGCGGGTCGAGCACCAGCATGCGTTTCGGCCGGCCACCGACCTGCCAGAGCTGCCCGCCGTGACATGTCAGGTCGGCCCGCAGGCGGGGGCAGGCAACCGTGCGCACCACCCGTCCGTCGGCCGGGTCGATCGCGTAGATCTGACCGGCCGCCTGATCCGAGTGCCAGAGCAGGTTTCCGTCCCACCCCAGGCCGCACGGGTATTCGCCGGGCACCGGAACACTGTGCACCACCGGAACCGTCGTCATGATGTCTCCTCCTCGCCGGTCACCGCACGGGTCAGGTCCTCCGCCAGGTCGTCCGGGTCCTCGATGCCGACCGACAGCCGGATCAGCCCGTCCGAGATGCCCCGGGCCCGGCGCACCTCGGGCGGCAGCGGCCGGTGCGTCATCAGAGCCGGGCACTCCACCAGCGACTGCACCCCGCCCAGGCTCACCGCGCAGGAGAACACCCGGAAGCGGTCGAGCAGTTGTTCGGCCGGGCCGGCGGTGTACTCGAACGACAGCATCGCGCCCGGACCGCTCATTTGCCGTGCGGCCACCTTGTGCCCGGGGTGGTCCGGCAGGCCGGGGTAGTGCACCGCGCCGACTCCGGGCAGGCTGCTCAGCCGGCGGGCGAGCAAACCGGCCGTACGCACCTGCCGGTCCATCCGCAGGGCCAGCGTCTTGAGCCCGCGGTGCACCAGGTAGCTGTCCAGGGCGCCGGGGACGTTGCCGGTCGCCGTGCGATACGCCCGCACGGCCTGGTGCAGGTCGTCGTCGCGGTAGACCAGGGCCCCGCCCAGCACGTCACCGTGACCGGCGACGAACTTGGTCGTGCTGTACAGCGAGATGTCGGCGCCGAGGGCCAGCGGCTGTTGCAGGGCCGGGCTGGCGAAGGTGTTGTCGACCACCAGCCGGGCGCCGCGGTCGTGCGCCGGCCCGGCCAGCGCCGCGATGTCCGCCACTCGCAGCAGCGGGTTGCTCGGCGTCTCCACCCAGACCATGGCGATGCCGGGCTCGGCCCAGGCCCGGCCGGCCGCCCCGGGATCGTCGAGCGCGGCATAGCGCACGTGCACCCCGCGCCGTTCGGTCATCTGCAGCAGCGCGTCGGTGCCGGAGTAGACGTCGTCCATCACCAGCACCGTGCGGCCCGGCTCGACCAGCGAGAGCGCGGTCGCCGCGGCGGCCTGCCCCGAGGAGAAGACCGTGGCGTGCGGCGCGTCCTCCAGGGCGGCCAGGCAGGTCTCCAGCGCCTCCCGGGTGGGGTTCTCGCCGCGGGCGTAGAAGTAGGCCGGTTCGGGCTGGACCCGGCGCTCATAGGTGGTCGCGATGTGCAGGGGCGGCACGACGTCGCCGGTGCCGGGGTGAGGGTCCTGACCGGAGCGCACCAGCCGGGTGTCGAAGCGCATCGCTCACACCGTCCGCAACTCGGGAACGCGGTACGGCCGGAGCGCCTCGACCAGCGCGGCCGGCACCCGCACCGGGGCCGTCTGCCGGTTGGGCCCGTGCATGCAGCCGATCCGCTGCCGGCCCCGGGCCACCGGCACCTCGGCGCCGTCGCGCAGCAATACGTAGTCGAAGGTGAACTCCAGCTGGGTCTGCGCCAGCTCGGCCAGCGACATTCGCACCGACACCTCGTCGAAGGCGGTCAGCTCGGCCAGGAACTCGCAGTCGACCTTGAGCGTGAACAGCTTGAGCCCGGCGTGCATCTCGTCCAGCACCGCCGGCGCCTGCTGCTTCAGGAACAGTTCCCGGCAGCGGCCCTGCCAGCGCAGGTAGTTGACGTAGTAGACGTTGCCGACGAGGTTGGTCTCCTCGAACCCCACGACGTGCCGGTATTCGTACCAGCGGCTCATCCGGCTCACTCCTTCCCGGCGAGAACGGCGAACACCAACGGCTGGCGGGCGCCCGCCGGGATCACCGCGTACGTCTCGATGCGGGCGGTGCCGGCGTCGAGCGACACCCACCCGCCGGCCGCACCGGGGCGCACCGTCAGCGGTCCGGTGAGGCGGCCGGTCTTCTGCAGGCACTCGATCGCGCACCAGACCCGGGTCGCGGCGGTGTCGCCCGGCTCGTCCAGGTCGGCGGCCAGCCGATCGGCCAGCGGCGCGTGCGTACCCAGCAGGTCGCGCCACTCGGCCGGCGTCCGCGCGGTGACCACCTCGGCATCGCAGGTGACCGGTCCGTCCGCCGCGACGGCCATGCCGACCCCGGCGGCATACGCGGCGGACACCGACCACCCGTCGGCCAGTGGCCGCCCGTCGGGCCGGTACCGCACCTCCACCGGCCGGTCGAGGGCCGTGGCCAGCAGCCGGGCGGTGTCGCCGGGCCGGCGCGGACCCTCCCGGACCGCCACCGCAACCTCGGTTCCCAGCGCGTCCTCCAGCCGTCGTTGCAGGTAGGGACCGAGCAGGTCGGGGGTCAGGCCGGAGCCGGACGGTCGCCGGCGCACCGCGCGCAGCCTCAGCCCGGACCAGTGCTCGATCACCGTGCCGGAGGAGTCGCGCACGGTGAGGTCGTAGACGTAGTCGGCGCCGGTGTGGCTGCGCTCGCGCGCCGTGACCACCACCGGGCCGGCTATCGCCAGTTTCGGACCGGCCGGGCTGATCGCGTCGACCCCGGCCGGGATCAGCGTCGCGTCCGGCACGCACACCTGGATGGCGTGCAGGAAGGCGTCCCGGGCTCCCGGGTCACCCAGCAGCAGCTGACCGGGCAGGAAGGCGCCGAACCAGTCGGCCCGGTCGCCGGTGGCCACCACGGCCTCGGCGCAGCGGGCCGCGATCCGCCGGTAACGCATCACCCGCCGGAAGCGCCCGTCCTGGAACAGCACGCTCCCGTAGAGCTCGCGGGCCGGAACCAGGCCCGGCTGCACACCCTCGGCGCCGGCCGGGGCGACCGGCAGGTCCGCGACGGCCGGGCCGAAGGTCAGGGTCGCCCGCATGTGGTCGGCCCGGAAGCCGGTGTCCGAGCAACGGATCACCACGTCGACGACCCCCGGTCCGCGGTGCAGCGCGGCGATCCGGACCACTGTCCCGTCGTCGCCGACGACGATCGGCCGGGAGAACTCGACCCGCTCGAACCTGGGCGCGTCCGAGCCGCCGAGCAGGGCGCCGGCCACCTGGGTCATCGCCTCGAGGCCCAGCACACCGGGCAGCACGCGCTCGCCGTCCAGCCGATGGTCGTCCAGGTAGGGGTCGGTCGCCGGGGTGAGCCGGACCTCGGTGACCAGTTCGATGTCGTGGTAGTGCACAAGCGTGCGTTCGAGGAAGCGCAGCAGGGGAAGCTCGGGGCGGTGGTAGCGCACGGTGTCCGCCTCACCGGTGCGGCCGGAGACCACCACGACCGGCGGAGTCGACGGGTCGCGGAGCAGCCGGCGCAGCATCGCGACGCCGTCGTCGGCCGAGATCGGGGTGACCCCGCCACGGAGCAGCTTCTCGACCACCGACAGGCGCTCGCCCATGCCCACCCCGGACCACACCGACCACTCCAGGCAGAGCACCCGGCACTGTGGCCGGCTCGCGCCGACCACCCGGGTCAGCTCGGCCAGCCGCTCGTTGGCCAGGGCGTAGTGCGCCTCACCGGCGAGCCCGGCGCGGCCGATGATGCTGCCGAACGTGACCAGCAGCCTCAGCCGCCCGGCGTCGACCGCGGACAGCACGTGCACGAGCCCGTCCACCTTCGGCGCCAGGGTGCGGCGCAGCGCGGCGCCGTCGAGCTCGGCCAGCGGCGCGGGCTCGTTGCGCCCGGCGCCGTGCAGCACGGCGGTCACGGGGCCGGTCTCGGCCTCGGCCAGGGCGACCGCCGCGCGCACGGCGGCGCGATCGGTGACGTCCACCCGCACATAGCTGACCCGCACCCCGGCCGCCGAGGCGCGGGCCAGGTTGGCCGACAGTTCCGGGTCGGCCGCCGGATCGGAGCGGCCGAAGACGACCAGGGCCGCGCCGGTTCCGCTGGTCAGGGCGAGCGCGCACTCGGCGGTGATGCCCTTGCCGCCCCCGGTGACCAGCAGCACGTCGTCCGAGGTGAGCACGACTTCGGACTGGTCGCCGCTCCCGGCCGCCAACGGGCGCGCCGTCGGCACGTACCGGGTTCCGGCGCGGTGCACCGTCTCGGTGTATCCCGTGGTGGCCACGACATCGGCGACCACCCGGGCGGGCGCGTCGGCGTCCGGCGGCACGGTGACCACCGTGGTGCGCAGCTCCGGATACTCCAGCCGGGCCGTACGGGCCAGCGCGCCGGCCGCGGCCCCGGGGGCCTGCACGAGCACGAGGCGGCCCCCCGCGGGCTGCCGGACGGCGGCCCGGACGCCGAGCAACGCCCGTTCGAGATCATCGTGATCGGGCTCGGCGGGCACGCAGGCCAGCACGCCGTCACCCACCCCGGCCTTCTCGAGCGCCACGCGCACCTGCTCGGCGACCTGGTCGTCCGGGCGGGCATGCATCGTCCAGCGGCCCTGCTGCCCGGCACCGCGCTCGACGGCGACCGGAGCGGCCTTGAGTTCGACGACGAACGGGCGTACCCAGGCCGCCACTCCGTCGATCACCGCCGGGGCGCTCCGGCGTCCGGCGTCGGCCGCCAGTTCCTCGATCGCGGTGGCGAGTTCGCGCACCGTGGAGGTGGCGAAGTTGGCCGGCGCGGCCATGGCGTCCAGCCCGAGCTCCCGCGCCGCGCTGTTGACCAGCTGACCGACGGTGATCGAGCTCAGGTGCAGGTCGTCGAGCAGGCGGCTGTCGTCGGAGAGGACCTCCTCGGGCAGTTCGGCCCGGTCGGCCACCAGGCCGCGCAGCACGGTCAGGGCGTCCCGGCTGTCGGCCACCGCGCCGCCCGGCGCCGGTGTGGTCACCCCGGCGGTCTCGCCGACGACCTCGGCGCCGGCCAGGACCGGCTGCGGGGCCGCCTCGCACGGGTTGGTCAGGAAGGAGAGCGGGGCGTCGAGGTCGAGCGGCCGCACCAGCCGCTCGGAGAAGAACTCCGCGGGCGGTGGCGGGGCGCCTCGCACGTACGCCGCGGCCAGCACGCCGAGCAGGCTGACCAGTGACTCGTCGTCGGTGTCGAGGGCGACCGCCGGCACGGCACACACGCCCGGCACCATCCGGGACAGCACCCGGCCCGGTCCGACCTCGACGAAAAGGTCGGTTTCGGCGGCGGCCACGGACACCGCGCCGGCGAACCGGACCGGGTCGGTGATCTGCGTACGCAGCAGCGACCGCAGGTCCGTTCCGGCGTCCAGCATCCGCCCGGTCACGGTGGACACCACCGGCCGGACCGGCGCGGCGAACTCCTGCCCGGCCAGCCAGGTGCCGAATTCGGTGGCGGCCGGCGCCATCAGGGGCGAATGGAAAGCATGCGAGACGGGCAGCCGGGCGCACTGCAGGCCCGCCCGTCCGGCGGCGGCGACAACGCGGTCGATCGCCTCGGCCGGACCGGCCACGACCGTCTGGCCGGGGCCGTTCAGCCCGGCGACGACGACCGGCTCCGCGCCGATGAGGGTCCGCGCGGCGTCCGGTCCGGCGGCCAGCCCGGCCATCGCGCCCGGGGTCGTGACCCGGCTCATGACCGCTCCGCGATGACCGGCCAGGCGGATCAGCGCCGCCTGGTCGAGAGCGCCCGCCCAGTGCAGCGCGGAGAGCTCGCCGAGGCTGTGCCCGAGAGCCACCCGGGCCGAGAGCCCCAGGCTGTCCAGCACGGCCAGACCGGCCAGCGAGCCGGCGACGATCCGCGGCTGGGCGACCTCGGTGGCCGCCGGGTCGGCGCCGGCCGGCAGGGCGACGCTGCGGTAGACCTCGTCGGCCACCGGGAACCGCCGTCGCAGCGCACCGCCGGTCGTCCCGCGGCCGGAACCCTGACCGGGGAACAGCAGTCCGAGCCGTCCGGCCCCCGGAGCGGGGCGTCCGAGGAACCAGCCGGCCACCGGTTCCACCGCGTCGAGCCGGCCCTCGTCGAGCGCGGCGACCAGGGCGTCGAGTTTGGCGACGGCGTCCTCGGGGGTCCGCACCACGACCGCGGCCCGGCAGGCGGTCCCGGTGAGCGATTCGCGCAGCACCGCGGCGAGGTCGCCGAGTTCGGCGTAGGACAGCCGGGCGATGCGGTCGCGCAGACCGGCCGCCCGGTCCCGCAGTTCGGCCGGGCCCGGTGCCTCCAGCAGCAGCAGTTCGGCGTCCTGCAGGCCGCGGGCCAGAGCACGATGCCGGGGCGCGGCGGCCGAGACCGCGCCGGGCGGAGCGGAGAACTCCAGAGCCAGGTGGGTGTTGATGCCGCCGAAGCCCATCGCGGTCACCCCGGCCCGCCGGGGAGCGCCGACCGGCCATTCCTCGGCGGCGCGGGGAGCCCGCAGGGCCGCGTCCTCGCTCGTCAGCTGCGGATCAGGGTCGATGCAGCCGACCGCCGGCGGGATGGTGCCGTGGTGCACGGCGAGAGTGGCCTTGATCAGCCCGGCCACTCCGGCCGCGGCCTTGGTGTGCCCGATCATCGCCTTGATGGAGCCGATGGCGGCCGGTCCGGTCGCGCCGGCCGACCGGCGGGCCGAGCTGAGAGCGCGCAGTTCGGTGGCGTCGCCGACCGCCGTTCCGGTGCCGTGGCCCTCGAACAGGGTGACGGTCTCGATGCCGAAGCCCGCCCGCCGGTACGCGCCGTCCAGCGCCCGCCGGTAGCCGTCCGCGTCGGGCCGGGTGATGCCGCCGCGGCCGTCGGAGGAGATTCCCCACCCCGCGACGGTGGCGTAGACGCGGCGGTTCTGGGCCAGCGCGTCGCTCTCGCGCATCAGCACCACCATGCCGCAGCCCTCGCCCGGCCAGAAACCGTTGGAGCCGCGGTCGTACACGCGCATCTCGTTGCGGGCGAGCGCGCCGGTCTTGGCGAAGCCGACCAGTTCGAACGCGTCGATCGAGAGGTCGACCCCACCGGCCAGGGCCATGTCGATGTCGCCGTCGGACAGCCGGTCGCAGGCGGTGGCCACCGACAGCAGCGACGACGAGCAGGCGCCGTCCACGGTGTAACCGCCGCCGCCCAGGTCGAAGTGGTTGCAGATGCGACCGGCAATGGTGTTGGCCAGGGCGCCGGCCAGGGTGTCCTCGTCCGGCACCGGGAACGGCTGCTTGTAGTCGGTCTCCAGCCGGTCGAGGAAGCCGGCCAGCCGGGCGTCGTCCCAGTCCACGTTCTCCTGCAGCGCGGCGGCCACCACCCGGCGGACGTACGGCCACCGCAGCCGCAGCACGTTGGCCCGGCTGAATTCGCCGGTCAGTGTGTTGCCGACGACGACCGCGGTGCGCTCGGCGGGCAGCCCGCGCCCGTCCGGGAAACCGGCGTCGGCCAGCGCCTGCGCCGCGACGTCGAGGGCCAGCCAGTGCGTCAGGTCGGTGGAGCGGTAGGTGCTGCCGGCGATGCGGAAGGCGAGCCGGTCGAATTCGTAGTCCTTGAGGACCGCGGCCGTACGGGCATAGATCTTGTCCGGCGCGGCCGGGTCCGGCGACCAGTAGTCGTCCATGTTGAGCCGCTCGTCCGGTATCCGGCGAAAGGCACGGCGACCGGCGACGACGTTCTCCCACAGCTGCGCCGGCCCGAGCGCGTCCGGGTACCGGCAACCTAGTCCCACGATGGCGATCCGCACTTCTACAACCTTCCCGAGGACATCAGTTCATCGGCGATCCGCCGGCGCCACACCTCGAACTTGGGGACGCCTCCGGTCGATGTCAGCTCGGCCCGGGCCCGGTCGGTCACCGCGGCGGCCGCCTCGGGCGGGAGCCCGCACAGCGCCGCGGTCGCCGTGGCCGTGCCCGGTGTCACCAGGCCGGCCCGCAGGCGGGCCTGAGCCGCGAAGGCGCTGCCCTGCGCGAGCTGGGCGCGGTGCGCACCGGCCCGGTCGCGCAGCAGTACGAGTTCGGCCGGTCCGGCGCCACCGGCGTATGTGGCGGCCAGACCCGCGCCGGCGAACAGATCACCGCGCCGGTGCGCCTCGAAGGACTCGATGCGCGCGGCCACCCGGGTGACGTCAGCGCCTTCGACGAACCACAGCGCCCGCCCGATGCCCTGGTCGACCACGCGGGGCGAGTAGCCGCCCGGGTCGCCGGCCAGCCGGAGGTCAGGATCGCGCCGGCGGCCGTGCACGTACGCGGCGGTGTGGAAATACGCCTGGTGGAAGCCGTAGCCGTCGAGCGCGAGCCAGCGCAGCAGGGGGTCGGCCGGCAGCATGGCCGGCCATCGCCGCCTCGGCAGCCGGGCCATCGCCCAGCCGGCTCCGACATAGACCATGTAGACGTGCCCGTCGGCCGGCCCGGCCAGGAAGGCCTCGAGCCGCCGCGGGCCGCCCGGCGACATCCCGTCCAGCATGGCCAGTCCCATGCCGGCGCCCTCGTAGGCGAAACCCTGGAACTCCCGGCGCACGCCCGCGAGCCGGCGGCCGGCCTCGGCCGCGTCGCGGGCACCGACCGCGTGCCGGAAGCCCTCCAGGAACGAAGCGCCGACTTCCTCGAGGAGATCGCGGGCGGCATCGTCCTTGGCGTGGAACCCGCGTACGTCGAGCCGGGTGTGACGGTTGCCCGGGGTGAGGATCGTTTGCCGCAGCCGTCGCCACAAGTTGACCATGACGTCCCTCAATCCGCTAGCCGAGTGCCTCCATGCTTGGCGAGCGGACGGCGCACTGTCATCTTTCAAGTTGCCGTATGTGGCCTTGTGTATTCGGGGAGTCAAGAAGACGTCAAGATGGGCTCTCCAGACTCGGCACGGCCTGCCACCGTCTGAGGAGCCGATGCCATGCCAGTCGTTGCCCCCCACTCCCCCAGCACCAGCAGCCGCATCGAGGCGGTGCGACGCACCATCGGGCTGATGCGGGACAACCTCTGTGAACAGTTGTCGCTGACCGACCTGGCCCGGATGGCGCTGTTCAGCCCGTTCCACTTCCATCGCCTGTTCCGCGACACCACCGGGCTGACCCCGGCCCGGTTCCTGGCCGCTCTGCGGATGGCCGAGGCGCGCCGGTTGCTGCTGCACACCGATCTGACCGTGGCCGCCGTCGGGTCTCAGGTCGGCTACGCCAGCGCGGGCACCTTCACCACCCAGTTCACCCGTCTGGTCGGCGAGTCGCCGGCCCGCTTCCGGCAGCTGGCCCGGCGGCTGAGCGGCCGGCGGGCCGGTTCCGGCACCTTCTTTGAACCCCGTCAGGCCCCGGGCGACTCGGGTTCGCTGCTCGTCTCGCTCACCGGCACGGTCCCGGAAGGCTGCGCGATCGCCGGCCTGGAACCGGCCTCCGATCAGGGAGACGGCCGCTGGATCGTGCGGCCGGCGGCCCATTTGCTGTGGCTGCCCGCCGCGGCCGGGCCGCACCGCCTGCGTCTGACGGTCGTCGAGTCGGGGGTGCCGCTGACCGACGCGCTGGTCGACGACGTGGCCGGCAGCCGGTTCGTCGCGGAGGCACCGGTGCAATTCGTCGACGGGCGGCACGTGCCGGTCCTGGTCACCCTGCGGCGTCCGTGGGACCTCGATCCGCCCCTGCTCGCGGCCGCGCCGCTGCGCCACCTGCTCGACGCCCGGCGCGTCGACACCACTCACGTGCGCCGGGTGTCCTGACGGCTCAGTCCAGCCAGGCATCGGGGCCCGGACCGCCCTTGCCGACCGGCGGAAAGAGCATGTCGAGCTCGTCCAGTTCGGCGTCGGTCACCTTGGCGCGCAGGGCGCCGAGCGCGGTGTCCACGTGTTCCGGCGTCCGCGGACCGATGACCAGCGCCGTGACCGACGGGCGTTGCGCGACCCAGGCCAGGGCGAGTTCGGCCGGGTCGCGTCCGAGGCGCCGGCAGAGCTGCTCGTACGCGGCGACCACGTCGCGCCGGTCGGCGAGGACCGACGCCGCCCGGCCCTGGGCCGACTTGACCGCGGCGCCCCGGGCCAGCTTGTCCAGGACCCCGCCGAGCAGACCGCCGTGCAGCGGCGACCAGACCAGCACGGATGCGCCGTAGGCCTGCGCGGCCGGGATGACCTCGAGGTCGGCGTGCCGGGTGTGCAGGTTGTAGAGGCACTGCTCCGACACCAGGCCGGGCCGGTTCCGCCGGCGTGCGGCCTCCTGCGCGGCGGCGATGTCCCACCCGGCGAAATTGGAGGAACCGACGTGGCGCACCTTGCCCTGGCCGACCAGCCGGTCCATCGCCTCCCAGATCTCGTCCCAGCCGACCGAGCGGTCCACCTCGTGCATCTGGTAGAGGTCGATCCGGTCGGTGCCGAGGCGCCGCAGGGAGTCGTCGCACGCCGCGACGATCCGCCGCGCCGACAGTCCCGAGTCGCCCGGCCGTTCCGTCATCGGCTTGCCCACCTTGGTGGCGAGGACAACGCTGTCCCGGCGCCCCGGCGCCGCCGCGAACCAGCGGCCGAGAAGCTCTTCGGTGTAGCCCTTGTGGACGCGCCATCCGTAGATGTCCGCGGTGTCGATGAAGTTGATGCCGCGCTCCACCGCGTGATTCAGCAACATGTGCGCCTCGGCCTCGTCGACCCGGCCGCCGAAGTTGACGGTGCCCAGGCACAGCCGGCTGACCATGAGCCCCGAGTGGCCCAGCGGCGCGTACAGATCCGAGTCGTGAGACATCCGCTTCTCCTTGACGACGGCCCGCGTACGGGAGCTCAATTACTACAAGATAATCAAGCAGATGGATGACCGAAAGGCTGTGGCGTGATACCGCTGTCCAAGGTGGCGACCTCACCGCGAGCGCTCGAGCGTGTCGCGGACGTGCTGAACAGCGGACGGCTCGAGCACGGGCCGGTCGTCGGCGAATTCGAGCAGGCGGTGGGCCGGCGGCTCGGCAACCGCCGGGTGCTGGCCGTCAACTACGCGACCTCCGCGCTGCATCTCGCGCTGAGCATGGTCGCCCGGGCTCCCGGCGGCGCCCCGGAGCCCGGCGAGGTGCTCACCACGCCGCTGACGTTCGAGGGCACCAACTGGCCGATCCTGGCCAACGGGCTGCGGATCCGCTGGGTCGACGTGGATCCGGCCACGCTCACCATGGACCTCGACGATCTCGCGGCCAAGATTTCCCCGGCGACACGGGCGGTCGTCGTCGTCCACTGGGCCGGCTACCCGGTCGACCTGGCCGCCCTGCGCGACGTGCTGGACCGGGCGGCCGAGCGGCACGGGCGGCGCCCGGTGGTCATCGAGGACGCCGCGCAGGCGTGGGGGGCCACCTATCGCGGGCAGCCGCTGGGTAACCACGGCAATGTCTGCGTCTACAGCCTGGGCGCCATCAAGTTGCTCAACGCCGCCGGTGGAGGCCTGCTGGTGCTGCCGGACGAGGACCTCGAAAGTCATCTTCGGCGGCGCCGCTGGCACGGCATCGACCGGCAGGCCGACCGGATCAACGGCGAGTACGACGTCGAGGACTGGGGCTACCGGTTCACGATGACCGACGTCTCGGCCGCGGTCGGCCTGGCCAACCTCGATATCGTGGACGACCTGCTGGCCCGCACCCGCGCCAACGCCGCGTTCTTCGACCGGGAGCTGGCGGCGGTGCCCGGCCTGGAACTCACCGAGCGGGCGCCCGACCGGGAATCGTCGTTCTGGCTCTATCCGGTGAAGGCGGACGACCGGGCCGCCTTCATGGGCAAGCTGGCCGGCGCCGGCATCGCGACCAGCGTGATGTGCCGCCGCAACGACGCGCACTCGTGCGTGGCCGATGTCCGCGAACCGCTTCCCGGCCTCGACAAGGTGCACGATCGCCTGGTGCACGTTCCGGTCGGCTGGTGGCTGACCGAGCGGGACCGCGACCACATCGCCGAGACCATCCGATCCGGCTGGTGACAGTCAGTCCGGCGGGTCCAGCCAGAGGTTCGCCGCGTCGTACCAGCGGTCGATCTGCGGCATCGGGATCGCGTTGCGGACCCGGCGGCCGGTGCGGTGGCGGATCATCGGCTCGCAGGCCACCACCGGCACGATCGCCACGTCGGACAGCAACCGGCGGTCGATCTCGTGCCACAGTCCGGCGGCCCGGTCCGGGTCGCCCTCGGCCAGCGCCTCGTCGATGAGGGCATCGACCACGGGATTGCTGTAGTCGCCGTAGTTGCTGGTGCCGCGGGCGAAGTTGGACTGGAACATGGGCTGGATGTAGGAGCGCCCGTTGTTGCCGTACCAGTCCGGTGTCCACGACGCGGCGGCCAGATCCCATTCGCCGGCCAGCGCGCGGGCCGGGTCCTGCAGCAGCCGGTAGAACTCGTCGGTGGAGCCCATCCGCACCAGGTCGACCGTGATGCCGCCCTTGGCCAGGTCGGCCACGTAGGAGGCGGTGACGTCGGAGTGCACCGCGTCCTCCCGGTAGGGCACGCGCAGGCGCAGGCCGTCCGGGAAGCCGGCCTGCTCGAGCAGGGCCCGGCAGCGGTCGGGGTCGCCCGCGTCACCGGGAGTGGGATACGGGTCGTACTCGCGGTAGCCGAAGTTGCCGGGCGGAATGACGGTGTGCGCGGGCCGGCTGAAGGTGCCCAGGTCCATGCCGTCGAAGATGCGGACGATGGCCGCCTTGTCGACGGCGTACGCGATGGCCCGGCGTACCGGCAGCAGGCTCATCGCACCCCCGGCGTTCGGGCTGCGGAAGTTGAACACCAGGTACGGATTGAGGGCGTAGCCGAGGTGCCGGTCGGCGTCCGGTGGCCGGCGGTCGTCGCTGATCACCGCCGCCCCCCAGGACAGATCGGCGGCTCCGGTGTCGATGGCCTCGCGCACCTGGTCGTCGGTCGCCGGCTCCATGCGTACGTCGATCCGCTCGATGTGCTGCCGTCGCAGCGGATCCGAGGCCGCGCGCCAGGCCGGATTGCGGTCCATGGTGAGGAACTCGCCGTTCTGGTAGCCGGTGAGCCGGTAGGGACCGTCGGACCGGACCGCCGCGATGAAGGCGGGGCTGTCGGGGATCACCCGGTCGTACTCCTCGGGCGCGGCCGAGGCGAACGGCATCGCCAGGATGTTGAGCAGGTCGTTGGCCGGACGGACGAGGTCGATGATCAGAGTGCGCTCGTCGGCCGCGCGCAGACCGGAGATCTCGTGGCTGTTCTGGTAATCGGCGAGACCGGCGGCGGTCGGCTCGACCCCGTCGAACGCGGCCCGGTAGCCCTCGACGAACTCGGCCATCCCCGCGATCGTGCTGGTGTAGTACGTGATGGCGCCGGCGCCGGCCACCGGGTTGGCCATGCGCTTGAGCCCGCGGACGAAATCGTGTGCGGTCACCGGGCGCGGCGGCTCGGTGTCCCAGAAGACGTCGTCCCGCAGCCGGATGGTGTAGCGCCGGCCGTCCGCGCTCACCCCGCCGTTCGCCTCCGTGGGCAGCTCGGCGGCGACGTCCGGCACCGGGACCAGGGCGGAGGCGTCGGTGGTGCTCGGATAGCCGAACAGCTGCCGGGCGAACAACCGGATGATCTGATGTGAGAAGGCGTAGTAGGCCGCGGCCGGATCGACGTGGTCCATGCCGCCCGGGCCGTAGTAACGCAGTGTCCCGCCCGAGCGGGGCTGTTCGCCGGTCATGCGGCCCGTCCTTCCACGATGGTCATCGGTGACGCCGTCGCCACCACCCGGGTGACGCTCAGGCCCGCGGCCTCGAACAGCGCGGTCAGCTCCGCTTCGGTGCGCTCCTGGCCGGTGAGCGCGGACAGCATCATGAAGTCCATCTGCCGGCTCTGGTGCGGCCGGTCATCGGCCGGAATCACCGCGTCGATGACCAGCACCCGGCCGCCTGGGCGCATCGTCTGACGGCAGTTGCGCAGAATCCGGACGCTGTCCTCGTCGTCCCAGTTGTGCAGGATCCGCTTGAGCACATAGAGATCCGCCGCGGGCACCTCGCTCAGGAAGTCGCCGGTCACCGCCTCGGCCCGCGCGGCCAGCTCGGGAGTGTCCAGCAGATGCTCCTTGACCCGGTGCGGCTGATCGACCAGGACACCGGTCAGGCCGGGCCGGGCCTGCAGCACACTGCGCAGAAAGGGGCCGCGCCCGCCGCCCACATCGGCCACGACACCTTCGTACGGGAAATCGTAGGCCTCGATCAGCAGCGGATGCTCGGCGTCGGAGACCGTGGCCATGCCGTCGTAGTAGAGCGCCTCCACCGCCGGATCGGCCTCGAAATAGTCGCCGAGCGACCGGCCGAAGATCTCGGCGAACGACGGCTGCGGGTCGGCGACCGCGCGCGCGGCACGGTGCGCCATCGTCCAGAACATGTCGTCGGTGAACATCAGCACTCCGGAGCGCGCGGGCACCGGGGAGTCGCTGCGCAGAGCGGCGCCCCGGTCGGTCAGGACGAAGCGCCCGGTGTCGTCCTCGGCGACGATGCCCCGCGCGGCCAGCAGCCGCAGCACGCGCCGCAGCCGGCCGGGATCGGCGCCGACCGCGGCGGCCAGCTCCCCGGCGGTACGCGGGCCGTTCGTCATGGCGTCCGCGACATCGAGCTCGGCCGCCGTGCGCAGAGCCGCGGCGTACGTGTACGCCATGGCCTCCTCGTACAGGAAGAGAGCGGATTCCCGGTCGTTCATGGCGCCTCCACTCGGTGCAGTTCGTCGCGCAACGTCGAGGGCAGCAGGGGCTCGGCCAGCAGACGCCGGTACCGCTCGAGGACCGTGCCGGCGCCACCCGGCGCGGACAGCCATTCGCCGACCAGCCGGGCGCCCTCCACATAGGTCACCGAGTAGGCCCGCCACAGCGGATCGGCCAGGAACTGGGTGATGTGCCGGGCCCGATCCTCCGGCAGCAGCAGCCACCGCCTCAGGTAGGCGGCGACCGTGTCCACGTCGGCCCCGCGGTCGTGCAGCAGGACAGCCGCGTCCTGCCGGGCCGGCAGCAGAGCCCGGACCAGCTCGACCATGCGTTCCACGGCCGGGCCGTCGATACGCACGCCGTGCCCGGCCAGGATCGCCTCGGTCCAGGCTCCCCAGCCGGGGCCGAGCAGGGCGGTCACGGCCACCTCGGCGGTGCCCTCGGCCATCAGGCTCTGCGGGGTGTTCACCAGCGAGATGACATGTTCCGTCTCGCCCCGCCCGCGCACCAGCAGCGCCTCTTTCACGCAGTGTTCGGTGTGGTGCCCGGGATAGGACTCATGGCTGACGAGCAACGGCAGCGCCCCGATCGCCCGGCCGGCCTCGACGTTGAGGGTCACGACCGAGCGGAAGTCGCCCTGGTAACGGTTGAAGGCGTTCCACGGCCGGTCGGTCACCATCTCGTAGTCGATCCGCTCGCTGTCCGGCAGCGGCACCACGGCGCGGGTGCGGGCGCGCAGTTGCTCGCTGACCGCCAGCACGGCCGGGCCCAGCTTGTCCGGCGGCACCGCGTTCGCGTCGTAGAACGCGTCCACCCTCGTCTGCAGGTCGCCGGTTCCGGGCAGCAACTGCGCTATCTCCTGGTGGATCGCGGCGTACCGGTCGGGGTCACCCAGGGCAAGGGGGACCTCGAAGTAGCGCTCCACCTCGCCGACAAAACCGAACTCCTCGCCGTCGAGCCGGCGGGCCGCGCATTCCAGCGCCCGGGCCTGGGCGCCCAGGAACGCCTGCCGCTGATCGGACAGCCCACTGTCGGCCAGCGCGGCCCGCAGCCGTACCGCCTGGCCGACCAGGGCCGTGGGAGTGCTCGGTGGTTCGTTCTCGATCTGCTTCGCGAGATCCGGATCGCCGAACCAGCAGTCGACGAACCCGTCCACCAGGCGGCCCAGGCGCAGCCCCAGGCCGAGGTAGTCCCGGATCACCGTGTCGTCGTTCATCGCGGATCTCGTTCAGGCGGCCGGCGTGAGCCGGACGAGGGACAGGTCGGGCGCGTTGCCGAGGGTAGGCAGGCCGATCGCGTCGCGCACCCGGGCACCCAGCGGGTATCCACCGGGTTTGCGGAACACCAGCGGGATCACGGCCGTGTCGGCCAGCGCCCGGCGTTGCACCTCCTGCCACAGCCGGTTCGCCCGCTCCGGCCGCTTCTCGTCGAGGGCCTGCTCGATCAGGAGGTCCACCTCGGCATTCCGGTATCCGCCATAGTTCGCCGTGCCGCCACCGGCCGGGCCGGACGCGAACATGGCCTGCACGAAGACGCGTCCGTTGCCGTGGAACCAGTCGGGCGCGCGGGAGGTCAGGGCGAGGTCCCATTCCCCCGTACGGGCCGGGTCGGTGAGCAGGCGGTGATGATCGGACGGGGTCAGGGCGGTGAGCCGCACCCGGAAGCCGGCCCGTTCGAGGTCGGTCGAGATGCGCCGGGCGATCCGGGTGTCGCGGTCGTCGTCCCGGTGCGGCAGGAGCAGGGCCACGCCGTCTGGATGACCGGCCTCGCACAGCAGTTGCCGGGCCTGTTCGGGCAAAGCGGGCAGGCCCGCGCGGTCGAGGCCCTCGGCATGTCCGTCGTTGCCGGGTGGCACGACACCGTCCGCCGGCCGCGCCGGTGAGCCCGGATCGAGCTCGGCCATCAGGTCACTGAGCGCGACCCGGTCGACGGCGAGTGCGATCGCCCGGCGTACCCGCGGGTCGGCCAGCGCGCCATCGGTGTCCGGGCTGTGCCGGTTGACCACCAGGTAGGGGTCGAGGCTCCAGCCGAGGTCGTCGGCGGGCGCCGCGCTTCTGGTCACCGCCGCGCCGAACGGCAGATCCGCCCCGCCCGCGCCGCCGGAACCGGAGGCCACCTCGATGCGCTCGGCGCCCCGCCCGCGGACCGGGTCGGTCTCCGGCCTCCAGGCGGGATTGGGTTCGAAGCTCAGGCCCCGGGCCGGGTCGGCGCCGATCGGCCGGTACGGGCCGGAGGAACGCAGGTTGGCCCGGAGTTCGGCGCTGCCGGGCAGGAAGGCCTCGTACTCTTCGGGTACCGGTGCCGCGCACGGCAGGGCCAGGATGTCGACGAAGTCGACCGCCGGCCGGAACAGTTCGAAGACCACGGTCGTGTCGTCAAGGGCGAACACGCCGGGGATCTCCTGCGACCTCTGGAACTCCGCGAGCGCGGCGGCGGTGGGGCCGGCGGCCGGCACCGATGCCGCGTACTGCTCGCAATACCGGGCCATGCCGCGGATCGTGCTGGTGAAGTAGACCAGCCCGGGCGGGCGTAGCACCGGGTTGGCCAGGCGCTTGATCCCGCGGACCACGTCGTGCGCGGTCAGCGGGCGCGCGGGTGTGGTGTCCCAGTGGACGTCGGGGCGCAGGTGCACCACGTACGTCTTGTGGCTGGCCCCGACTCCCGCGTTGTAGGTCGACGGGACCATCAGGGCCAGGTCGGGCACGGGCGCGACGGCGCGCCAGTCACGCGGGTCGCGCTCGGCGGCATAGGTGAACAGCTGACGCGAGTACAGCCGGGTCAGCTGGGCGGCCGCCGGGCCGTATGCGGCGACGGGGTCGAGCTGGTCCGCCTCAACGCGGCCGTGCAGTCGCAGTGTGCCGGTCATTTCACCGTCCTCGAATCGCCACGGGTCAGGACACGTCGCGGGCGAGCCGGACCAGGATCTCGACGGTCCGGTCGATCTCGTCCTCGGAGTTGAACAGATGGGTGCACAGCCGTGCGGCGTAGTGCTGGTGCGGGGAACCGGGCACGTCGAACTCGGTCCAGCGCGACCAGACCCGGTGCTCGCCCTCGAGCCGGTCCACGAACGTCATGAACTTCTTGATGTTCCAGGCGTCCTCGGGCCGGCGGAACGGGTTGAAGGCCACCAGCGGCGACCGCAGCCGGGGATCGGCGCCGGGTGAATAGAGGGCCTCGGTGCCGAAGGTTTCCGCGATCCGCCGGCGACAGTAGTTGCCGAGCGTCATGGCGCGGTGCTCGATGCGGTCGCGCCCGATCCGGTCCCACAGCCCGCACGCCTCGGCCAGAGCCGCGCCCCGGGCCAGGTTCGCGCTCCCCGCGCTCTGCAGGTAGTCGCCGATGTTGTCGCTCTCCACGGCCGTGCGGGTGCGCGGCGGCGGACTGCCCTGCATCGGGTACCACGTCGAGATGACCGGCCAGAACGTCGGCAGCGGCAGCGGGTTGTGCTCGGGGTGCACCTTGTTGCGGATGTACAGCAGGCCGGTGCCCAGCGGGCCGCACTGGAACTTGGAGCCCGAGCACGCGATGAAGTCGGCTCCGATGGCCCGGAAGTCGCAGTTGAACAGGCCGGGCAGCAGCGCGCCGTCGATGACCGTGGTGATGCCGTGCCGCTGGGCCAGCTCGCACAGCGCCCGCACCGGCATGAGCGTTCCGGTGAACAGGGTGATGCCGGCGAAGGCCATCACCTTGGTGCGCGGGGTGATGGCCCGCTCGAACATCTCGACGATGTCCTCGGCCCGCACGTCGTACCCGGAGGGCGGGGTCAGCACGGTGAGCTCGATGCCGTGCCGGTTGCGCAGCAGGTTGAAGTTCGACAGCACCGAATAGCACTCGTGGCTGGTCGTGATGACCTCGTCGCCCTCGCGCAGGTCGAGCCCGTTGATGATGCGCGCGACGCCCTCGGTGGCGTTGTGGCAGATCACCATCTCGTCGCCGTCGACGCCGTAGGACCGCCCGATGGCCTCGCGCTGCTCGGTGAACATGGCCGGCTTGTACACGTCCATGAGGCCGCCGGTGAACTGGCGTGTGACGCGATCGAGGGTGTCGAGCACCTCGAACGGCATGGCCCCGATGGTCCCGGTGTTGAGATGCGTGGTGCTCGCGTCGAGCGCGAACATCGACCGGATCGTCTCCCACGACGCCGTGCGCAGCGGCGAGTCGGGGGGCTCGGCGGGCGGTCCCGAGGGCCCGATCCACTCGTCGGTCCGAACGCTCTGGCTCACTGCGGCCTCCCTCGTACAACCTGCTCGATCTCTCGAAATTACCATGCGTTTTTAAAGCTTTTGGAGACCGAGCAAGGTCGGAGTCAGCCGCCCGCCATCGGCGGGACGATCGCGACGACGCTGCCGTCCTGCACCTCGGTGGAGGCCCGCTCGTGGCGCGGAACCGGGTCGTCGTCGATATAGATGTTGTAGTAACGCAGCAGCTCGCCGTCGCCGCCCAGCAGCCGCCGGCGGTAGGCCGGATACCGTGCCGCGAAGTCCTTGATGATGTCGTCCAGCGGCCCCTGCCCCACCTCGAACTCGTTCCGGCCCCGGTGCGCCCAGCCGGACGAGAGCACAATTTTGACCATCGATGCCTCCCCTTGCCGCGCTACGCGTCCTTCGCGCAGCGGAATCCCAGTGCGAAGTTCGACCAGCCGTCCGGGTCGCCGTGGATGCGCTCACAGCACCGGACCTGGTGCCGGAAATTCATCCAGGACCCGCCCCGGACCACCCGGTGCCGCCCCATGACGGCACGCAGGGTCGCGTCACACGGTGTCGCCTCGTCGTACAGGTACGACAGCGTGGCCGTCCATTCGTAGACGTTGCCCGCCATGTCGGCACAGCCGAAGACGCTGTCGCCGTCCGGCGTGAAGGCGCCGACCGCGGTCGTCTGCGGTACCGGCCCCCGTTCCGCATAGACACCGCTCCACCAGCGCCGCCACGCGTCCAGCGAACCGAGCGGACCGGCGTAGTACTCGGCGGTGTTGGCGTACCGGGGCTGCCAGGTGTCACCCCAGGGCCAGATCCGGAAGTCACGGCCCCGGGCGGCCAGCTCCCACTCCGCCTCGGTCGGCAGCCTCTTGCCGGCCCAGCGGGCGTACGCGTTGGCGTCGTCCCACGAGACGTGCACCACCGGGTGATCGGCGAACTGGGCTCCTCCGGTGCCCGGGCCTCCCGGCTCACGCCAGCTCGCGCCGGGCAGCTCGATCCAGTACGAGTCGCCGTAGACCAGCCCGTAGCCGGCCCGCTCGACGTCCGTGCGGTATCCGGTCGCCTCGGCGAACGCCGCGAACTGGCCGACGGTGACCGGACAACGGTCGATCAGGTAGGGGGCCAGGACGACCTCGGTCTGTGGCGTCTCGTCGGCGAACCAGCTCACCGGAAACGTGTCCTGATCGGACTCCAGCCAGTCGAGCGCCCAGTCCGGGGTGCCCTGCGAATATCGGGTGCCGGGGATCCGGACCATGGCGCCTGTCGCGGTTTCGGTCACCGGTTTCCTCCCTGCAGACCCCTCAAGTGCTTGCATATCATGTAGCACTTTAAGGGCAGACCCCTCATACATGCCAGCGAGCGACGTCATGGTTGAAAGTCATGTATCGCCCTTGATACGGTCGGTCAACCCGTGACCCCCGGCAATCCCTCTCGGGCGCAGGCGGGCAGAAGGGCGGTACGGCTTCGATGCGCTTCCTTCCCGACTCTCTCGGCACGCCCGGCCTACGCGTGGCGGTCGTCGGTTTCGGATACATCGGCTCCTGCCTGGGCGTGACACTCGCGGAGCGCGGGATGCACGTCGTGGCCATCGACCAGGATGAGCGCGTGGTGGACGACGTGCGCCACGGCCGGTGCCGCATCCCCGAACCGGGACTGGCCGAGGCGGTGGCCCGGTTGTCCGCCTCGGCCCGGCTCACCGCCACCACCGACTACGCCGCGGCGGCCGGCGCCGACGTGGTGCTGCTGACCGTCGGCACCCCCGTCGACGCCGACCGGGGCCTGCAGCCCGATCAGCTCGTCGAGGCGTGCACCCGCCTCGCTCCCCACCTGCGGCGGGGCCAGCTGGTCATCCTCAAGTGCACAGTGCCACCGGCCACCACCCGTACGCTGGTCGCGCCCTTGCTGGAGGCCGGCGGCCTGGCCCACGAGACCGACTTCGGGCTGGCCTTCTGCCCCGAGCGCCTGGCCGAGGGCGAGGCGTTGCGTCAGCTCGCCCGGCTCCCGGTCGTGGTCGGCGGCTGCGGTCCGGCCAGCACCGAGGCGGCCGGCCGGTTCTGGGAGTTCGCGCTGGGCGTGCCGGTGCACGAGGTGCCCTCGGCCGAGACCGCCGAACTGGTCAAGCTGGCCACCAACTGGTGGATCGACGCCAACATCGCCATCGCCAACGAGGTCGCGCGCTACTGCGCCGCGCTCAAGGTGGACGTCCTGGACGTGGTGTCGCGCGCGAACGCCCTGCCGAAGGGTCACAGCACGGTCAACATGCTGCTGCCGAGCGTCGGCGTGGGCGGGCCCTGCCTCACCAAGGACCCCTGGATGGCGTGGAGCGACGCGCGCGGCCGGGGCGTGGACCTCGCGACCGTGGCGACCGCCCGCCGGGTCAACGACGCGATGCCGGAATGGACCGCCGACCTCATCTCCGACGAGCTCATCAAGATGGGCCGCGACCCGGCCGTCGCCACCGTGGCCGTGCTCGGGGTCGCCTTCAAGAACAACACCGGGGACCTGCGCAACACGCCGGTGCGTGGCGTCGTGGCGGCGCTGCGCACGGCCGGCACCCGGGTCCGGCTGTTCGATCCGCTCGCCGATCCCGGCCAGGTCATGCGCGACTTCGGGGTCCCGCTCTCGGCCACCCTCGACGAGGCGGTGGCCGGCGCCGACTGCATCGCGGTGCTCGCCGGGCACGACGAGTTCCGCTCCGTCGACTTCGCGGGCCTGCGCGACCGGGTGACCATGCCGTGCCTCGTCTTCGACGGCCGCATGTACTACCCGCGGGAGACCATCGACCGGTGGCACGAACAGGGCTTGCGGTATCGCGGAATCGGGCGGTGAGGGCATGGCACAGGTGGTCGTGACCGGGGGGCACGGGTTCGTGGGCAGCCACGTGGTCGAACGCCTGGCCCGTCGGGGTGACGACGTCATCGTCTACGACCCTGACCCGCCTCCGCCGGACCTGGCGGCCGGCCCGGCCCGGGTGCGGCACGTGACCGGCGACGTCCGCGACGAGGCCTCGGTGGCGGCGGCCATTCCCGCGGGCACCAGCGTGGTCTATCACCTGGCCGCCGTGGTCGGCGTGGACCGCTATCTGGCCCGCCCGCTCGACGTGCTCGAGGTCAACGTGCTCGGCACCCGCAACGTGCTGCGCCGGGCCGCCGCCGTGGGCGCGTTCGTCGTGGTGGCCAGCACGAGCGAGGTGTACGGGCGCAACCCGGGCACACCGTGGGAGGAGGACGCGGATCGAGTGCTCGGCAGCACCTCGGCCGACCGGTGGTCGTACTCCACCAGCAAGGCCACCGCCGAGCACCTGACCTACGCCTTCGCCCGCCAGGAAGGGCTGTCCGCCGCGATCGTCCGCTATTTCAACCTGTACGGCCCACGGCAGCGTCCCGCGTACGTGGTGAGCCGCACCGTGCACCGGCTGCTGCACGGCCTGGCCCCGGTGGTGTACGACGACGGCCGGCAGACCCGGTGCTTCACCTACGTGGAGGACGCCGCGGACGCGACTGTCCTCATCCCCGCCGTCGAGGCGGCCCGGGGCGAGTCCTTCAACATCGGCAGCGATCGCGAGACCACCGTGGCCGACGTGATCCGGCTGGCCACCCGGCTGGCCGGCGTCGACGTGACCCCGCAGACGCTGGACACGCGGGTCGAGCTGGGCGCCCGCTACCAGGACATCCCCCGGCGCGTGCCGGCCGTCGGCAAGGCACAGCGGCTCCTCGGCTGGCAGTGCAGCACCCCGCTGGACGAGGGCCTGCGGCGCACCCTGGCCTGGGCCCGCGACAGCCCGTACATGCGGGTCGCGCCGGCCTGACGGCGAGGGCCGTCAGGCCGGCGCGGGCTCAGCCGTTCCGGACCCCGAGGAACAGTCCGCGCCCGGTCAGCCAACCCTCGACGAATTCGACGGTGCAGCCGGCGTCGAGGAACGCCTGCTCGTACTCGTCCCGCGTGAACAGGGTCATCATCGTGACGTGCCGGACCTCCTTGAAGCCGGTCTCGTCGCCGATCAGCCAGCGCTCCTCCATCCGGGTCGCGCGGCCCTCCAGGGTCGAGCGGGAGACGCGGGCCAGGGTGCGACGGCCGTCCTCGAGCACCAGGTCACCGCCGACCCAGCCGTCGAGGAACCGCTCGGGGAACCACCACGGTTCGATCGCGAGCACGCCGCCGGGGTTGAGCTGACGGGCCATCGAGGCGATGGCCGCGCGCATGTCGGCCACGGTGGTCATGCAGCTGATCGCGCAGAACAGGCAGGTCACGGCGTCGAACGTGGTGTCCAGCCGCAGGTCGCGCATGTCGCCGTCGTACAGCGGGACGCCGGGCATCCGCTGCTCGGCCAGCTTGCGCATGGCGACACCCGGCTCGAGTCCGGCGACCCGGTCGAACTGCCCGGCGAAGGCCTGCAGATGCGTGCCCGCACCACAGGCGACGTCGAGCAACGACGTGGCGCCGGCGCAGCGCTCCCGCACCCGGGCGGAGATGTCCACGGCCTCGTCATGCCAGCTCTTGCCACGGTTGCGGTGGGTCACCTCGTAAACCTCGAGGTACTCGGGTCCGTACATGCTCACCCCTTCGGCGGGCCGGCCGCGTCTCGGCGTGACCGGGGAATCGGCTTCGATTTGCTATGTTCAACTCATGCACGCCTTCGACGTCCTCGGCGATCCGGTCCGGCGGCGGATCCTCGAGATGCTGGCCGAGGGCGAGGCGTCGGCCGGCGAACTCGGCGCGGTCGTGCAGGACGAGTTCGGCATCAGCCAGCCGGCCGTCTCGCAACACCTGAAGATCCTGCGAGAGAACGGTTTCGCCTCCGTTCGCCGCTCGGGGACCCGACGGTTGTACGCCGTCGAGGCAGCCCCGCTGCGGGCCGTGGACGCATGGCTCGAGCGGTATCACAAGAACCGGGAGGGCCGGTCCGGCCGGTGACGCCCGCTCCCTTGCGCCGTCTCGCGCGAGGTCTATAGGCTTTAAAATCATATACTAGAGCCGAGCAAGCCGGGAGGCACCGATGGACCCCGATCTGCGCGCTTTCGTCCACGACTCACCTCAGGAGACCGAGGTGACCTCGCGGCTGACCAAGCTGCTGACCGACACCCCGATCCCGCCCGAGGAGCTCATCAACAACCTGCCGCTGTTCCTGCGCAGGCACCAGATGCTCGACCTGCTGTCGATGGACGCGCTCTACCGCATGGTGCTGGACGTGCCGGGCATCATCGTGGAGTTCGGTGTGCGCTACGGGCGCCACCTCGGCACGTTCACCGCTCTGCGCGGGGTGTACGAGCCGTACAACCCGCTGCGGCGCATCGTCGGTTTCGACACGTTCACCGGCTTCCCCGAGGTCAACGACATCGACCTGGTCGGGCCGACGGCCTATCCGGGCCGGTTCGCGGTCGGCGAGGACTACGCCTCGTACCTGCGCGAGGTGCTCGCGGCCCACGAGGTCGGAGAGTTCTTCGGCCACGTCACCCAGCGCGGCGTGGTGGTCGAGGGCGACGTACGCGAGACCCTGCCCCGTTATCTCGAGGCCAACCCGCAGACCGTCATCGCCATGGCCTACTTCGACATGGACCTCTACGAGCCAAGCCGGGCGGCGCTCGAGGCGATCCAGCCCTATCTGACCCGGGGCAGCGTGATCGCCTTCGACGAGCTGGACAACCCGAAGTGGCCGGGCGAGAACGTGGCCATGCGTGAGGTGCTCGGGCTCGACCGCGCCCGGCTGCAGCTGCTGCCCGGCCGACCGGCACCGGCCTTCCTGCGCTGGGGCGAGTGACGGCAGTCGCTCGGGGCGTGCCCGCCACCGGGCCGGCCCGCCCCGAGCGGCACTCAGATCTCGGCGATGATGCGCCGTACGGTCTCGGCCGGCGAGGGCAGCGCATGGACCTCGTCGCGCACCGCGGACAGGCGGTCGGCCAGCCCGTCGTCGGAGACCAGCTGGGCCAGCAGCTCGGGCGAGACCTGATCGGCCGTGCTGACCAGGCCGATGCCGAGCTTGCTGACGGCGTTGCGCCCGGAGTGCTGGAACATGTCCCGCGCGTCGGGCGCGAGCAACTGCGGCGTGCACGCCTCGATCGACGTCATGATCATTCCGCCGCTGCCGTGGTGCACCACGGCGGTGCACTGCTGGAGCAGGCGGTGCAGCGTCGTCCAGCCGACCGCCCGGACGTTGGGCGGCAGCGCTCCGAGCGGCGTCACGTCGAGCTCGCCCAGGGCCAGCACGAAGTCGGCGTCCACCTGGGCGGCCGACGCGAGGATCGATTCGATGGCGCCCAACCCGAACGCCTGCAGCTCGATCGTGCCCATCGAGACGGCGACCTGAGGACGGCCGGACGAGGCGGCGGGCCAGCGGTCACCGTGCACCTCTCCCCCGCCGTACGGCACCCAGCGCATGAACCAGCCCTCGGGCGACCGGTCGAGGATCATGCTCGGCGGGAACGACTCGATGATCACGTTCGGCTTCGGCAGCGGCGCGGTCAGGTCGTATTTCTCGAAGAAGTCGCCCAGATACGAGGCGATGCCCTCGTGCATCCGCCCGGTGCCGAACGCGCCGTGATTGCGTTGCACGGCGGGCACTCCGGCCCGGGCCGCCGCGAACAGGCCGGCCGTCGCGCCCTGCTCGTAGACCACCAGGTCGGGCCGGAAGTCGTCGGTGAGCCGGATCAGGCCGTCGATCAGCGGCCGGTTCACCGCGGCGATCTGCACCCCCCACTCGGCCAGGTCGACGGCCGGGCGGGTCGCGACGGTGGTGATGAAGTCGGGTTCATCCTTGGCCACCTGCTCGAAGGCCGCGACGGAGCTGAAGTGCGGTGCGACGTCGACGACCTCGAGACCGGCCTGCGCGGCCCGGCCGGCGTGCTCGGCCGTCGCGATGACGACGTCGTGGCCGTCGGCCCGGAAGGCCCACGCGAGGGGAATCAGCGGGAAGAGGTGCCCGAGGCCGGGCGACGAGACGAACAGGACCTTCATCGGATGTGCTCCTGACGTAGGCGAAGACGACCAGCGTTTAGCTATACGATTCGATAGTCGCAGTGCCGCGAAAAGCCGTCAATCTTGTCCGTTGCCGTCTGTCGACTATAGGGTTGTCAACTATCCCGACCGGACGGACGGAGCCCTCCACCATGCCTCGTCGCCACATCCTCGTCGTCAACGTCCAGGGCCACGGCCACGTGTTCCCGTCGCTGTCCCTGGTGAGCGAGCTCGCCCGGCGCGGGCACCGCATCTCCTACCTGACCGGGCCGGCCTTCGCCGAGGCGGTCACCGCCGCCGGCGCCACCGTCGTGCCGTACCGGTCGGAGTTCGACACCTTCCACGTGCCCGAGGTGCTCGGCCGGGACGACGCCGAGACGCAGCTGCATCTCGTCTACGTCCGCGAGAACGTGGCCATCCTCGAGGCCGCGCGGGAGGCGCTGAGCGACGATCCGCCCGACCTGATCCTGTACGACGTGATGCCGTTCCTGGCCGGCCGGCTGCTGGCCCGGCACTGGAACCGCCCGGCCGTGCGGCTCAGTGGCGGCTTCGCCGAGAACGAGCACTACTCGCTGTTCGAGGCCCTGTGGGCCAGCAACGGCCAGCGTCATCCGGCCGACGTCGAAGTGGTGAACAAGATGCTGGTCGACCTGCTCGCCGAGTACGGCGTCGGCACACCGCCGAAGCAGTACTGGCGCGAGATCGAGGACCTGAACATCATCTATCTGCCCAAGTCGTACACGGTCGCCGCCGAGACCTTCGACGACCGGTTCGTGTTCAGCGGACCCAGCTTCACCGGCCGCATCGAGGACGCACGCTGGCAGCCGCCCCGCCCGGGCGCGCCGGTCCTTCTCGTGTCCCTGGGCACCCTGCACAACGAGCAACCCGAGTTCTTCCGTACGTGCGTCGAGGCCTTCGAGGGCACGCCGTGGCACGTCGTCCTGGCCATCGGCAGCTACCTCGATCCGCAAGCCCTGGGCCCGCTGCCGGCCAACGTCGAGGCGCACGCGTGGGTGCCGTTCCACGCCGTGCTCGAACACGCCACGGTCTGCATCACCCAGGGCACGACCGGCGCCACGATGGAGGCCATGGACATGGCCGTTCCCGTGCTCGTCGTACCGCACTTCGCCACCGAGGCCGCACCCTTCGCCGAGCAGACCGTCAAGCTGGGCCTGGGCCACCACCTGCCGGCCGACCGGCTCACGGCCGACGGCATCCGTGCGGCGGTGGAGCGGCTGGCGGCCGACACCGACGTCAAACGACGCGCCGAAGCGATGCAGCAAGACATCCGGCAGTGCGGCGGCGCTCCGCGGGCGGCCGACGCTATCGAGGCCTACGTGAACTCCCGGTCGTGACGCCGCCCGGTTCCCGCAGGATGGCGCGGGCATACCGGTCGTGAACGCGCGCGTCGCCGCGCAACCAGCCGGCAAGGGCCCGGAACCCCTCGGCCAGAGTGTGCCGCGGCCGCCAGCCCAGGCCTCGCCGGCTGAGGGTGCAGTCGGCGACGCACAATCCGGCCTCCCACGGCCGCGGCGCCATCGTCGACCACTCGGGCTCCGGCTCGATCGCCAGTTCGGACCGGGCCAGGCCGACGAGTTCGGCCAGCGACGTCGGCGTACCGGTACCGATGTTGACGATGCTGCCGGGGGTGAGGTGCGTCGCCCGGGCGGCCAGCATGAACGCCTCGCACACGTCGTCGACGAACACGAAGTCCCGGACGGTCCCGGGGCCGGTGAGCGGGGGTAGCCGCCCGCGCAGGCCGTGCACGGCCAGGGCCGGCATCAGGCGATGCGGTTCCTCCCAGGGCCCGTAGGCCGTGGCGAGGCGCAACGTCACCAGGTGGGCCCCGTGCCGGCGGGACACGGCCCGGGCGTACCGGGTCGCCGCGGCCTTGCTGACGGCGTACGGGCCGTGCGGCACCGCCGGGTCGTCCTCCCGCGGGGCGCGGTCGCCGGGACCGTATTCGGCGGTGGATCCGGCCTGCACGAAGGCTTCGCACGCCCCGGCGGCGGCCAGGTCGATGAGCCGGGCCGTCGCCCCCGTGTTCGTGGCGGCGATCGCCGCCGGATCGGTCTGCCACGAGTACGCGCCGTGGGCGGCGAGGTGGAACAGCCAGTCGGCTCCGACGGTCCGGACGATCGCCTCGACCGCCCCGGCCTCGCCCAGGTCGACCCGATGGGCCGTGATGTCGTGCCGGATCCCGGTCAGGCGCCACAGGTCGCCGCCGGGGCGCACCACGGCGTGCACCGCGTGCCCGGCGCGGACGAGGCGGCGGCACAGGTTCGCCCCGATGAACCCGCCGGCCCCGGTGACCAGCACACGCCGGGCCGGCGTCGGCGGGACCGCGCTCACTGACGCGCGGACGCCATCAGGGACATGGTGGTGCGCGCGATGGCGGCCGGGGACAGACCGAACCTGTCCTGCAGGAACGGCGTCGACCCGGTGACCCCGCGGGGCAGGTCCTCCAGGCCGCAGCGGCGCAGGCGGGTCGCCAGGCCGCGTTCGGCGATCACCTCGGCGACCAGCGTGCCCAGGCCGCCGTCGACGAAATGCGATTCGACGGTGACCGCGAGCGGCACGTCGGCGAGCAGCTCGGCCAGGTCGTCGCGGGGCGAGGGGTTGAAGCTCTCGACGACCGCCACGGTCGCCTCGATGCCTTCCGCGCTCAGCCGCCCGGCCGCGGCCATCGCGTCACCGGCCATCGAGCCCAGCGCGATCAGCGCCACGTGCCGTCCGGGGCGCAGCCGGGCGAGCCGCCCGAAGGCGAAGTCCCCGGTGAGACCGGCCACCGGGGGGCCGCTCTTGGCCAGCCGGTAGTAGATCGGCCGCCGCAACGCGTACGTCTGCCCGATCGCACTGCGGGCGTGATCGTCGTCGGCTGGGACCACGACCGTCAAGCCGCGCTGCATCCGCAGAATGCCGACGTCCTCCAGGCCGTAATGGGTGGTGCCGTTGTTGCCGTACTCGAAGCCACCGCCCACACCGACGATCCGCACCGGCAGCTGATGCAGAACCGGGCCGTTGCGGATGAACTCGTACGGGCGCATCGAGGCGAAGGTGGCGATCGAGTAGACGAACGGGATCAGGCCCGCCTCGGCCAGGCCGGTCGCCACCCCCACCATGTTCTGCTCGGCGACGCCGACGTTGTAGAAGCGGCCGGGGAACCGCTCACCGAACGGCTCGAGGAAGTTGAAACCGAGATCGCCGGTGAGCAGCACGACCCGGGAGTCCTGGGCCGCGATGTCGGTGAGTGTCTCGATGAATGCGGCCCTCATGATGCCCCCGCGGCGTTCTTGACCTCGGCGACCGCGGCCGCGTACTGGTCGTCGGAAAGCGGCCAGTAACGCCAGCCGGTGCGGCCCTCCATGAACGAGACACCGCTGCCGGAGGTGGTGCGGGCGATCAGCACGTGCGGGCGGCCGGAGGTGCCGTCGATGTGGTCGAGAGTGTCCCGCAACGCGTCCACGTCGTGGCCGTTCACCTCGTGGGTGATCCAGCCGAACGCCTGCCAGCGGGAAGCCAGCGGCTCGAGATCCAGCACCTGGCTGGTCGGGCCCAGGGCCTGCTGACCGTTGGCGTCGACGATGGCGACCAGGGAGCCGAGACCGTGGTGCGCGGCGAACATGGCCGCTTCCCACACCGATCCCTCGTTGAGCTCGGCGTCGCTGATCAGGACAAAGGTGCGCCGGGCGACGCCCTGCATGCGGGCGGCCAGGGCCGAGCCGGCCCCGTACGACAGCCCGAGCCCGAGCGAGCCGGTGGAGAAGTCGATTCCCTCGAGGACGTGCTCGGGATGGGCTCCGAGAGGGGTGCCGTCGGTGCAGTAGCTTTCGAGCGCCGACCGGTCGATGCGGCCGGTCTCGTACAGCGCCGCGTAGAGCGCGAGGACGGCGTGACCCTTGGACAGGATGAACCGTTCCCGGTCGGGGCCGGAACCGCGCAGGACCCCGCCGAACAGCACCGCCAGGATGTCGGCGATCGACAACGCCGAGCCGATGTGGCCGAAGCGAGCGCGATGGGACTGCTCGAGGATGCTGAGCCGGATCGCGTGCCGCATCTGGATGCGGGTCACCGCGCGGGCCGTCATCGGACGTCCCCCGCGTCGATCGTGGCCAGCACGACGTCGGCCGCCCGGACCGCGCCGCCGGCATCGTGGATCTCGTGCCGCATGTCGCGGATGCGGGATCGGATCGCGCTGTCCCCGGCCACCAGTTCGACGGTGTCGTGCAGGGTCCGCGCGTCGAACTGCCCGGCGGGGATGCGCCGGCCCAGCCCCAGTTCCTCGACCCGCCGCGCCATGACCTCGACCTCGAAGGCGAAGTGCGGGACGGTGACCATCGGCACCCCGCGGGCCAGTGCCTGCATCACCGTGCCCATCCCGCCGTGCGTGACGCAGACCTGCGCGTGCTCGAGGACGGTGGAGTGCGGGAGCCAGTCGTGGGCCTCGACGTTGGGCGGTAGCGGCCCGAGTTCCGTCCGGTCGACACGGCCCCCCAGGGTCAGGACCACGTGCCAGCGGCTGCCGGTGAAGGCGCTGACACAGGTGCGGAACCACTCCGGGTGGTCGTTGAAGCTGGTGCCGAGGGAGATGAGCAGCACCGGCCGGTCACCGGGCGGCGTCCAATCCCCGGCCGGGTCCGCGGCCGGTTCCCCGGCCGGGGACGGGCCCACGAACTGGAACCGGGAATCGAAGGTGTCGCCGGCGTACTGAAAGGCGCGCGGGATGAAGACCACGTTGCGATCGTCGATGCCATACCAGAACTGCTCGAGATCGGAAGGCTGGCCACGCGAAGCGAGCAACTCGGACAGGGCCGTCCGGAAGTTCTCGAACTCCAGTGGCGCGGGGATGCCGGAGGCGTCGACCATCTCCTGGTAGTAGGAGAACTTGTCGTTGGTGGCGAAGCCGACGCTCAGCCGGACCGCCGGCTTGCCCCAGGATCCGGCCAGCAGCTTGCCGGCGATGAACGGCGAGTCCTCGTAGAGCACCACGTCGGGTGGCGACTCGCCGAAGGCGGCCTCGGCCGCCTGGAGGATCTGGACGTTCTCGCGCAGGTAGAGCAGGTGCGGCAGGGTGGGATCCGGAGAGGCGAACACCTCGGCCGGATCCAGGTTCGCGATCGCCGACTCGTAAGTCGTCACGGACGCTCCGGCGGCGGCCGTGGCCCCGGCGAACTGCTCGGTCGTCAGGTGCACGACCCGATGCCCGCGGCGGGTCAGCTCGGCGACGAGCGAGAGGATCGGGTAGACGTTTCCGGCATGGGGTCCAGTAAGGAGGAGTGCCGTCTTCATACTTGAGAATCGTATACCAGTTAGACGCTGGCTGATACCGGCCGCCGGACGGTCAACTGCCAGAAACGGGCGATGTCGCGATAAGGCGGCAGCGCGCAGAGAGCCCGCTCGAGCGTCAGCGTGCGGTCCAGCCAGGCCGGGTCACGCTTGATCTCCTCGTCGGCCACGAGGTCGACCACCGCGCGCAGTCCGTAGCGAGCGGTCACGGTGGCGCCCGCCGCGTGAATCGCCGCCTCGACGACCGAGCTCTCCAGACGGCGCATCGGCACGCCGACCGTCACCGAGTCGCGGGTCGCGGCGCCCAGCAGCTCGAGCCCGCGGCCGGGGTCACGGTCCCGGATCGCCGCGGCGAGCACGTCCATCGCCGGATTGGGGGCGATGAGCGACAGCACTCCCCCGGGCCGGGCCGCGGCCAGAAGCCGCTCGACCAGCTCCGCCGGGTCGCTCCGATAGTGCAGGACGTTGTGACACAGCACCACGTCCCATCCGTCGCGACCGTCGGGGAGGGGCAGGGGCTCCCCGTCGTCGAGGTCGCGCCGCTCGGTACGCAACCGGTCGCGGCCGGGGTCGTCGCGGCCGAGCGCGGCCCGGGCCTCGGCGAGCAGGGCCACGGACGAGTCGAGAATGGTCACCCGGTGGCCGGCCGCGAGCAGCGGCCGGGAGTCGGCGCCGTTGGCTCCGCCGACATCCAGCACGTCGAGCGGCCGGGAATCATCCACGACCGCGCCGAGGACGTGCTGGACCAGGGCGTAATACACCCGCGCCCAGGGCGTGCGCTGCCAGGCGAGCCATTCCCCGGCCGCACGGTCGAAAGCGGATCCGGTGCCGTCCGCGGTGAGGGAATCGTGTGCCATGACGCCCGCCTCCCGATCGTCAGGTGGCGGCCCGGCGCACCGGACCACCACCTGGACAGCCGCCTACTTCTTCTGCTTGAGCAGCGCGACGTAGGCCGTCTCCAGGATCTGGGACCAGGCCATCCCGGCGTCACGGCTGAGGTTGGCGTCCTCCTCGGTCGGCTCGTACCACTCGAGGGAGGGCTTGTTGGGCAGCTCGCCGGCCAGGTACAGGCCGAGATACTTCAGCGGGAGCTCCCAGCCGGCGCCGATGCCCCAGTCGCCGGTCTTGGGGTCGCTGGACACGAAGGTGTCCCGCACCGACGAGTGCTCGAGCTCGAGCTGGGTGCCGCCCTTGACCTTCTTCAGACGGATCTCGACCTCGTCGGCCACGCCCTCCTGCACGTTCCAGGACAACCGCAGAAGGTTCGGCTTGTCACACTTGAGAACCTCGCCATCGGCGTTCATCTCGATCGCGTAGTGACCGCCCTCCTCGAGCTCCCCGCTCACCGGAAGGAAGTAGCGGTTGATGCGGTCGGGCTCCGTGAGGGCGGCCCAGACCTCGCCGATGGGGGCCGGGTAGACGCGTCGCATGATCGCGGATCGCGCGTCGCCCTCGGCGATCTTGCGACGTCCGAGCTCGCGCTCGGTCTGGTCGACGGGGTGCTTCTTCTCGCTGTCAGTCATGTTTCTCCATCCGGGGGCGCCGGCGCTTCCCTGCGCCGGACGACGGACGGACCACGGTGGAACCGCGCTTGCGTGGCGATGCCACCTGGCCCGCTTTGCTTTAACACCATATAGCTACCGGCTGGCAACTACATCTTGATGACACTCGATGGGGGTAGTGGCCGCTCAGCCTTCCTTGCGGCTGTAGATCAACGCGGTCGGCACTCCGAAGAGCACGACCAGCGCGGCGCAGTAGAGCAGGGCGGCGCCGACCTCTCCGGCGGTCACCGTGCCGTGCATGAGGCCGCGGACCACGGTGTTGGCGTGCGAGACCGGGTTGGCCTTGACCACGGCGGCGAGCCAGCCCGGCATGGACTCCGACGGCGCCATCGCGTTGCTGCCGAACAGAAGCAGGAACTGCAGCGGGTACAGCAGACCCTGCAGGGCCTCGGGCTGCTTGATGAGAACGGCGAACAGCATCCACACCCACGCCACGCAGAACATGAACAGCTGCAGGAACAGCAAGGACAGCAGGACACCGGACACGCCACCCTGCGGGCGGAACCCGAGCAGGAGTCCGACCAGCAGCACGACGACCGAGGTCAGCAAGTATCGGAAGACGTCCGCGGCCAGGGCGCCGACGATGACCGACGGACGCCAGATCGCCGACGACCGCACCCGGTCGAACATGCCGGTCGCGATGTCCCGGTTCAGCGACAAGGCGCTGTTCCAGCTCTGCGACACGAGCACGATGACGATCACGCCGGGCAGGAAGAACTGAAGGTACTCACGTGGTGAGCCGGCGATGGCGCCGCCGAGCAGATAGGTGAACACCACGGTCAGCACGATCGGGGCGATCACCGCGGTGCCGAGCTGGTCCGGCACGTTCCTGATCTTCAGCAGTCCGCGCCAGGCAAAGGTGCGGGAGGCGTAGAGGGCGCCCGCCTTGCCGGTGCGGGAGTCCGCCTCATCGAAGAGTCCGTCGAGTGTGGTCACGCGCGTGCCTCCGCACGGTCGTCGGTCTGCGCCCGCCGGCCGGTGAGCGCACGGAACACCTCGTCCAGCGGCGGCTGGTCGAGCGAGAAGTCGCTGACCTCGACGCCGGCGCCGGCCAGCTCACCCAGCGCCTGGGCGGCCCGCAGCGGGTCCTCGGCCGGCGCCGACAGCCGCTGCCCGGCCGGGTCGTGGGTCACCTGCGTGCCGAGCACCCGGGCCAGCACGCGCTCGGCCGCGGCCCGCTGATCGTGGTCACGCAGCCCGACACGCAGCGTGCTGGTGGCCAGACGGGACTTCAGCTCGCTCGGGGTGCCCTCGGCGACCATCCGGCCCTGGTCGATCAGGGCGATCCGGTCGGAGAGCTGGTCCGCCTCCTCGAGGTACTGGGTGGTCAGCAACACCGTGCTGCCCCGGGCCACCAGGGCCCGGATCATTTCCCACACATCGGCGCGACTGTGTGGGTCGAGACCGGTGGTCGGCTCGTCCAGCACCAGCAGGTCGGGGGTGACCACCAGGCTGGCCGCGATGTCGATGCGGCGGCGCTGACCGCCGGAGTACGTCTTGAGGAGCCTGTCCTTGGCCTCGACGAGGTCGAACGTCTCGATCAGCCGGGCCGCCCGGCGGGCCGCCGCCGCCGGCCGGATGCCCTTGAGCCGCGCGGCCAGCAGCAGATTCTGCACACCGGTCAGATCGTCGTCGAGCGAGACGGTCTGCCCGGTCAGGGCGATCCGCCGGCGTACGGCGTCCGCCTCGCGCACGACGTCGTGGCCGAAGACCCGCACCGAGCCGGAATCCGGCCGCAGCAGAGCGGTCATGATTTTGATAGCGGTTGTCTTGCCGGCCCCGTTCGGGCCGAGCACGCTGAACGTGGTGCCGGACGGCACCGAGAGGTTCAGGCCATCCAGGGCACGAACCTCGCCGTACGTTTTCACCAGGTCCGTGGCGCTGATGGCCAATGCGGTTTCGGCGGTCATGTCCGCTCCGATCCGATCACGGTTGCTGCTTCGTCCTCGAAGGCCTACAAGATATGCGTGCGGCTTATATTAGTCCAGACTTGCCTAATGCGCGCTTCCGAAATGCCGACCAGTCCGCTTGACGCCCCTCAACTGCTACATGATAGTAAAGTCGACGGAAGAGTTGGAGGGGCACATGGGCGACCTCGCCGCACCCGGGACAGCGCTGGCCTACGCCCGTGACCTGCCGCACCGGCTCGCCGCCTCCGCCCGGCATCTGCCCCGATCACCCGAGACGGTGGAGGACTGGCTGGCCGAGCGCCGCCGGCGCAACCCGTTCCGCGTACGGCCCGTGCCGTTCGCCGACCTCAACGGCTGGCACTTCGCGGCGGACACCGGCGACCTGCGCCACGTGAGTGGCCGCTACTTCAGCATCGAGGGCATGCACGTCACCACCGATTACGGCCCGCACGAGCAGTGGTGGCAGCCGATCATCCACCAGCCCGACCGTGCCATCCTCGGCATCCTGGTCCGGGAGATCGACGGCGTTCTGCACTTCCTCATGCAGGCCAAGATGGAGCCCGGCAACGTCAACGGGATGCAGTTGTCGCCCACCGTGCAGGCGACGCCGAGCAACTACCTGCGTACGCACAACGGAGGCACGTCCCGTTATGTGGACTATTTCATCGGGCCGTCCCGCGGCCGGGTCCTCGTCGACGTGCTCCAGTCCGAGCAGGGCTCGTGGTTCCGGGGCAAGCGCAACCGCAACATCGTCATCGAGGTGGACGAGGACGTCGAACCCCACGAGGACTTCATCTGGCTGAGCCTCGGCCAGCTCCTCGCCCTGCTGCACCGGAGCAACGTCGTCAACATGGACGCCCGTACGGTGCTGGCCTGCCTGCCGATGACCGGCGAGCCGACCGGCGACGGCGACGGTTTCGGCGGCGCGCTCGGCGAGAGTCTGCGATGCCTGGACGAGGGCGCCTGGCGGCCGCTCATCCAGGCCCGCAGCTGGCTCACCGAGCGCAAGTCGTGCTATTCGCTCAGCACCCGGACGGTGCCGCTCTCCGAGGTGGCCGGCTGGCTGCGCGACCGCGAGTCGATCCGCCACCACGCCGGCCGGTACTTCCGCATCATCGGGGTGTCCGTCGAGGCCAGCAATCGTGAGGTGCGGCAATGGCAGCAGCCCCTGCTGGCGCCGTGCGGCACCGGCCTGGTGGCCTTCGTCGTGCGCCGCGTGGGCGGCGTACCGCATCTGCTCGTCCACGCCGACCTGCGGCCGGGATACCGGGACACGGTGGAGCTCGGCCCGACGGTGCAGTGCACCCCGGACAACTTCATCGGAGACCCGCACCGGCCACGGCCGCCCTACCTCGATCTCGTGCTGTCCGGCGCGGGCCGGGTCCACTACGACGCGGTGCAGTCGGAGGAGGGCGGACGGTTCTTCCACGCCCTGACCCGGCACGTCGTGCTCGAGGTCGGCGACGACTTCCCGCTCGACACTCCCCCGGACTACACCTGGCTCACCGCCGGTCAGCTGGCCGCGCTGGTGCCGGCCAGCTATCAGGTCAACATCGAGGCCCGCAGCCTGCTGTTGTGCCTGCGCGCGCTGCTCTGAGCACATCGATGCTGGGCAATCTGCGAGGCGCGCGGCCGCAGGCGCGCCACCTAGCCTGAGCGGGTACGCCGCTCAGACGGGGAGGAACCCATGGCCCACATCGATCTCGGCCTGGACGAGAGCGAGAGTCCCGGCATCATCGGCCTGATGCGCTATCGGCCGGAGACCGCCAAGCCCCTCAACGACCTGGCCGAGGTGCTGTTGCGCAGCACGCCGCATCCGCTGACCCCGGGCGAGCGGGAACTCATCGCCGCGTACGTCTCCGGCTTGAACCATTGCGGTTTCTGCTGCTCGTCGCACTCCGCCTTCGCGGCCGCGCAACTGCCCGGCGGCGCCGAGCTGGTGCAGCGGGTCCGCGAGGCCCCGGACGACGCGCCGGTCACCGCCAAGCTGCGGGCGCTGCTGCGGATCGCGGCCGCCGTGCAGGCCGGTGGGCGCACGGTCGGCGCCGAGCTCGTCGAGCAGGCCCGGGCCGACGGGGCGACCGACCTCGAGATCCACGACACGGTGCTCATCGCGGCCGCGTTCTGCATGTTCAACCGCTACGTCGACGGGCTCGGCACCAAGCCGGGCGACCCGGCCTTCTACGGCCGCAGCGCCCAGCAGATCGTCGGCTCCGGCTACGGCGTCTGAGCCGGCACCCATTGACAGGCAACCTTATACTTGCATAACTTTCTGTATATGGGCGATGTCTTCAAGGCGCTGGCCGACCCGACTCGCCGTTCGATCCTCGACGAGCTGAGCGACCACAACGGACAGTCTCTCGCCGAGCTCTGCGCCCGCCTGGCCACCCGGCACGGGCTGTCCTCGACCCGGCAGGCCATCTCGCAGCATCTCGTGGTGCTGGAGGCGGCCGGCCTGATCATGACCAGCCGCCGGGGCCGCTACAAGTTGCACTACATCGACACCGCGCCGCTCGAGCCGATCATCAACCGCTGGCTGAGGCGTGTTTCCTGACCGGGCCCGGCGCAGGTCGGGTCCAGTCAGGAAAGACGCCTCAAGATCCGCCGAGGCGACGGGGGGGGCGGGGTGGCCGGCCCCCCCCCCGCCCCGGGGGGGCGCGATATGGTTTTGCTTTTTGGCCCCCACCACAAGGGGGGCGGGGGGCGCGCGGGGGCGGGCGCGCCCCGGCGGCCCGGGGGGCCCGTCACCCCCCCCCCCCCCCTCGCCTCTGTGCGTCCTCTATCGGATGTCCTTGTCGGCCACCACGAACAGGAGTCCGTGCGGCCGCGCGTCGCCGGTCGCGCCGTGCGGCCAGGCCGGCCGGTTGAAGTTCAGGCAGGGCGTGCCCGTGTCCTCGTCGCGGAAGGACGTGTCGGCCGTCAGCTGCCCGGCCACCCCGACATCGAACAGGCAGACCTTGTGGTTGCCGTCGGTGCCGGTCGCCGCCAGGAAGTACTCCGAGGTGGCGATCCGCTGAGTCTGGTCGGTCTCGCGGTAGCGGCCGTCGCGGCCCAGCTTGAACGTGTCCATGGTGGCCCAGTGCGGCCCGCCCATGGTCTCGTCGTAGATGCCCACCGTGCTGGCCAGCGTGGGGCAGTCACGCTCGGCGCCGCCCTTCTCGGTCTCGGCCACAGTGTCGATCTTGCACGTGCTCCGGTTGCCCGCGGCGAGCAGCTTGCGGATGTCGAGGGCGTACAGCATGCCGGTGTGGGTGTCGCCCGGAGAGCCGTAGCCGCCGCCGAGCACCAGGTGGTAGAGATAGCGGTCGTCCGGGCTCACCTGCAGCCACGAGCCGCCGTCGATGGCGCTGGCCGGGGTGTCGGTCGGGAAGAGCGCCTTGAAGGCGTTGTAGTCGTCGTAGACCTCCCGCCACTGCGGGCGGGCCACGGTGATGTCGGGGGTGTAGAAGACGGCCCCGTTGAGGGTGGCGGCGAACGCGCCCCGGTGATTCGCCTTGTTGGTCATCGCGACCTCCATGACGCCGTACCCCTCGCCCAGGATCGGGTCGGGCACCGGGCGCGGGCCGGCCGGCAGGTGCGACACCGACAGCAGCTTGGGATGGTTGCGGTTCTTGATGTCGAAGACCCGTACGGTGTCGCGGATGATCGGCGGCCCCTCGGGCAGGACCCCGCCGATCAGATTGCGGGCCTCGGCATAGTCGCTGAGCACCAGCCGGTTCAGATCCTCACGGACCGAGATGCCGTGCGGGTTGGCGCAACTGCGGGTCGGCAGGGCCGGGATGCTGCCGCAGGTCGCCCCCTCGTCGACGGTCGACGCGGCGGGCGCCTCGGACAGCACCCGGCCGTTCGGGCTCAGCCGCACGATCTCACCGGGCGTGCCGGCGAAGCCGTTGCCGACGCGCGTCTGGCCGTCCGAGTAGCGGCACGAGCCGGCCACGTCGGGCCCGCCCAGATAGGTGGCGTACGCGGTGCCGTCGGACAGGACCTGATAGGCGTCCGGCGCCGAGCCACACGGCGTGGCGGTCGACGGCGCGACTCCGCGCAGGCGCACCACGGGCAGGGCGCTGACGTCGAACGCGTACGTGATGTCCGACAGCAGGCCCCCGGCGAACACGGTGTCGCCCTTGTGCCATTGGTATTGCAGGTGGTGCGGCTCGTTGCCGATGGTCGGGCCGAGGGTGACGGTGTTGGCCACGTGCCCGTAGGTCGGCGAGCCCTTGGTGACGTCGACGACCGCGAGGAAATCGGGTTCGGTCGTGCTCGGGTTGGGCGCGTTGGCGCTCGAGTCACCGGCCCACACCAGCAGCCACTCGTGCGCGCGGCCCCGGCCCAGCTCGCGCCGGATCGCGCCGGTGAGGTGGTTGGTCACCCGGTATTCCTGGCCGTCCGGGCCGCGGACGCTGAAGGCCTGCGTGGTCACGTCCCCGCCCGGCGCGGCCACACCAGCATCGGTGACCGAGACGCCGAGCAGCACGGCGAGGGTTGTCCCCGCGGCACCGATCCGCCGGGCCCAGGGATGGAGTCTGACTTTCTTCACTGTTGCTCCTTGTATCGGGCGGGTTCGGCTAACGCAGGTCCTTGTCGGCCACGACGAACAGCAGGCCGTGCGGCCGGGCCTCGCCGGTGGCGCCGTGCGGCCAGGCGGCCCGGCGGAAGTCGACGCACGGCGTGCCGAGGACCTCGTCGCGGAAGGTCTCGTCGCGCTTCAGCCGGCTGCCACCGGCGTCGACGTCGTACATGCAGACCGTGTGGTTGCCGTCGTGATAGGTGAAGGCGGTCCAGTACTGCGACACCGCGATGCGGCCCACCTCCGCGGTCTCCCGATAGAGCCCGTCCCGGCCGGGGTGGAAGGTGTCCATGACGCCGGCCTGGGGCCCGCCGGTGGTTCCGTCGTAGATCGGCACGACGCTGGACAGCGTCGGGCAGTCCGCCTCGGCGCCGCCCGCCGCGACCTCGGGCAGTGTGTCGATCTTGCAGGTGACGTTCCGGCCGGCGGCCAGCAGCTTGCGGATGTCCAGCGCGTAGAGCATCCCGGTGTGGGTGTCGCCGGGTGAGAAGGCGCCTCCGCCCATCACGGTGTGGTACAGGTATTTGTCGTCCGGGCTGACCTGGATCCAGGTGCCCGCGTCGGCGTTCGGCGTCGGCGTGTCAACCGGGATGATCTTCTTGAACGCGTTCGTGTCGTCGTAGATCTGGCGCCAGGCCGGGTTGGGCACGGTGATGTCGGGCGTGTAGAAAATGGCGCCGTTGGCGCTGGCCACGAAGGCGCCGCGGTGGTTCGGCCGGTGCGTCACCGCCGCCTCCATCGAACCGATTCCTTCGGTCATCCGCACGTCCGGCTCCGGGCGCGGGCCCTTCGGCAGGTGCTGCCACGACACCAGCTTCGGGCGGTTGCGATTGCTGATGTCCATCACCCGCGCCGTGTCGCGCAGGCTGAACAGGGGCGAAGGACTGCCGCCGATGGTGTTGTGCGGCTCGGCGAAGTCGGCGATGACCATCCGGTTGAGGTCCTCCCGCACGGCCAGCCCGTACGGGTTGGCGCAGCTGGGCCGGGGCAGCGCGGGGATGGTCACGCAGGTGCTGGTCTCGGGCGCGTCGGGAAACAGCGGCGACGGGGGGATCGGGGTGCCGGGTTCACCGGCGGCCGCGGAGGTGGGCACCTCGGACAGCACCCGCCCGTTGGGTGCGACCCGGATCAGCTCACCCGGCGTGCCGTAGGCGCCGTTGCCGACCCTCACCTGCCCGTCGGAGTACCGGCACGGACCGGCGACCGGGCCGGGCGAGAGCATGGTGCCGTACGCGGTGCCGTCGGCGAGCACCTCGTAGCTGGCCGGCGCGGTGCCGCACCGGGTGGCGGACGGCGGGGTGATGCCGCTGAGCCGCACCTCGGGGAGGTGCTTGACGTCGAAGACGAACGTCGTGTCGGTGAACAGTCCGCTGGCGTACACCTTGTCGCCCTGGTGCCATTGGTACTGCAGGTGATGCGGCTCGTTGCCGAAGACGTCGTCGATGGTGACCGTGTTGACCACGGTGCCGTACGTGGGCGAGCCCTTGGTGGCGTCGAGGACCGCGAGGAAGTCCGGCTCGTTGGTCGTCGTCGGGCCGGGCTCGTTGTTGGTCAGGTCGCCCGCCCAGAGCAGCAGCCATTCCTTCTGGCTGCGCCGGGCTTCGCGGGCCTGCCGGCCCAGCGCGGTCAGGTGGTTGGTAATGCTGTACACCCGGCCGTCCGAGGCCCGGACGCTGGACGGGATCGTCGAGATGGGAGAGCCGTCGGGGACGGCCGAGGCGGGCACGGCCGGCCCGAGACCGGCGGCGGCGATCGCCAGGACGGGTGCGAGCAGCGCGGCAGTCAGCCGGCGGGCACGGGAAGGTGAGGCCTGGAGAACGGGCACGAGATGCTCCTGGAGGGACCTAGCGGTTGACAAGGACGCGGTAGGCTGCCCGTACGCTACTATCGATTTATCAACCAGTCTAGAAAATGCAGGGCCCTGAACGCGGCCATGGACTGGTCTTGTTTAATAACCTAGAGTGCTTCGATGTGACCGTCTCTGTCGTCGCCATCCTCGGCTCGACCGTCCTCGTCCAGGCCGGCACCGCGTACGTGGCGGGAGCGGCCCTCTTTCGCGGCGACGCCCGATTTCCCCGCGTCGCGGCCGGGCTCACCGGCGCCGCCCTGGTCCTGCTCGCCGCCTTGGGCCATCTCCCGTACGCCGTAGCGGCCGTGCTGGCCGCCGCGATCCTGGCTTTGCCGTCCACTTTCGACCGTCGACGGACCGCCGTCGCGTCCGGCCTGGTCGTCGCGGCCGTGGTGGGTGGCGTCCTGGCCGGTCTCGACGAGCCCGTTCGCTTCGGCCTGGCGATGGTGCAACAGGTCGCGGTCGCGCTGTGGTGGGGCGCGGTGAGCGCCCCCGGCGCCCGGCACTCCCGGATTCTCGGCCTGGCCGGCGCGTTGACGGTGACGGCCGCCTGGAGCGCCGAGCTGGTGCTGGACCGGGCCGGGACGGCCGCCGGCTGGCCGGTGGCGATGGTGGCCGTGCGGGGCACCCTGACGCTGGTCTGCCTGATCTGGCTGACCTCGGTGCTGCGGGGTTACCCGGTCCCCCGTCGTCCGCAGATGCTCGGCGCGGCCGGGGTGGTGCTGATGTCCGCCGGCACAGCCGTGCTGCCGTCGGCGCCGGCACCGGCCCGGCCCGGCGAACCGGTGCTGGCCACGGTCAGCGTGACCGGCCGGCCGGTCTCCGTGCTCGTGGTGCCCGGCCGGCCCGGTCGCAATCTGGTGCACCTCGGGCCGGGCGCCACGGCGGTCGGCGCGGACGCCACGCGCGCGGTGACCGGCGCCGACCGGCCGGGCGCAGCCGGCGCCTGGGCCGAGGTGAGCCTGCCGGCCGGACGCAGCCGGCTGTGGGTCGGCGCGGGCCGCGAGGGCGGCTGGCTCACCGTCGACGCCGGCACCGGAAGCGAGACCGCGGACCTCTCCGGTCCCGACGGCCCGGAGTGCGCCAGTCAGGCACTCGGCCGGCTGCTGTCGGCCCGGAGCGGGCCGGTGCTGTCGTGTCCCGCCGACCGGCTCGATCCGGCCGACGCCGCGGCGCTGCGGGCCACGGTCCGGTTCCTGGCGCAGCGCGGGACAACGGCGATGGGCCTGGTCACCGATGACTCACCGCGCAGCTCGGCGGCCGCGCGCCTCGTGCGGGCCGAAGCAGCGCGACTGCAAATCGCGACCACGCCCGCCGTCACCGGCCGTCCCGTGCTGGTGCTGGCCGGCTGGGCGGCGGCGGAAACGGCGATCCGTGACGTGACCGGCGGCCGCACCCGGGCCGAAGCGGTCTACCTGGCTCCCTGGTTGCTCGCCACACCGCTGTTGTCCGTGCCCGCCGCCCTGCAGATCCCGTTGCGCTTCGATCCACGCGCGCCGGAGTCGCGCGCCTACCTGACCGCGCTGGCCACCCGGTTTCCCGGCGAGCCACCTTCCGCGGCCGGCTTTCAAGGTTGGGGGGAAGGCGAGCCGGGCACCGCACCGGTACGCCTGTACGCCGCGTCCCGGGTCTTCATTCCCGGCGACCCGTTGCTGACGCCGCACCGGCATGGCAGCGCGGTCGCCGCCGACTGGCTTCCGGGCGGCACCGTGACCGCGGTCAGTCTGCCCTGGGCGCCGGCCTGAACCCTATTCGGCACCACCAAAGCAATTCGCGAGAACTTCGCCCCCACGCGAACGGGAAGAATCCTCAGGGACGGGACCAACCGCGGCGCTATTTGGGGGACCTGTGACATCACGAATCAACGATACGAGCCGCCGGCTGCTGCCCGGCGTCCTCGTTCTCGTTCTGATCGCCACGACATTCGCCATCGCGCGAATACCCGTTGCGTCGGCCGATACTCGCGATTCCCTGGCCGCGCGTTTCGCCTTTACCGAGATGCCGATCGCGCTGCCACCCGGTCTGCCGCGGAACACGATCCGCCAGGTGAACCCGAGCTTCCACCACATCCGGGCGTGGATCTCCTCGGTCGGCTCGGCGGTGGCGGTCAACGACCTGTCCGGCACGGGCGTCGCGAACGACCTGTGCCTGGTGGACTCGCGCAGCGACGCCGTGATCGTCACGCCGGTGCCCGGCACCGGCGACCGCTACCCACCGTTCGTGCTCGATCCCGCGCCGCTGCCGGTCAGCACCACGATGGCGCCGATGGGCTGCGTGCCCGGCGACTTCAACACCGACGGGCGCACCGACCTGCTCGTCTACTACTGGGGCCGTACGCCGGTGCTGTTCATGAGCCGGCCCGGCGCGGGCGCGCTGAGCAAAGCGGCCTATCTGCCCACCGAGTTGATTCCGGCCGCACGGTCGTCGGCCGACGGGAAATACCACGGCCTGCTCTGGAACACCAACGCCGTCAACGTGGCCGACTACGACGGGGACGGCCACGCCGACCTCGGCGTCTTCAACTATTTCCCGGACTCGGCCGTGCTCGATCCGATCGGCCAGCCGAACGTCGAGATGAACCACTCGATGTCGCACGCCCGGAACGGAGGCGGCGCCCACATCATGCGCTGGACCGGCGCGACCACCGGCGCCAGCCCCTCGGCGACGTTCGAGGAGGAGCCGCGGGCCGTCGATCCGGCGGTGGCCACCGGCTGGACACTCGCGGCGTCCGCGGCCGACCTCGACGCCGATCTGCTGCCCGAGCTCTACGTCGCCAACGACTTCGGCAACGACCGCCTGTTCCACAATGTCTCCACGCCCGGGCGCATCCGTTTCGCTCTCACCTCGGGCGAACGCGACCCCCTGACGCCCAAATCCTCGGTCCTCGGGCACGACTCGTTCAAGGGAATGGGAGTCGATTTCGCCGACCTGCAGAACAGTGGTCGATTCGACATGTTCGTCAGCAACATCACCACGGCCTGGGGCCTGCAGGAAAGCAACTTCCTGTGGTCCAACACCGCCGCCGACGCGACCGAGGCGCGCACCAAGCTGAATAGCGGCAAGGCGCCGTTCGTCAACAAGGCGTCGGCGATGAATGCGGCCTGGGCGGGCTGGGGATGGGACGCCAAGACCGCCGATTTCGACAACAGCGGAAATCTGTCGGTCGTACAGACCACGGGATTCGTCAACGGCAATATCGACCGCTGGGCCTGGCTGCAGGAACTCGCCATGACCAATGACGTGCTGCTGCAGAACCCGGCGGCCTGGCCGAAGGCGGGGGCCGGCGACGACATCGCGGGCAAGCAGCCGATGGCTCTGTGGGTGCGTGAGCCCAACGGCCGGTACGTGAACCTGGCCCGCGAGACCGGAGTCGATGTCGCCGGTCCGACGCGCGGCATCGCCGTCGCCGACACCAGCGGAACCGGCGCCCAGGACCTCGTGGTCGCCTGCCAGTGGTGCGCCCCGGTCTATTTCCGCAACACCCGGCCCGCGAAGGACGACTTCGTCGGACTACGCCTGCGCCGCCCGGCCACCCCTGCCGCCGGACAGCCCGCCCCGGCCCACGGCACACCGGCCTACGGCGCGGTCGTCCGGATCACCCGGGCCGACGGACAGGTGCAGCTGGCCCAGCTGGACGGTGGCGGCGGCCACTCCGGCAAGCGCAGCTTCGACGTCTACTTCGGACTGGGCGACGCCGCCGGGCGACCGGTCAAGGCCGAGCTCAGCTGGCGTGACACCACCGGATCGGTCCACACCCAGTCGCTGGAGCTCACGCCCGGCTGGCACGACCTGATGCTCACGACGATCGCCCAGGAGATGGCGGAATGACCGACACGCGGCAGGTACGCACCGACAGCGCCCCGCTCGAGCTCCGCGAGCCGCCCACCCCGGCGGTGACTCCCCCACCGGGACCGGCCGCTCCAGCCACTCCGGCGGCTCCGGCCCGCGACCCTCGATATCTGGCCCTGCGCAACTTCGCCATCTCCATCTCGGTGTTCAACATCCTCGGCTACACCGTCCTCGGCTTCGAACAGCCCTGGGCCTATCCGCTGTTCGCGGTGGCCACGGCGTACGCGGTGGAGATCTTCCTCGAGGCCGCCTCGGCCTGGGCGTCCCGGCGGAAAGCGGCGTTCCTCGGCAACGGCCTGCGCGGCCTCTACGTCTATCTGCTCCCGGCGCACATCACCGCACTGGCCGTGAACATGCTGCTCTACACCAACGACCGGTTCGCGGCCGTCGCCTTCGGGGTGGTCGTCGCCATCGGAGCCAAATACGTGCTGCGGGCGCCGATCGAGGGCCGGATGCGGCACTTCATGAACCCGTCCAACTTCGGCATCACCGTCACGCTGCTCGCCTTCTCGTCGTGGATCGCCATCGCGCCGCCGTACGAGTTCACCGAGCTCGTCCCCGACGTCATCTCGATCTACATCCCGCTGGTCATCGCGACGGCGGGCACGGTCATCAACGCGTTGCTGACGAAGAAGATCCCGCTCATCGTCGGCTGGGTCGGTTCCTTCGTCATCCAGGCCCTGCTGCGGCACTACATCTGGGATGCCGGGCTCTGGACCGCCCTGTCGGTGGTGACCGGGGTGGCCTTCGTGCTGTTCACCAACTACATGATCACCGACCCGGGCACGACGCCACGGTCGGGCTGGGCGCAGTTCATGTTCGGCTCCGCGGTCGGCATGACGTACGGGGTCCTGATGGTCTTCAACGTCGTCTACACCCTGTTCTTCGCGCTCACCGCCGTCTGTCTGGCCCGCGGCCTGTACTGGTGGATCCGGTCGATCGCCGGGCGTTCCCTCGCCGTGCGGCCTGAGTGACGGTGGTGGACATGGCCCGCAAACGCACGGTCTGGATCGTCCAGCAGGGCATCTGGGACATGCCCAAGGAGTCCATGCCGCTGGCCGCCGGTTATCTGAAGGCCACGGCGCTCGCCGACGAGAACATCCGCGACGAGATGGACATCCGGATCTTCAACTTCGGGGGCCGGCACACGGTCACCGTCATGGCCGAGACCCTGTTCAGCGGCCAGGCCCCGGACGTGCTCGCCTTCTCGGTCCTCGGCTGGAACTACCACACCTTCGGCGCGCTGGCCGAGACCTACAAGCAGATCCGCCCCGACGGCTGGGTGATCTACGGCGGCACCCATGTGGCCAACCAGGCCGAGCGGGTCTACCGGCAGTATCCCGAGGTCGACGTGGTGGTCAACGGCGAGGGCGAATTCGTCTTCCGCGATCTGCTGCTGTCCTACCTGGCCGCGCGCAAGCCGGCCGAGCTGACCGGCGTCGGCGGCATCAGCCTGCTGCTGGAGCCGGGAAAGGTGCTGACCACCCCGGTGCCGGAACGGATCCAGGACCTCAACAGCATTCCGTCGCCATTCCTGACCGGCGCCATTCCGATGACCGACCATCGCGGCGAGTTCCGCTACGACGTGGCGCTCATGGAGACCAACCGCGGCTGCCCGTACCGGTGCGCCTTCTGTTACTGGGGCGGCGCGGTCGGTCAGAAGGTCCGGGCGTTCTCGATGGACCGGCTGCGCGCCGAACTCGAGCTTTTCGCCCACTACAAGGTGCACACCGTGGTGCTGTGCGACGCCAACCTCGGGTTGTTGCGGCAGGACCTGGAATTCGTCGAAGAGGTCATCCGCACCCGTGACCGGTTCGGCCATCCCCGCTCGGTCGAAGGGTCCTGGGCCAAGAACAAATCCGCGGTCTTCTACGACATCGTCCGGCGGATGAAACAGGCGGGGATGCGCAGCTCGTTCACGCTCGCCCTGCAGACGCTCAACGAGCCCGCGCTGAACCTGATGAACCGCCGCAACATGAAGCTCAACGACTGGGAGGATCTGGTCGCCTGGCTTCGGGACGAGGGCCTGGACACCTATGCCGAGCTCATCTGGGGCTCGCCCGGGGAAACCGTCGACACGTTCTTCTCCGGCTACGACAAGCTGGCCACGTACATGACCCGCATCGCGGTCTATCCCCTGTTGCTGCTGCCCAACACCGACTACGCCGACAACAAGGAACGGTACGGATTCCGTACGGTGCGGGGCGAGAACGACGATTTCGAGTACGTTCTGGCGCACCGCAACATGACCGTGGCGGAAAACCTGGAGATGAAGCGGTTCATCCTCTTCGCCCGCGCAATGGCCGAGCATCTGGTGTTCCGGCACATCTGGGCGCCGCTGCGGGTGCTGGCCGGGCTCACCCAGTCGGCGGTGATCCGCGGCATGATCAAGTGGTTCGAGGCCGGCACCCATCCGGCCGCGGTGCGGCTGAACGCGCTGGCCGTCCGGCTGGAACGCCAGCCGGGCGCCGTACCGGCCTTCCTGCGCGAACTCTACGGAGAGCCCGGGCTCGACGAGCTGCTCACCGCCTGGTGGTCCGAGGTGATCCAGCCGCAGTTGCCGCCCGAACAGGCCGAGCTGCTGACCGAGGTCTTCCGGTACGACCTGCTGACCCGGCCCGTGTTCGATCCGCCCGAGGCGGCCCCGATCGACCTGCCGGTGGTGGACATCGCCGGCGAGCCGCACTACCGCCGGGCCGAGGAGCCTTTCGCGTACGACATCCCGGCGGTTCTCGACGCGGTGCGGCTCGGCCGGCCGGTCGATCCGGCGCCCCGCCGCACGCAGGTGTCGCTGTGCCTGCGGGCCGGATTCCATGCCTATTACGGCAATCACGAAGAGGGCGTGTACTACGTCGGGCGCCCCGAGCGCGAGCTGCACGGGCACTGAACGAGACGCGCCGCCCGAGCTCTGAAGCCCGGACGGCGCGTCTCGGCGTAGGTCAGCGACCCGCCACCTCGCGGGCACGCTCATAGGCCGCCGTGATCATCGCGTCGGCCTCCGCGGCGCTCACCGCACAGGCCTCGACCAGCACGCCGCCGTAGGACAGGTACGCCGCGTACCGTACGTCGGTCGTCTTCTTCGCCATGTCCTTCTTGGCCGCCTCGGCACAGGAGTACGAGACCAGCTCGAGGTTCGGCTGCGGCTCGGTGGGCACCTGACACGTCCCGACCGCCGCGGCCCGCTGCGCCGCCGTGGTGCCGGCGTCGAAGGCCGTGGTGATGGTCAGGCCGAGAGTCTGCGCGCCGGGCAGCGTGCGGGCCTGGTAGCCGGCCAGCTTCACCGTGGCGTTGACCTTCACCTTGGCCAGCGACATGCGCCCGGACGCGCAGGCGCGGGCGCTCTGCTCGATCTTGGCGAGGTCGACACCGCCGGGCGTGGCCAGCGCCATCGCGGAGAAACTACCGGCGTCTCCCTTGGCGTTCTTCGGCCCCACGCCGAACTGCACCCAGCCCGGATAGTCGCCGGGACTGCCGATGGCGTCCTCCAGGTATCGCACACAGGTCGTCGGCGAGAACGTGAAGCCGGTCGGCACGTCGAACATGTGCGCGGCCGCGGCCTGCTTGACGTCCATCTCCTGCACCGAGGTGCCCTCGGGTTGCTGGGCCGGCGGCACGAGCACGGCCCTCATCCGGTCGGTCGCCGAGACCTGCGGCTGGGCGACAGCCGGCTTCTCCTCGGTCCGCAGGGCGTAGAACAGCCCGGTACTCACCAGCAGGGCCAGGCCGGTGAGCCCGGCCGCCACGAACAGCACTATCCGCTTGGCTGACATCGTCGTTCCTTTCGTTCCGGCCGAGAACGGGTCCCGGCCAACGGGGGTAACTCCGATATTGGCTTTCAACTATGTATTTATCAAGCGGAACGATCCTTTGGTTGCAGCAGGCGCTAATTGCTATATATTACTTAAGCATGAAGGGGATCGTATTGGCTGGTGGGACCGGAAGCCGGTTGTTCCCGCTGACCCGGGTGACGTCCAAACAACTGCTCACCGTCTACAACAAACCGCTCGTCTACTACCCGTTGTCGGTTCTGATGCTGGCCGGCATCCGCGACATCCTGATCATCTCGACGCCGTCGGCCATGCCACTCATGCAACGGTTGCTCGGTGACGGATCCCAGCTCGGCCTGCACATCGCACACGCCGTCCAGGACGAGCCGCGCGGCATCGCCGAGGCCCTGACGATCGGCGCCGGGCACATCGGCAACGAGCGGGTCGCCCTCATCCTGGGCGACAATCTGTTCCACGGCGCCGGCTTCGCCCAGATGGTGCAGCAGTGCGCGGCGTCCACAGCGGGCTGCACCCTGTTCGGTTATCCGGTCTCCGATCCCGAGCGTTACGGCATCGGCGAGATCGACCAGGCCGGCAATCTGGTCTCCATCGAGGAAAAGCCGCTCCGCCCCCGCTCCAACCACGCCATTACCGGGCTCTACTTCTATGACCACGAGGCCGTCGAAATCGCCCGCGCCCTGACCCCGTCGGCCCGCGGCGAACTGGAAATCACCGACGTCAACCAGGCGTACCTGAAGCAGGGCCGGGCGCGGCTCATCCGGCTGAGCCGCGGCACCACCTGGCTCGACTGCGGCACCCACGACTCCCTCCTGGCCGCCGCCCAGTACGTGCAGATCATCGAGAAGCGGCAGGGTGTCCGGGTGGCCTGCCTCGAGGAGATCGCCCTGCGGATGGGCTTCATCGACGCCGACGCCTGCTACCGCCTGGGCGAGCAGATGAGCCAGTCCGACTACGGCCGCTACCTCACCGAGATCGCGTACTCCCTGGGCTGAGCTCCTCGGGCTCCCGATACCGCCACCGGCGCGCGGCCGCCGTTCCGGTGCGGGGCCGCGCCCAGAGCAGGAAGACGACAACGAGCAGCGCGGCGCCGTCGATCACCAGCAGTACGGCGCTGGCCGTGTCGACCTGATGCACGTGCTGCTGAACCGACGCGGTCGCCGCGCTCCGAGCCGCCCCGGACAGCGGCGCCGGGGCCGACCCGGTGCCGGCGCTGAACCGGTACGCACCGGTACTGCTGCCGCCGTCGAGGAAGATGACGTGATAGGCGACCGTGATGTCGCCGGGCGCGGCCGGGCGCACCGGGAGCCGCAATTCGAACGGCCCGGACTGCTCGGCCTCGCCACCGGCCAGGTCCTGCCCGCCGGGGCCGGAGACACCGATGTGAGAGTCGGCCCGGGAAACCCGCTCGGCGAACCGGAGGACGACCGTGCCGGGCATCGCGTCCAGCACCTGCCCCGGCCCGGGTTGCGCCGAAACCGGACCGGAATCGGCGGAGGCGGCGCCCGGCAGCGACACCACGGCGATCAGCACCACCAGGGCGAGCCTCAGCGCATGCCGGCCCAGCCGTCCGCTGCCCGGTCGCGGGTCACGCCGCACGGGACGCAAGAGGAAACGCCGTACTCGGGCGTGCGGCACAGGAACAGCGCATGGCGTCCTGCTCGGCCGGGCTCGGACGCAGGTGCAGATACACCGCGACGATCATCGGAAGGAAGACGACCGAGTTGTAGAACAGGTGCAGCTCGACCCGCGCGAAAACCAGCTGCAGCAGGCTCGTCGGCACCGGCTGACCCCAGAACGCGTGCCCGCTCTGCGCCTGGATGAGCAGCAGCAGGTGTTCGATGTGATGCCAGAACTGGATGGCCAGCGCCACGGTCCACCACGTACGGGCCCGGCCGGTGAAGCCAGGAAGAAGCAGGAACAGGAAGGCCAGCATCACGATCGCATATCCGTAGTGCAGCCACTCCGAGGAGACCAGCCACGGATAGAACTGGCCGAGGATGCCGCGGGCCTGCGGGCGGGGCCGGCCCAGCACCCAGATCTGGTAGGCCTGCACGAGGTGCTCCGCCCAATGGGCCAGGGTGACCGCCATGAAGACACCGAGCGCGGCCCGGTGATGGCGTTCGTTGAGCCGGGCGAGCACCCCCGGCTTAGATACCGCGGCAGCCTGAGTCATGTCGGAATCCCTCCGGGAGGACGGCGGAAAACGGATCCTCCCGAAGCTATGCGAACGCCGGTCACGTTTCTGACTTCCACGTTGCGCAGTCGCTGCCATGTGCCGCCAGGCGCTCACGCCTCGTGGGCCTCAGGCGGTGGCGTTCGGGTTGCCGGCAGTTGCGTTCCGGGTCTTCTGCTCGCCGCGCTGCGCATCGACAGCCGCCTCGTCGCTGCCGCCCGGGCGCACAGCAGCGACATGGTCGCGCGGAACTTCTTCAGCCACACCGGGTCGGACGGCAGCAACTTCGTTACCCGCGAGGCCCGGGCCGGTTACACCACCGGCGCCTCGGCCGAGAACATCGCCTACGGCTACCGCACGCCGCAGGAAGTCGTCACCGGCTGGATGAACAGCGCCGGCCACCGCGCCAACATTCTCGACTGCTCGAGCGTCGCCGTCGGCGTGGGCGTGGCCCGCACCTCCGACGGAACCATCTATTGGACCCAGAACTTCGGCCGGATCTGAATCGGCGGCGTCGCCTGATCCAGGTCCGGCCGAAAGGTCACCGGTGGTCGTCGACGATGGACGTGGCGACGGCCTGCAACTGGCCGGCGTCCGGCTCGAAGGCGGCGGCGATGTCGGGGTGCAAGCCGTCCTTCGTCTCTTCCAGGAGTTCCTGAACCACTTCGGGAACGCTCTCGCCGGTGTAGTTGTCGTCGACGGTGTGCGTGGCGTTCTGCAAAGCCGAGGTGAGCTGCTCTTCCAGGGGCTTCTGCAGCTTCTGTGCTACCGGGCCGAGAGATTCGGCGTCGAGCGTCACGCGCGGGTTGATCATCGTTTCTCCTGATGAGATGGTGAGCCGGCGAGCTAGTGCCCAGACGTCGGGCCCGGCAATCACCGTACGGGGAAATAATGGCTCGGATCGCCGGGAAGTCCGGCCGGATCACCCGATCAAGCGCTCGTACAGCCGCAGATACTGGGCCGCCATCACCGCGGGCGTGAAGCGGCGAGCCGCCTCCTCGCGGCACTCGCGCTCGTCGATGACGTCCGCGGCCCCGACCAGATCGCCGAGTTCGTCCTCGTCGGTGGTGAGCAGACCGGTGCGGCCGTGCTCGACCAGTTCCGGCAGGCAGCCGCGGGCGATGCCGACCACGGGCGTGCCCAGGGCGAGCGACTCGACCACGGCCGTGCCGCCGGGCTCGTTCCAGCGCAGCGGGAACAGCGCCACCCGGGCGCCGGCCACCAGCTCGTCGCGGGCCTTGCCCATGACCGACCCGACCCACCGCACCCGGGTGCCGTCCACGTGCGGCGCGACCTTCTCCCGCCAGAAGACGACGTCCGGGTTCTGCTGGTCGGCGGCGGCCAGGTCCTCCGGGTTGTGGCAGGGCCCGACCGGGCCGGCCAGCACCAGGTCGAACCCCTTCTCGTGGGCCAGGCGGGCGGCCAGATCCTGGCCTTTGCCGGGGGTGACGCGACCCAGGACCACGGCGTACGGCTCCTTGCGCAAGGCCTGCCTGCGGTCGGCGCCGACGGCGAGCGGGGTGGCCAGGTGCACGTGACCGACCGAGTGCCGGCGCAGCGCTTCCGGGGCGTGGCTGAGCTGATCGGCGGAGACCCCGTTGACCCGGACGTGACTCTCGAACGTCCCGTACAGCTCGGGGTGCTTTTGCAGGTCCCAGTGCAGCGTGTGCAGCGACGGAAGGCTCAGCGAGGCCAGCGTGGTCAGCCCGGCCGCCTCGACATGGTCGTGCACCAGGTCGATGTCGCCGGCCGCGACCCGCCGGAGCACGGCGTGCTGGTGGGCCGGCACGACCCCGCAGACCTGGTTGTACGGGCGTTGCAGCTGAGGGAACTGGCCCTGCGGGAAGACCGCGACCCGCTCGTCGACCGGGAGCTCGCTGTCGGCGACCGTCGCCAGGACCACCTCGACGCCGAGTTCCCGCAGCTCGGGCACCAGCGTGGCGATGACGTTCTCGATTCCGCCGTAGCCACGCGGCGGCACCGGCAGCCACGGCCCGGCGTTCATCAGGACTCTCATGCCGCGCGTACCGCCTGCCGGGGCAGGGTGACCAGCGGCGGCCGTTCGTCGACGCCGACATCGGTCACCACGATGTCCCGGTTCAGGTGCGGCAGCCCGTCGCCGGCGCCGCGCTGGAACTGGGTGAGCAGGGTGTTCGGCGGCAGCGGCTCGGTGACCAGGCCGCGGCGGTGCAGCCGGCTCCACGCGGTCACCATGATCTGGGCCGACATCCGGCCCAGGGCGTCGATGCTCTGGTGCCGGTGGTGCCGCTCGCCCAGGTCGACCTGGGCCAGCGCGTCCAGGCCGACGAGGTCGAGCAGGTCGATGAGCATGGCGATCTCGACGCCGTAGCCGGAGACGAACGGGATGCGCTCGAGGGTGGCCCGGCGGCCGGCGTATTCCCCGGCCAGGGGCTGGACGAAGCCGGCCAGCTCGGGCCAGAACAGGTTGAGCAGGGGCCGGGCGCCGAGCTCGGTGACCCGCCCGCCGCCGTCGGCCTCGACGCCTTCGGCCTTGACGAGCGGCCGGTGATAGAAGCCCTTGACGAACTCGACCGACCGGTCGGTGAGCAGCGGGCCGAGCAGGCCCGTGACGAAGGACTGGGAGAAGTCGCGCAGGTCGCCGTCGACGAACGCGACGATGTCGCCGGTGCTGGCGGCCAGCCCGGCCCAGAGCGCGTCGCCCTTGCCCTCCATCCGCGGCAGTCGGCGGGTGATCTCGTCCTGGGCGACGACGCGGGCGCCGGCCGCGCGGGCGACCTCGGCGGTGGCGTCGGTCGAGCGGGAGTCGACCACGACGATCTCGTCGACCAGCGCCACCTGTTCGACCAGGCCGTGCCGGATGACTCGGACAATGTCGCCGACTGTCGCCTGCTCGTTGCGGGCCGGGATGACGACGCTGACCCTGGAGCCCTTCTTGCCGCGAGCCAGTTGCCCCGCCGTCCACTGGGCCGCGTTGCTGGTTCGATAAGTCGCCCAGGCCTCGACCACGGGCAGCGCGCTGACCTGCACCTGCTGCATGAAACCCCCGAACGTCCGTGATGGAAGACCATGCACTGCCCGATCGAAAGCGTGGTCAATCTTGATGTGAGATGGCGATCAAGTAACGGCGAGATGCCGGAACATGGTCTGAGGTTTCGGCGCGAGCCGAGCGGGGAGTTTGTCCGCTGGTCGATTGCCTTTTCAGGGCTGGGGGATCAATGACGGTGGTACGGGTCGGACTGGTGGGCGCGGGCGGGGTCGCTCAACGGCATGCGCGGGTGCTTTCGGGATTGCCGGATGTGCAGGTGGCCGGGGTGACCGACGTTGCGCCCGCCGCCGCGCAGGCGCTCGCGTCGGCGTACGGGGCCAAGGTCTTCCCGGACGTGGAGGCGCTTCTCTCGGACGGGGTCGATGCGGTGTACGTGTGCGTGCCGCCGTTCGCGCACGGACCGGCCGAACGAGCCGTGATTTCCGCGGACGTGCCTCTGTTCGTGGAAAAGCCCATTTCCCTTGATCGGGACATAGCAGCGGCCCTGGCCAAGGAAATCGCTGACCGTAACCTCCTCACTGCGGTAGGCCATCACTGGCGTTATCTGGCCATTGCCGACAAAGCTCGCGCTTTGCTCGCGGGCCGTGAAGTCCGGCTGGTCAGCGGCGCCTGGCTCGACAAGGTGCCGCCGGTGGGCTGGTGGCCGCACCGCGACCGGTCCGGCGGGCCGGTGGTGGAGCAGGCCGCGCACGTGCTGGACCTGGCGAGATATCTGGTCGGCGAGGTCACCCAGGTCAGCGCCGTGGGCAGCGGCATTCCCCCGGCGGTTCCGGGGGCCGACATCGACGGCTCGACCGTGGCCACCCTGCGCTTCGCCGGCGGCGCCATCGGCACGATCGCCGCCACCTGCGTGCTGGGCTGGAAGGAACGCGCCGGACTGGAGATCTACGCCGACGGGCTCGCACTCTCCGTGGCCGAGGATGGGCTCACCATCCGTTCCGGCGACGACATCACCACTGTCGACAGTGACCCCGAGTCGGCCCGGGTGGCGGTCGACGCGGCGTTCATCCGCGCGGTCCGCGGCGAGGAGCAGGACATCCGGGTCCCGTACGCCGAGGCCTTGCGCACCCACGAGCTCGCGCTGGCCGTGGCCGCGTCGGCCGCCTCGGGAAAGACCGTCGATGTCTGACCGCAACCTGATCGTCACCGCGCCCGGACAGCTCGGGATCGTCGACGAACCCGTGGCCGACGGCCCCTTCCGGGTGCGCACCCTCTACAGCGGCATCTCGGCCGGCACCGAGCTGAGTTACGTCAAGGGCACCAATCCGGCGCTGCACGAGGGGTTCGACCCGGTGCTGGGTCTGTTCGGCGGCGCCCCCGAATCGGCCTATCCGGTGCGGCGGCTGGGATACATGGAGGTCGGCCAGGTCGTCGAGAGCCGCACCCCGGCGGTCACCGAGGGCACCGTCGTGGCGATGACGTACGGGCACCGGACCGGCTGGACCGGTGACCCGCTGCGCGACCGCGTCGTCCCACTGCCGTCCGATCTGGACCCGCTGCTGGGCATCTACGTGGCCCACATGGGCCCGATCTGCGCCAACGGGCTGCTGCACGCGGCCGCCGACCTGCACGGCCCCGCGGTGCGCGGGCTCGGTGACGGGGTCGCCGGCCGACGCGTCGTGGTGACCGGCGCCGGTGTGGTGGGGTTGCTGACCGCGCTGTTCGCACGCCGGCACGGCGCCGCGTCGGTAGTGGTCGTCGATCCGACGCCGGCCCGGCGCGAGGTCGCCTCGGCGCTCGGGCTGGACGTGCTCGACCCGGCGGCCGGTGACCCGGCCGTGACGCTGAAGACCGCTTGGCGGCACACCGCCGACGACCGCGGGGCCGACGTGGTGTTCCAATGCCGGGGCCAGGCCGCGTCGCTGCACCTGGCCCTCCGGCTGCTGCGCCCGCAGGGCACGGTGATCGACCTGGCGTTCTACCAGGGCGGCGCGGACGAGCTCAGGCTCGGCGCGGAGTTCCACCACAACGGGCTGGCCGTACGCTGCGCCCAGATCGGCCGGGTGCCGCGCGGCCTCACACCGACGTGGGACCGCGAACGCCTCTCGGCCGAGACGATCGACCTCCTGGGCGCCTACGGTCCGGCGATCCGGAAGCACCTGGTCACCGCGGTCGTGCCGTTCGACGAAGGACCTCAGCTGCTCACCGATCTCGCGGCCCGCAAGCGACAGGAACTCCAGGCCGTGCTGCAGTTCTGACTTTGTGTCGTCAATCGGTCGCCCGCCCGCTCCACTGTGTCCGGTAATTTGCCGGGCATGCCTTTCGAATCGCTGCCCGATCCGGCCGAGGCGGTCCACGTCGACGACCTCGTCGAACGGCTGCGGTTGCTCAAGGCGTGGGCGGGCGATCCGTCGTACGGGGTGATCCTGGACCGGGTCAATGCGGCGTGGGCGGCGGCCGGGCGGCCGGCGGGTGAGCTGACGGGCCGGTCGACGGTGGCCGATTGTTTCCGGCCCGGCCGGCGGCGGCTGAACGCCGACCTGGTGCTGGCGGTGGTGTCCGCGCTGCACCCGAACGCGGACAATGTGGACCGCTGGCGGCAGGCGCTGCGCCGGGTCATGGGCGAATCCCAGGCGGTCTCCCAGGTACGCGTGCAGGATTCACTGCCGCAGGACTTGCCGGGCTTCACCGGCCGGGTGGGGGAACTGGACCGGCTGCGGCAAGCCCCGGTGTGCGTGATCGAGGGGATGGCCGGAGTCGGCAAGACCCAGCTGGCCGTGCATGCGGGGCATCTGCTGGGCCCGTTCGACCGGGTGTTGTTCGTGAACCTGCGCGGCTTCCACCCCGATCCGGCGCAGCCACCGGCCGATCCGGCCGCGGTGCTGGACGGGTTCCTGCGGTTGCTGGGGGTGCCGGGCCACCGGATTCCGCGCGGGCAGGCGGCGCGCAGTGTGCTGTTCCGGGAGCTTCTGTCCGGCGTACGGGCACTGGTCGTTCTGGACAACGCGGCCACCGAGGAGCAGGTACGCCCCCTGCTGCCGACCGGCCCCGACTGCCTGACGCTGGTCACCAGCCGGCGGCATCTGCCCGTCGGCCTGCGCCTCGAGGTGGACGTCTTCGCTTCCGACGAGGCGGTGACGTTCCTCGCCGCCGCGACCGGGAGCGTGCCGGTGGGCCCCGATCCCGGCGCACCGGCGCGGATCGCCGAGCGTTGCGGCCGTCTGCCCCTGGCGCTGAGCCTGCTGGCCGGCCACATCTCGGGCATGCCCGGCTGGACCCTGACCGACCACGCCGCCCGGCTCGACGACCGCCACCGCGACCGGCGGCTGGACACCGGCGTCGCGCTCGCCCTCGACCTGTCCTACCGGCACCTGCCGCCCGAGCAGCAGCGGCTGTTACGGCTGACCGCGCTGCACCCCGGTCAGGACTTCGACGTGTACGCGGCGGCCGCGCTCACCGGCACCGGACTGCCGGCCGCCCGGCAGCAACTGGAGGAGCTGCGCCGCGACCACCTGCTCCAGCCGGCCGCCGAGGGCCGGTACGTCCTGCACGACCTGGTCCGGGCCTATGCCGCCACCCGGACCCACGACGAGGACCCGCCACCCGCGCGGCGCGCCGCCCTGACCCGTCTGTTCGACCACTACGTCGCCACCGCGGCGGCCGCCGTGGACGTCCTGTATCCCGCGGAGACCTACCGCCGGCCGGAAGCCGCCCCCGCCGCGACGCCGGGCCCGGAGCTGACCGGCCCCGAAACCGCGCTGGCCTGGCTGGACATCGAACGGCAGACCATCCTCGCCGTCGCCGCGCATGCCGCGACACAAGGGTGGCCCGGCCACACCGTCGCACTGGCCAGCAGCTTGTACCGCCACCTCGCCGGCGGCTCTCAAGCCGACGCCCTGACCATGTTCGGTCACGCCGTCAACGCCGCCCGCCAGCGCGGTGACCCCGGCGAAGAGGCGCTGGCCCTCACCCACCTCGGCTTCGCGCACCTGCGGCTGAGCCGTCCCGGCGCGGCCGCCGACCACTTCCGGCAGGCCCTCGATCTGTTCCGGGAGTCCGGTGACCTCGGCGGCCAGGGCCGGGTCCTCTACAACCTCAGCATGGCGGAACAGCGGACCGGCGACTACGCCGACGCCCTCGACCACACGCGGCAGGCCCTGGAGTTGTACCTGCAGGCCGGAGACCCGGTCGGCGAAGTCAACGCGCTGTGCGGCCTGGGCATCTTCCTGGACCGCGTGGGCCGCTTCGCCGAGGCCGCCGACTACTGCCGGCAGGCCCTCGAACTCGCTCGCCGCCGCGGCAGCGCTGACGGTGAGGCGTACGCGCTGAACGTTCTCGGCGACATCGAGACCCGGATGGGCCGTCTGGCCGAAGGCGGCGACCATCTGGGCCAAGCGCTGACCCTCTATCGGAAGCTCGGCAGCCCGGCCGCCCAGGGCAACGCGCTGGACAGCCTGGGCCTGCTGCACACCCGCCTCGGCCGGCCCGGCGAGGCCGCCGACTTCCACCGGCAGTCCCTGCGGATCAACCGCGAGATCGGCTCCGTGATCGGCGAGGTGTGGGCGTTCAACGGTCTCGGCGAAGCGGCCCGGACGGCCGGCCGCCCGGCCGAGGCCCTGGCCCACCACACGGCCGCCCTCGCCATGGCGCCCGACGCCGACGACTTCCAGCAGGAGGCGCGCGCCCACGCCGGAATCGGCTGGGCCCACCAGTCGCTGGGCGACGACGTCCGGGCCCGTCACCACCTCGAGCAGGCCCTGACCATGTACACCGCTTGCGGCGCCCCCGAGGCCGCCGAGGTCCGGGCCCTTCTGGGCTAGGGTCCGGCCGGGTGGGGTGCTTCAGAGGGTGCAGGTCGCGCCCTCGCCGGGCAGTTTCAAGTCGATCAGGTAGTCGGCGGCCGCCTTGTCGACGCAGGGATTCGTGCCGGCCATGACGATGGTGTGCCCCTCGCCGCGGACCGTCAGCAGCGCGCTGCCCAGCGTCTCGGCGAGGCGGACGGCGCCGGCGTGTGGTGTCGTCGGGTCGCCGGTGATCGACACGACCAGCGTGCCGGGGAGGCCCCGCACGTCCTCGGCGTACGGGAAACCGAGGGTGGGCGCGGCCGGCCAGTGCTCGCATCCGTCGCGTGCCCCGGTGGACAAGCCGGCGCCCGGATCCATGAACGGCGCCGCCTTGAAGATCGCGGCCCGCAGCTCGTTGCCCTGCTGCTCACTCAGCCGCTGCTCGTCCATGCAGTTGATGGCGAAGTTGGCCTCGCTGAAGTTGGGCCAGGCGCCCTTGGCGTCCCGGCCGGCGAAGTCGAACCCGATCCGGGCCAGCTCGTCGCCGCGTCCCTGCCGCAGCTGCGTGAGCCCCTTGACGATGCGCGGCCACGCCGTCTGGGTGTACAGCCCGGAGATCACGCCGCCGACCGCGCCGTCGAAGTCCAGCCGGCCGCCCAGGGCCGGGACCGGCCGGTCGTACAGGGGCCGCACGAGCTTCTGGAACTCGGCGGTGGCCGTCTTCGGATCGCGGCCCATCGGGCAGCCGGCCTGCCGTGCGCAGAACGCCGCCATGCGTTCGAAGGCCGCCTGGAATCCGGTGTACGCGAAGATCCGCCGCTCGACGGTGCCCTGCCGGGAGTCGATGGCCCCGTCGAGCAGCATGGCGCGGACGTTGCGCGGGAACTGCTCGGCGTAGACCGCGCCGAGCCGGGTGCCGTAGCTCTGGCCCAGGAAGGTGAGCTTCTCGTCGCCGAGCACCACGCGCAGGACGTCCATGTCGCGGGCGACCTCGCGGGTGCCGACATGCGCCAGCGCCTCCGGGCCGCCCGAGCCCTTGGCGCAGCGTTCGACCACCGCGCGGGTGTCGTCCTCGGTCCACTGCACGGTCGTCCCCTGCGTGGTCAGCGGCACGTCGCCCCGGTCGGCCTCCGCGTCGGTGTAGCAGTCGACCGCCGGCTCGGTGGCGCCCACTCCCCTGGGGTCGAAGCCGACCAGGTCGAACCGCTCGACCAGCGGGCTCTTCGCCTTGTCCAGCCCGAGGACGGTGGTGGCCGCGCCGAACAGGCCCGACCCGCCGGGCCCACCCGGGTTGGTCACTAGCGAGCCGAGCTTGTCACCCTGCGCCGGGCGGCGTGCGACGGCGACCTGGATGGTGCGCCCGCCCGGGTCGTCATAGCTCAGGGGCACCTCCAGGCGGGTGCACTCCAGACCGTTGACCAGCGCCATCACCGCGCTCTCGGTCGCGGTCGAGGTGTAGTCGTCGCACTTCGTCCACTGCAGCGTCTGCTGGTGGAACCGTTCGAGCCCGGCCGGCCCCTCGGAGGTCGCCGGGGCCGGCCGCTCCGAAGTGCAGGCGGCGAGCGGCACGAGAAGCGCCGCGGCGAGCGCCCTGGACAGCTTTCCAGCATTCAGCAAAACCATGCCGGTCAGCACACCAGCCGGACGGCGACGCGATCAGGTCCGTCACGTCACCACAATCGATGACGTGGCGTCACTGGCCGACGGCCGGCGCGGCGCCTTACGCAGGGCCTGCCGGTCGTCACGCGGGGCCGGGCGGCGCGGGCGCCCGTGTGTCGACCCGGGACTTCCACGGGTACGAGCCACCCCCGGGCGTTGCGAGGCTGATGGGAAATCCCGGCTGAAAGGCAGTGCGCGCCATGACCACGATCGAACCGTTCACCGTGCAGTTCCGCAAAGAGGCCCTCGACGACCTGCGTCACCGGCTCACGGCGACGCGCTGGCCGTCCCGGGAACTCGTCGGCGACCGCTCCCAGGGTGTGCAACTGGCCACCATGCGGGCGTTGGGCCAGTACTGGGAGAAGGAATACGACCTGGAGCGGGTGCAGTCGCGGTTGAACGAGCTGCCCCAGTTCACCACCGAGATCGACGGCGTCCGGATCCACTTCGTCCACATCCGGTCGGAGAACCCCGATGCGTTGCCGCTGATCATGACGCACGGCTGGCCCGGTTCGGTCATCGAGATGCTGGACGCCGCCGGCCCGCTCGTCGATCCGGCCGCCCACGGTGGCTCCGCCGCGGACGCGTTCCACCTCGTGCTCCCGTCCCTGCCCGGGTACGGCTTCTCGGACGAGCCGGCCGAGGTCGGGTGGGACCTGGTGCGTACCGCCCGGGCGTGGGCCGAGCTGATGCGCCGGCTCGGCTACGACCGGTACGTGGCCCAGGGCGGAGACGTCGGCGCCGGGGTGACCGACGCGATCGGGCGACTCGGGCCGGAGGGCCTGGCCGGCATCCACACCAACCTGCTCGTGCCCGCGCTCAACGATCCGGCGTCGCTGCCCAGCGCCACCGAGGAGGAACGGGCGGCGCTCGAGGCGATCAAGGTCTTCCAGACCAGCGGGAACGGCTACTTCGTCGAGATGGCGACCCGGCCCGAGACGATCGGATACGCCCTTCTGGACTCGCCGGCCGCCCTCGCCGCCTGGATGATCGACCACGACACCGACGCCTATTACAAGATCGCCGGTGCGTTCGTCGACGACCGGCCCACCGGCAACCTCACCCGCGACCACATCCTCGACAACGTCACGGCCTACTGGCTGACCGGCACCGGGGCATCGACCGCCCGGTCGTACTGGGAGGCGTACGGACCGGACGCCCCCGCCGCGGGCCGGCCGCCCCTTCCGGATCCCCGGGTTCCGGTCGGCTTCACCACGTTCCCCGGCGAAATCTGGCGGACTCCGCGCAGCTGGGCCGAGAAGTCCTACCCCACGCTGGACTACTTCGGGGTGGCCGAACGGGGCGGCCACTTCGCCGCCTGGGAAGAGCCGGAGTTGTTCGCGGCGCAGGTGCGAGCCGCCTTCCGCTCACTGCGCTGACCCCCGATCCCCCCAAGAAAGTGATGCATGATGACTTCCGCGTCTCAACCCACTCGACGTCAACTGCTGCAGGGCACCCTCGCCGCCGGCCTCACGGTCGCCACGCCGGCCGCGCTCGGTGCGGAGCCGGCGAGCGCGGCGCCGTCCGGCGCTTCGGGAATCCGCCCGTTCCGGGTCGCTGTCCGGCCCGAGCAGGTAGCCGCGATGCGCCGCCGCGTCGCCGCGACCCGCTGGCCGTCCCGCGAGCTCGTCGGCGACCGTTCGCAGGGCGTGCAACTGGCGACCGCCCAAGCTCTCGCCCGCTACTGGACGACCCGGTACGACTGGCGCCGGTTCGAGGCCAAACTCAACGCGCTGCCGCAGTTCCGCACCGAGATCGACGGCGTCGACGTGCACTTCCTGCACATCCGCTCGCGGCACCGGGACGCGCTGCCGCTGATCATGACGCACGGCTGGCCCGGCTCGATCGTCGAACTGCTCGAGACCGTCGGCCCGCTCACCGATCCGACCGCGCACGGCGGACGGGCGGCGGACGCCTTCCATCTGGTGCTGCCGTCGATTCCCGGCTACGGCTTCTCCGGCAAACCGCGGCAACTCGGGTGGGACACCAACCGGACCGCACGCGCCTGGGCCGAGCTGATGCGCCGCCTCCGCTATGCCCGATATGTCGCCCAGGGTGGTGACATCGGCGCCGCGGTCACCGACAGCATCGGCCGTCTGGCGCCGGCCGGACTGCTCGGCATCCACCTGAACCTGCTCGTCACGGCGTTGGCCGGCACCGGCAACCTGCCGAAGAACACCGACGAGGAGAAGGCCGCCCAAGCCGCCCTGCAGGTTTTCACAACGACCGGCAACGGCTACCTCGTCGAGCAGGGGACGCGGCCGCAGACGATCGGCTACGCGCTCCTGGACTCCCCGGTCGCCCTGGCCGCCTGGATGCTCGACCACGACACCGACAGCTACCTCAAGATCTCACGGGCCTTCCTCGGCGGCCCGGCGTCGGGCAACCTCACCCGCGAACACGTCCTCGACAACATCTCGGTCTACTGGCTGACCGGCACCGGCGAGTCGGCCGCCCGCACCTACTGGGAGAGGAAACAGAGCGCCGGTACGGGCCAGAGCCCTCCCCCGGTGTCCGTCCCGGTCGCCGTGAGCGCCTTCCCGGGCGAGATCTTCCAGGCGCCGCGGAGCTGGGCTCAGATCGGCTACCCGACCCTCAGCTACTACAACAAACCTTCGCGCGGCGGGCACTTCGCCGCCTGGGAGGAACCGGCGTTGTTCAGCCGCGAGATCCGTGCCGCCTTCCGCTCGCTGCGCTGACCCGGCGGCCCCGCTCAGTCGTCAATGGTGAGGTCGGCGCGGAGGCGGTCGTAGAGGGCGCGGTAGTCGGCTCGAGCCATCAGGGCCCGTTCTTCGCGGGGACGGCCGTACGGCACTTCCACGTCGCTCCGCACACCGCCGGGTCCGAGCGTGACGACCCGATCGGCGAGGACGAGCGCCTCGGTGAGGTCGTGGGTCACGAACAGGACGGTCTTGCGGTGCGCCTCGTTGTCCCAGATGTCGAGCAGCATGTCGCGGATGGACGAGCGGGTGAGGGCGTCCAGGGCGGCAAACGGCTCGTCCATCAACAGCAGTTCGGGGTCGGAGGCCAGGGTCCGGGCCAGCGCGACCCGCTGGCGCATGCCTTGCGACAGCTGGGAAGGATACTTGCCGGCGACCGTGGACAGGTGCACCAGGTCGAGCATCTGCCGGGCGCGCTCGTGCCTGGCGGATGCCGCGCTCCCCCGCAGCTCCAGGCCCAGCTCCACGTTGGCGCGCGCGGTGCGCCAGGGCAGGAGCGCGTCGCGGGCGAACATGTAACACGCCGGCCAGCACGGTCCGGACGGACACCCTGCGGTGGTCCTCGTCGGTGCTAAGCGATGCTGGACCCGAGGGCGATCTTGGAGCTCTGCCCGATGCCGAACGCGACGAGGAAGACCGGTGCGAGCGCGATGCGCGGCATGCTGTTGACCGCGTTGAGGTACGGCGCCAGCACGGCCCACGTACGGGGCAGCATGCCGAGCAGAATTCCGAGCGGGATGCCGGCGACGGCCGACAACGCGCCGGCAGCAGGACGCGACTGGTCACGTCGAGCTGGTACACGAGCTGCCACAGGCCGACCACGACGGGCGGCACGGCGACGCGCCACAACCAGACGCGGTGCGCGGCCGCCCCGGCCGTTCTCATCGTGCCCGCCTCCGACCGACGTACGACCCGATCATGCCGTCGAGCAGCCGTCGACCACGTATTCGGAGAAGTCCGGCGCCACACCACCGGAGGCGGATCTCGCCTGATGGTTCCAGTTCCGCTCGGTGAAGGGCGGGATGTCCACGACCGCGGTCCGGTACTTCCGCCACGCCGTCCTCACCTGGTCGTGATCCGATCCGAGACCGAGCTGGGCGAACGCCCGTGGCCCCGCCTCCGGTTCCCGCCCGAGTGCCTGGAAGCCCTGGTTGAGCGCATGGCAGAACGTCACACCGTGTCGTGATGGTCGTCGGCCCAGGCGCAGTTCGCGACGGCGACCGACTGCCAGAACGGCCCCAGCGGGCTGTCCCGGCCGGCCAGATCCACCAGCCGGTCGAAGGCGGTGCCGCCGGCCGCGAGGTTCATCTCCAGCTGCGAATAGGACAACGCCGCGTCCACCCTCCCGGAGGCGAAGGCGGTCGCGGCGGCGGCACCGGCACCGATGGCCACCCATGTGACATAGGTGTCCGGGTTCAGCCCGGCCTCGGCCAGCACCGACCGGAACACGAGCTCCTGGGCGGCGCCGCGGGTGGGCACACCGACCGTGCGGCCGCGTAGCTGGGCGAGGGTGCCGGGGTAGGGCCGGGTGCTGTCGAGGCCGAGGCCGGGCCGGGCGATCACCCCGTACGACGCGCCCTGGGTCGGGCGGAGCACCCGGGCACAGGCGCCGTTGCCGATGGCGTCGTAGAGCTGCGCCGGACCGACGTTGGCCACCTTGAAGTCCCCGCTCACCAGCCCCTGCAGGATCACCGTCCCGCCCGTCGCCCAGGTCGGCGAGAACGTCAGCCCCTGCGCTGCGAAGAAGCCCCCAGATCGGCCGCGACGAACCCGGTCGAGCCCTGATCCCGCACGCCTCCATAGGAGACGGCCGTGATCCCGCCGGGCCCGCCACATGCGGCGAGCCCGATCAGGGCCGGCAGCGCCAGAAGCAGGACGACCGGGATGGTAGTCATGACCCGGCTCCTCACACGCCCGGTCCGGTCGGGCGGCGGCTCGGCAAGGCGCTCTTGAGGCCGCGTCGTGAGCTGATTCCCAGCTTGGTGAACACCTTGCGCAGGTGCCACTCCACCGTGCGGGAGCTGATGTACAACTCCGCCGCTATCTCCGGGTTGGTGTGACCGTCGCGGGCGAGCTGGGCGATGTGCAGTTCCTGAGGGGTCAGTTCCGCACGGTTGCCGTCCGGCCGGCGACGGACGTGTTCCCCGGTCGCGAGAAGCTCCCGGCGGGCCCGTTCGGCGAAACCGTCGGCCGGCATCGCCACGAACATGTCGTGGGCGGTCCGCAGATGTTCCCGGGCCTCGCCGCGCCGGTTTTCCCGGCGGAGCCATTCCCCGAACACCAGCTGGGCGCGGGCCAGTTCCCCGCGGACCCCGGCCCGGCCCAGCTCGTCGATCGCCTCCCGGAAGAGACCGTCGGCAACGTCGCCGTGGCTGAGCATGGCCCGCGAGCGCGCCGCGATGCCGCGGCCCCAGCCGTGCGCGCCGGGGTTGGCCGTGGACTCGAACTCCTCGAGCGCCGCCACGGCCACGTCCCGTTCCCCGCAGCGGATCGCCGCCTCGATGCGTTCGGGCAGCATCCAGGTGGAGACCAGGAGTCCGGGGGCGCCCGGGTCGGCGGGATGAGCGGCCGCCATCGCCTCCGGGTAGCGCCCGACGCTGTTGTTCAGGATCGCGGCGCTCCACCGTGCGTGGTCCACACCGAGCCCCTCGCCCCGGCTGATCGAGTCTTCCGTGGTCGCCGCGATGAGGGCGGACGCCTCCTCCACGCTCCCCCGATAACCGGCGAGCAGCAAGGCCCCGTACGGGGCGATGCGGGTCCCCGTCGCTTCCGTGACCGTGTGGTGTTCCGCCGTCAGCCGGGCCGCTGTCTCGAAGTCGCCCCGCCACGTGGCCACCAGGGCCAACCCGCTCAGCGGGGTCGGAAGCACGGCGAGCGCACCGAGTTCGCGGGCGAGGCTGACCTGCCGGCTGTTCACCGCGCTCCAGGCCTCCAGGTCCCAGATCGCCGCCGCGGCCGTGGCGGCCAGAGCCCCATGATGAAGCCAGTTCTCGACGGGCAGGTCGCTTGCGAACAGGGCGCCGAGCGCGTCGCGGAGCATCGGCTCGGACTTCGCCCGGCCGTCGGTGGCGAGGACGAGGAGCCCTTCCAGGACCCGGCCGAACGGGCGCAACGGAACGTCCGGCCGGGGACCCACGCGCGCCGCCCGGGACACCTCGGGCAGTTCGCCGCCCGGCTCGGCGAGGTGGCCGGCGAACATCGCGGCGCCCCAGGCATCCGAATAGGTCCGGCGGGACAGCGCGGTGTCGAGGCGTTCCAGGCGCCCGGCCGCCTTGAACAGCTGGAGCGGCGCGTCGCCGCCACCGTCGGACGCCGACGCCACCTGCCCCCGCAACAGCGCGACGCGGGCCACGGCCAGATCGTCCGGCGCCTCGGACTCGGCCGCGGCCAGCAACGCCAGCGCCGTGTCGAACCCGCCGGCACGCAGGTGTGACCGTACGGCCGCCAGTCTTCGCTCGAACCGCACGGCCGGCCGCACGGTCAGGCCCGCCGAGCGTTCCAGCAACACCGCGGCCGCGGCGAACCCGCCACGCGCCTGGGCCCGGTCGGCGCTGCGCTCGAGTTCCACCGCGACTTCCTCGTCGGGGCCCGCGCTGGCCTGGGCGCGGTGCCAGGCCCGGCGGTCGGGATCGGTCGCGGCGTTGGTGACCAGCGACAACGCCTGATGGGCGGCTCGGCGCTCGTCCACCGAGGCGGACCTGTACACGGCCGACCGCACCAGGGGATGACGGAACCGGACCTGCGCGCCGATCTCGAACAGCCCATCGGTCACCTCGGGCCGCGCGGCGTCGAACCCGATGCCGAGGATGGCCGCGGCCCGCCAGACGGTCGTGACGTCCCCGGTGCCGTCACAGGCGGCCAGCAGCATGAGCCGCTGTGTCGGTGCGGGAAGCAGACGGAGCCGTCCGGCGTAATGGCTCTCCACGCCGGCCGCCGCTCCGCCGGCGGTCGGCGGCCCGAACCCGGCCGCCAGTTCCGCGGGGCTCATGCCGCGTGGCAACTCCAGCAGGGCCAGCGGATTGCCGGCCGTCTCGGCCACCAGGCGATCGGAGACATGCGGGTCGAGGCGCCCGGGCACCACGGTGGCCAGCAGCGCCCGCGCGTCTTCACCGCTGACGCCGCCGAGGTCCATCACCGGCAAGCCGGTCAGCCGGCCCCGGCCCAAGCCGTCCTGATCGTCACGGACGGCGAACACCATGGCCACCGACTCGGCGGCGAGCCGGCGAGCGACGAAACCGAGGATCTCGCTCGAAGCCCGGTCGAGCCATTGCGCGTCGTCGACCAGGCAGATCAGCGGCCGGTGGCCGGCGACCTCGGCGAGCAGGCTCAGCGTGGCCAGGCCGACGAGGAAGCGATCCGGGGCGGTTCCGTCGGCGAGCCCGAACGCGACGCACAACGCCGACCGCTGAGGCTCCGGAAGCGCCTCGAGGTGGCCGAGCATCGGCGCACAGAGCTGGTGCAGGCCCGCGTACACCAGCTCGGCCTCGGACTCGACGCCGGCGATCTGGGCGATCCGGAAATGCGGCAGGGCGAGCTGAGTCGCATACCGCAGAAGCGCGGTCTTGCCGACGCCGGCTTCGCCGTGGATGACCAGAGCGGCACTCTGACCGGCTCGCACATCGCCGCACAGGCGTTCCAGCGCGCGGATCTCGTTGTTCCGGCCGTGAAGGCGAACAGAGCCGAGCCGAACAGAGCCGAGGTGGTTGGCATCGAGGTGTACGGAGTCGAGGCGTACAGAGTCGCCGGACACCTCCGCAAGCATAGTCGTTGATGCCGGGTTGGTCTGCCCTCGATTTCGTGACGCGTACTGGTCCCGCTCCGACCAGTGCCGTTCCCGGGTTCGCCGGGCCGGCCCCGTGCGCCATGGTCGTCGTATGACCTCGACGGACGCGATGACCAGCTACGACGTCATCGTGCTGGGTGGTGGCGCACCGGGCGGGCACTGCGCGGAGGTGCTGGCCGAGGGCGGCGCACGTGTCGCTGTGGTGGAGCGCGAGCTCCTGGGTGGCACGTGCTGTTACTGGGGCTGCATCCCGTCCAGGACGTTGCTGCGCCCCGGCGAGGCGCTGGCGGCGGCTCGCGAGGTGCCCGGAGCGGCGGAGGCCGTCAACGGATCACCTCTGGACGTGCGGGCCGCGCTGGCCTGGCGCGACTTCATGGTCTCCCACTACCACGACCACCGCCAGGCTCGGTGGGCCCGGGACGCCGGGGTCGACGTCGTTCGCGGACGCGGCCGGCTGGCCGGCCCCCGCGCGGTCGACGTCGACGGCACGACGTACCGCGCCGGCCACATCGTCATCGCGACCGGATCCGACCCCGTTGTCCCCGACATTCCCGGTCTGCGCGAGCTGCCCGGCATCTGGACGAACCGCGAGATCACCGCGCTCACCGAGCTGCCCGATCGGCTGGTGGTGCTCGGCGCCGGGCCGGTCGGGGTGGAAATGAGCCAGGCCCTGGCCCGGATGGGAGCGTCGGTGGTCCTGGTCGACCGGAGCGACCGGGTGCTGCCCGGCGAGCCACGCCCGCTGGCCGAGGCCATCGGGTCGGCGCTGGCCGGTGACGGAGTGGACCTGCGCCTGCGCCAGGAGGCGGCCAGTGTCCGGCTGGACGGCGCGGACTACGTCGTCGGCTTCGCCGACGGCACGGCCGTGCGCTCCGACCGGATCTTCGTCGCCACGGGCCGTCGCCCGCGGGTCGACCTCATCGGGCTGGAAACGGTGGGCATCGAGGCCCGGCCGCAAGGCATCCGGGTGGACGATCGCATGTCCTGCGGAGACGATCTGTGGGCCATCGGCGACGTCACCGGCCTCTGGAATCTCACCCACGCCGGGCAGTACCAGGGGCGGGTCGCGGCCGCCAACATCCTCGGGCGACCGCGGGCCGCCCACTACGAGGCCATGCCGAGGGTGGTGTTCAGCGACCCGCAGGCGGCGTCGGTGGGCGAGACGACCGGCGACTTCACCGCCACGGTCCCGCTGTCCGCGGTGGCCCGCACCGCGACGTACACGCGGGCGTACGAGGCCCACCCGGGCTTCGTCACCCTGGTGTCGGACGGCGAACGGCTGGTCGGCGCCTACGCGGTCGGGCCCGAGGCGGCCGAATGGCTCCAGCAGGCGACCGTGGCCATCCGGGCCCGTATCCCCCTGCTGGAGCTCCTGGACGTCGTCCAGCCGTTCCCGACCTTCTCGGAGGCGCTGTTCCAGGCCCTGCGCGATCTGGAGACCCAGCTCGTGCGACCGGCCTGAGCTCAGCGACCGTGCCGTACGTCGTTGGGCGGGTGTTCCCGCACGTACTCGTCGAGCCGGCCGCCGCGCAGCGCGGCGAACAGTTCCCGGCAGCGCGCCGCGTCGGGCACCATGACCGCGCCGACGCCGGGCACGTTCCGGTTCTCGGCGATCGGCAGGGTCAGGAACGTCAGATCCTTGGCGCGCAGGTGACGAAGCGTGAAGGCGAGGCGCTGCACCGGCATGTGCCGGTCGACGGTGAGCATCCCGGCCGCGGTCCGGACCAGCCGATCCAGCTTCTGCGGGTCGGTCAGCAGGTTCTGGTCGGCCATCTTTTCGGCCAGTGCCCGCAGGTACTGCTGATGCCGCCGGGACCGGTCGAAGTCGTCGTTGGGCAGCCCGCGGCGCTGACGCACATAGAACTCGGCGAGCTTGCCGTCGAGATGCACCCGGCCGGCGGGGAAGACGACGCAGCGGCGGGGCCGGCCCTGCGGGTCGGTGCACGGCGCCGACGGGTACGGGCTGTCCTCGGGCAGGAACCGGTAGGCGTCCACGCTCCTCTTGTCGATGGTCACGTCGACGCCGCCGACCAGATCGGTGAGCTTGCGGATGCCGGCGAAGTCCACGATGAGCGGCCAGTCGACGGTGATGCCGCCGAAGCGGTTGAGCGTCTGGACGAGCCGGGGCGCGCCGCCCCACGCGAAGGCCGCGTTGACCTTGTTGCGCGGCCCGCGCTCCCCGTCGGCCGTGGCGATCGGCAGGTACGTGTCGCGCGGTATGGAAATCACGTAGGCGTGGCCGGTCGAGGCGGGGATGTGCACGAGGATGACGACGTCGCTGCGCCCGTCACCCGGTTCGCCGTTGGTCCGGCTGTCCGACCCGATCAGCAGCAGGTTCATCGGTCCGCGCACCTTGGGCGGCTCGGTTTTGGCGCCCGCGGACCGGGTCGGGGCCGGCGGCAGGAGGTCGGCCCGGTCGACGGCGTCCTCGTAGCGGTGCGAGAGCATCCGCATCCCGGCGACGGCGGCCACCGACCCGGTGGCGAGCACCGCCAGAACCACCGTCAGCACCAGCCACCAGCGGCGTCGCCGACTTCGGCGTTCGGCCATCGCTCACACCCCCACGAATCGGTAGCCGGAATCGAGCAGGACGGGCAGAACACTGCGCAGAGCCTGTACGGTCTGGGACCGCTCGCCGCCACCGTCGTGAGTGAGCACGATGGACCGGTTGCCGACCTGGTCCAGAATCCTCGAACGGATCCGGCCCGCACCGGGATTGTCCCAGTCGCGGGGGTCCACGTCCCAGGCGATCGAGATCTGGCCGAGCGAGGCGCACGTCTGGAAGACCGTGCGCGACCAGCTCCCGTACGGGGCCCGGAAGAGCTCCGGAATCTTGCCGGTCGTCGCGGCGACGGTGTCCACCGCCCGGCCCACCTCGGTCCGCACGCGTCCGGCGGGCAGATGGCTGAGGTTCGCGTGCGACCAGCTGTGGGTGCCGACCGTATGCCCGTCGTCGACGATGGACCGCACCAGGTCGGGGTGGGCGGCGGCCTGCTGCCCGATCACGAAGAAGGTGGCCTTGACGTGATGTTTGCGCAGCAGCTTGAGCACCTGCCGGGTGTACGCCGGATGCGGTCCGTCGTCGAAGGTCAGGGCCACGACCCGCGAGCCCTTGACGGCCGACGCGGCCGGGACGACGTACCGCGGCTCCTTCTGCACCGGAATGCGCGGCAGTCCGGTCGGGGACGGTGGCGGCGGGGGCGGCGAGGGCCGGATCGTGGCCGGTGGCAGTGCGGACGATTCCGGCTGAGGCCGCGGCTGCGGCTCGGCGCAGGCGCTGAGCAGAGACAAACCACCGAGGGCGAGAAGCACTCGTCTGCTGCCGGTCCACTGTTGTTGCGTCATCGACGTCATCACCTCCGGCTCCGCGCGGTTGCCGCAGCGGGAGCGGCAGTTCGATCGCGAAGTATCGAAAGTGTGGTGACGAGATGTCAGGAACTGATGAGGCGCCCGTACGCCGCGGCTTTCTCACAATCGCGCCGCCGGGGTAACCGAATGGCCGGTTCACCACGTCGGCCCGGGAGTCAGGAGCCGATCACCGGTAGCCAGTCCGAGGTGTCGTCGCACCCGCCGAAGGTCATGTTCTGGATCATGCGCTCGAGGGCCGCGTACGGGATCGAAGCCCGGTCCTTGACTATGACGGTGATCCCGCACGAGCCCGCCTGGATCATCATGTGGCTGCCGTCCCGGCTGGGGAAGTTGCCGTCGTCGCCCTCGACGTACCAGGTCCGATGCCCCGCGATGGTGCGCACGGGCCGATCGGCGTAGTCCTCGCCCCACGCGGTCATGATGCCGTTCATCGGCAACGCGCTGACCGTCAGCGGAGTGCGATAGGGCATGGAGAAGAACGGGCTGGACGACTGCGGGACGGATTCCCCGGGGTCACCGAAACCGATGTCGGCCGACACCCCGTTCGCCGCCACGTCTCTGGTCTCGGTATAGGTGACCGGCAGATCGTTCGGCACCCAGCCGAACCGCACCGGGGCTCGCGCGGCGCGCGGCGCGGTCAGACGCACGCTCTCGGCCAGCCTCAGCATCGCGGCGCGATTCGCGCCCTCGTAGACGAGCACCCAGGCCCCGGACGCATCCTGCCAGCCGACCGCCTCCCGGATCCGGTAGGCCGATCCCCCCGGGCTGGGTCCGTCCGAGCCCGCCGAGCCGGCCGGTGCGGGCGGATCAAGCTCGTTGACGTAGTAGGCCGGATGGCCGTTCACGGTCACCTGCTCGCCGCGGCGCAGCCTGGTCGGGTCGAACGTGCCGGGGTCGTGGGCCGCGATGGTGCCGCCCGAGTCGGCTTGGACCGACTTGACCGGCCGGGCGATGAGGAACTGGGTCCGGCCCTGCGTGCCGTGGGTCATGGTGAAGTAGATCGGGCTCGGCGCCAGCTCCAGGGTCAGCTGGAACGGCTCGCGGTAGTAGGTCATCGGGCCGGCCGGGTTCGGCGGCGGCTCGGCCGAGAACGACCGGACGACCGACGGCGCGCTCACCACGAGAGTCACGGCGACGACGACGGCGGCGGCCGCGCGGATCCGGTTGCGGCGGCGCAGGCGTACGGCGCCGGCCCGCGCCTGCTCCACCAGGCCCGTGGCGTCGGGGGCGAGACCGGCGCGCTGTTCGAGGGTGCGCTTGAGCTCGTCGAGGCTCGTCACGAGAGGATCCTTTCGTTGATCGTGGGCTCGTCGAGCTCGATCCGCAGCGCGGCCAGCGCCCGGCTGGCGTTGCTGCGCACGGTTCCGGTGCGGCAGCCGAGCACCTCCGCGATCTCCAGGTCACTGAGGCTCTCGTAGTAGCGCAGGACGATCACCGCCCGCTGCTGGCGCGGCAACCTCATCAGCAGGCGCCACAGGTCGTCGTCGGGTTCCGGCTGCTCGGGCACCCGTGGCGCCGACGCCCCGTCGACCGTCTCCCGCTCCAGCGGCACGGTCCGCACCCGCCGGCGCCGCCGCAACGACAGGAACTCGTTGGTCACCATCCGCCGCACATAGCCGTACGGATCCTGCACCGACCCGATCCGGTTCCACTTCACCAGCGCCCGGGTCAGCACCTCCTGGACGATGTCCCGCGCCTCCTCGCGGTCGCCGCTGAGCAGCACCGCGTACCGCAGCAGCGAGGCCGACCGCGTCGCCGCGAACTCCTCGAAGGTCATCCGTCCTCCCCGTCCGGTGCCCGTAGCGCGTTTCATGGCTGGACCTGACGCGCCGGGCCCAGCCATGAAACGCGCCCTAGTTAAGAACGCATCGGTCGCCGGATCTGCTGCACGGGCCGCTGAGTCGCGTTTACCGGGTGCCCGGCCTCAGCGGTCCAGGGTGATGACCGCCGCCGAGCCCGCGGTCAGCTGGAGGGACAGGGTGCCGCCGCGGACCGGCGCCCGGGTGGGCCGGCCGGGCTGGAGGCGGCCGTCGCTGCCGACCGTCGCGCCCTGCACGGCCGTGTCCACGCCGGTGAGGCTGCTGCCGGTCATGGTGAGCACGTCGGCGCCGCGGTTGGACCCGCCGACCGCGATGGACACGTCGACCGGGCCGGAGGCGGGATCCTCCTTGCTGATCACGGCGAGACGCAGCCGGCCGTCGTCGCCCCGTACCGCGTAGGCCGTGAGGTTCCGGTCGGTGGTGAGGGTGGCCGGCAGGTATCGGCCGGTGCCCAGCCGGCGGGCCATCCACAGGCCGTAATAGATGGGCATCACCTTGTAGATCTGGGCCAGCTCGCCGGCCTTGCTGGCGGCGCAGATCGGCGTGTACAGCTGCCACTTGCCGTTCCAGATGGGCTGGTCGCAGACACCGAGGCCGCCGTGGAAGTTGAGGCCCGCGACACCGGCCTGGCCGAGCTGGAGGCTGTAGTCGAGAGCCCACAGCGCGGAGCCGTGCTTGTTGCTGACGCCGTCGATGCCACCGCCCCAGGCCGAGTTGGTCTCGTCGAGGCGCAGCGGCTTGCCGGCCGCCTTGGCCGCGTCGAGGTTCGGCGTGATGGAACGCAGCTGGCCGGCGTACGTCTCGGGGGACAGCAGGCGGGCCATGGTGCCGGTCGGGTCCATCGCGTACTGGTGCAGCATGACCAGGCCGAGCCGGGACTCGTCGCGGGCCAGGTTGGCCGCCCAGGCCGAGCTGGGCGACGCGGCGTCCGGGCCGGCCAGCGGGATCGACGGGCCCACCGCGGCCGCGCAGGCCTGGAAGTCCTTGCGGTAGTCGGCGTAAGCGAACCCGGCGGGGCGGAAGCCCTTGCCGACCCATTGATCGGGTTCGTTGCCGCATTCGGCCGCGACCAGTTTGCGGCCCAGCACCCTGGTCATGACCCGCGCCTGGTCGGCGGCGTCGGCCGCGTCCCACCGGCCCAGGTTGATGCCGACCTCGGTCTTCCAGCCGGTCTCGCCGAGGAATTCGTCGAGCCGCTCGATGTCCGAGCGGCTCACCACGTGCTGCAGCCAGTCGGGTTGCGGGCTGGGCAGCGCCTCGCCGTCGCGCAGCCAGATGCCGTCGCGGTCCAGGGTGTTGCCGGAGATGCGGACATTGCTGCGGCCGAGGGTCTGGAACAGCTGAGCCAGGTTGCCCTTGCGGGCGTCCAGGTTGCCGATGCCGAGTTCCCGCATCTCGAACGACAAGCCGACGAGGTCGGCCGGCAGGCGTGCGCCGGGGTGGGCGAGATCGACCGAGATGGCGGCCGTCGCCGCCGGCGCGGCCGCTCCGGGACTGGCGATGACTCCGAGGGTGGCCAGCATGGCCAGGCCTATGGCGGCGGCGCAGCTCGTGCGAAGAGTGCGGGTGCGCATGTCAACTCCTGAGGGCGGGACATTGATGACTGACAAAGTAACGCCCGTGACACGGATGCGAAACCCCCATCTGTAAGCCGTCTACATATGTGGACGCGTCTTGACGTCCGGCAGCGACCTCCTTAACATCGACCACCATCATTGGTAAGAGTACTTAACTATTCCCCCGGGACGGACATGAAACGACCCAGAGTGCGTACTCAGATCGCTGCCCTCACCACCGCCGGCCTGGTCGGCGCCGGGCTGGTCTTCATCAGCAGCGCCGACGCCGCGACCACGACCTTCGAAGCCGAATCAGCCACCATCACGGCCGGTGTCGTCGAGTCCAACCACGCCGGGTTCACCGGCAGCGGCTTCGTCAACACCGACAACGCGGTCGGCAGCGCCGTGCAGTGGTCCCCCCAGGCCACCGCCGGAACCGCCACCCTGCGCTTCCGCTTCGCCAACGGCACCACCGTCAACCGGCCGATGCGGATCACCGTGAACGGCGCCGTGGTCAACCAGGCTCTCGCCTTCAACGGCACCGGCGCCTGGACGTCGTGGCAGGAAGCCACCGTCACCGCCACCCTCAAGGCCGGCGCCAACACGATCCTGGCCACCTCGACCACCGCAGTCGGCGGCCCCAACCTCGACCGGCTGACCGTGACCGACGGCGCCACCACACCCCCGGCCACCGGCACCCCGGTCGCCGTCAACGGCCAGTTGCGCGTGTGCGGGGTCAAGCTCTGCAACCAGTACGGCCGTCCGATCCAGCTGCGCGGCATGAGCACGCACGGCCTGCAGTGGTATCCCAACTGTGTCAACAACGCCTCGCTGGACGCCCTCGCCGGTGACTGGGAGGCCGACCACCTGCGCCTGTCGATGTACATCCAGGAGGGTGGTTACGAGACCAACCCGCGGCTGTTCACCGACCGCGTGCACGCCCTCATCGAGCAGGTCAGCGCCCGTGGCATGTACGTCATCGTCGACTGGCACCAGCTCACGCCGGGCGACCCGAACTACAACCTCGACCGGGCCCGGACGTTCTTCGCCGAGATCGCCCAGCGGCACGGCAACAAGCCCAACATCCTGTACGACGTGGCCAACGAGCCCAACGGCACGCCGTGGTCGCGGATCAAGGCGTACCACGAGGCGATCATCCCGACGATCCGCGCGGCCGACCCGGACGCGGTCATTCTGCTGGGCACCCACGGCTGGGGCTCGCTGGGCGTCTCCGACGGCGGCAGCGAGACCGACGTCATCAACAACCCGGTCAACGCCACCAACATCATGTACACGTTCCACTTCTACGCCGGCTCGCACGGCGCCGAATATCTGAACACGTTGTCGCGCGCGGCCGACCGGATCCCGGTGTTCGTCACCGAGTTCGGCACCCAGACGGTGTCCGGCGACGGGGCCAACAACTTCGCCCGCTCGCAGCAGTACCTGGATCTGATGGCCCAGAAGAAGATCAGCTGGACCAACTGGAACTACTCCGACGACAGCCGCTCGGGCGCGGTGTTCACCCCGGGCACCTGCCCGAGTGGCCCGTTCGCCGGAACCTCGCGGCTGAAGCCGGCCGGAACCTGGATCCGCGACCACATCAAGAGCCCGGCGGATGACTTCCCCACGTCCTGATGGGCCGGCCGCCCTCCGTGCCGTGCGCTCACCCGAGCACGGCATGGAGGGTGGCCGCGTCGGCCAGCACCTGAGCCGGATCGTCGCCGGGCACGAACTCGAGGCCGGCGTACCGGTCGCCCGGCGCCTCGGCGGCCACCGCGAGCCAGTGCGCCCACCGCTCGCGATGCGCCGCCAGCGGCAACCGGCTCCGATCCGGATTCCAGGCGAAGACGTGCAGGTTGGCCAGATCCGGCAGCAGAGCCCGCAGATCAGCGGTGTTCTCCTCGGCGGACCGCTCGGGCTGCGGTTGCCACAGGCTGCGGACACCGGCCGGGCGCAGCTCGTCGAGCAGGGCGGCGGTCGAGGCGCGGGTGTCGGTCAGGGTGTCCCGGTGGTATTCGAGCACGAGGCCGATCCGGCCGGCCAGACCGGCCAGCCGCAACGCGTCGTCGCGCACCCGGGCCCGGTAGGCGGCATCGGCGGACGCGCTGCCCTGCCGGCCGGCCCAGACCCGGATCACCGGCGCGCCCAGCCGGGCGGCCGTGGCCACCACGGCCTCCGCGTCGTCGCTGTGCCCGAGCCGGTAGTAGGAGCCGTAGGCGGCGACCGTGAGGCCCGTCCGCGCGCTCAGAGCCGCGACCCGCGCCGCGGCGGCCAGATCGCCGTGCGGGACGTGGACGTCGCCGCCCCACTCCATCGCGGTCAGCCCGGCTTCGGCGGCGACGGCCGCCACCCGCTCGGGCGTCAGGCCGCGCAGGGTCACCGAGAGCAGCCCGGCCCGTACGGTCATCGGACCGCGCCGAGGATGTCGGCGAACAGTCCCTGGCGCCAGGCCGGCGCCAGCCCGAGGTGATAGAGGCCGAGACCGGAGGCCCCCGCGTCCACGACCGCCCGGGCGTGCCGCCGGACTTCACGCGGCTCGGCCTCGGACAGGACGGTGACGTAGGCGTCGACCGGTTTGCCGTACGCCGTCGCCGCCGCGACCACGTCGGCCGTGCCCAGCGGCCAGGCCGGCACGAGCAGAGCGTCGACGTCGGCGGCGGCCGTGGGAGTGAGCCCGGGTGACGGTCCGGTGGCCCACGGATCGGGGCTGGCGTGCAGCCGGATGGGGGCGCCGGGCAGCACGGCCCGTACGGCCGCAAGCACTTCGGCCCGGAGGGCGTCGGTGTGGGCTTGGCGGACGGGCAGCACGACGTCGTGGATCCGCTCGTGGCGCAGGCCGTCGATCACGTCCTCGTCGTCGACGCCGGCCTGCCGCCACGCCGCCCGGCACCAGCCGCAGCAGCAGACCGACAACACCCGGCGGCCGTGGGCGGTCCACGCGCCCGCGGTCTTCTCGTGGTGGCCGAGGTGGTCCACGCCCATCTGGCCGCAGGCTTCCAGCGAGACGGCGTCGACCGGGGCGTCGCGCACGGCCTCGGCGGCCAGGGTGGCCGCGTACCGGCGCACCTCCGGAGCGGCCGGGCAGAGCGCGTACGGGTAGAGCTCGCCGAAGCAGTTGACCACGGCCACATCCTGGTGGACGGCGCCGATCCGGGTGCTGTGGGTCAGCACGATCCAGGCGGTGATCCGCAATCCGTTGTCCCGCAGCACCTGGGCGGCGGCGCCGAAGGGGTCGGGTTCGCCCATCCAGTCGGCGGCGGCCGCCCACAGCCGCTTCCCGGTCCAGGCCTCGGGCCGGATCGGGCGGTACAGCGCCGCGTGCCGGGCGTCCACTGTGCGCCGGGCCGGGTGCAGCGGGGTTGCCGCCCTCGTGCTGTGGTAGGCCGCGGCCAGCGTGACGGTGTCCAGCCCCGCCTTGCGGACGCGCGCCGCAAAGTCCGGGTCGCCGAGCACGTCCCACGGATAGGCGTGCCCGGCCGCGCTCACCACCGCGGTCGCCGCTTCTCGAAGCCGGGCCGGAACTGCCGCAGATAGCCGGTGTCGTCGCGTTCCCGCAGGCCGCAGGCGAGGTAGTCGGCGTGCATCCGGGCCAGCGCCGCCCGGTCGAGGCTCACCCCCAGGCCGGGTCCCATGGGCACGGCCACCGCGCCGTCCACGAAGCTCAGTGGCTCGGTCACCACGTCGGCGCCCAGCTGCCACGGCGTGTGGGTGTCGGCGTCGTAGGTCAGGTTGGGGGTGGCCGCGCCGAGGTGGACCATCGCGGCCAGGCTGATGCCCAGGTGGCTGTTGGAGTGCATGGACAGCCCGAGCCCCCAGGTGCGGCAGACCGCGGCGAGCGTGGCCGATTCGGTCAGCCCGCCCCAGTAGTGGTGGTCGGACAGCACGACCTGCACGGAGTTCCGCCGGACGGCCTCGGGAAGGTCGCCGAACTCGACGACGCACATGTTGGTGGCCAGCGGCATCGGCGCCGCCGCGGCCACCTCGGCCATGCCGGCCAGACCGGGAGTGGGATCCTCCAGATACTCCAGCAACCCGGCGGCCTTCCCGGCGACCCGTACGGAGGTCTCGACCGTCCACGCGCAGTTCGGGTCGAGCCGCAGCGGATGCCGGGGAAAGGCGTCCCGCAGCGCCTCGACGGCCTCGATCTCGTCGTCCGGTGGCAGCACCCCGCCCTTGAGCTTGAGCGACCGGAAGCCGTACTGCGCCACCATCTTGCGGGCCTGCTCGACGAGACCGGCCGCGTCGAGCGCCTCGCCATAGGCGTCCGGCTGGGCGCCGGGGTGGGCGGCCCACTTGTAGAAGAGGTATCCGGAGAACGGCACCCGGTCGCGGACCAGGCCGCCGAGCAGCGCCCACACCGGCCGCCCGGTGGCCTGCCCTTGCAGGTCGAGCAGCGCGACCTCGAACGGGGAGACCACGCGGGCCAGCGTCTTCGCGGCGCTGGAGGGTCCGGTGAGCCCGTGCCGGTCCGGGGCGTCGGCCGCCCCGATCGCCGTCGCCGCCCGTGACCGCACACCGTTGAGGTCGAAGATGTCGAGCCCGTCGAGCGCGGATGCCACCTGGCCCAGCAACGCCAGATGCGGGGTGTCGCCGTAGCTCTCGCCCAGCCCCACCGACCCGTCGGCCGCGGTGACCTCGATGATCGACCGCAGCGCCCACGGCTGGTGGAGCCCGGCCGAGTTCAGCAGCGGCGGGTCGGGGAAGGCGATCGGCGTGACCCGCACCCCGGTGATCGGCAGGGTCACGCGGCCACCTCCGGTACGGCCCGCGGCGCGCTGATCCTCAGCAGCGCGGCGCGGCCCCGCTCCATCAACGCGGCCAGCTCGTCGCGGTGCTCCGCGGACACGTCGGCCAGCGGCGGGCGGACCGAGCCCATCGCCAGGCCGCGCAGGGTCGCGCCGGCCTTGGGCAGGCTGACCGCATAGCCGGCCACCCGGTCGCGAAGTTCCACGAGAGGAAGATAGAACTCGGTCAGCAGCGTGCGGGCGACGGCCTCGTCGCCGGTCTCGATGGCCCGGTGGAAAGCGACCGCCAGCTCCGGCACGAAACAGAGCGCGGCCGAGGAGTAGCTGGGCACCCCGATGGCCCGGTACGCCGCCGCGGACACCTCGGCGGTGGGCAGGCCGTTGAGGAACACCATCTCGGCGGCGCGCGGATGCCCGCTCGCCCGCACGGTGGCGACCAGGCGGTTCATCGCGTCCACGTCGCCCCGGCCGTCCTTGACGCCGATCACCGTGGGCAGGTCGAGCAGCGCGAGCGCGGCGGCCGGGTCGAGCACGGCGTTGGCCCGCTGGTAGACCACCACGGGTAGCGCGGTGGCCCCGGCGACGTAGGCGATGTGCCGCACGAGACCGGCGGGCGGGCCCGAGACGAGATACGGCGGGAGCAGCAGCAGCCCGTCCGCCCCGCACTCGGCCGCCGCGCGGGCGAAGCCGGCGGCCATCCGGGGTCCACCGCCGGCCCCGGCATAGACGGGCAGCCGGCCGGCGGCCTCCCGGACGGCGGTCCGCACCACGGTGCGGTACTCCTCGGGGCCGAGGGCAGTGAACTCTCCGGTGCCGCAGGCGACGAACAGGGCCGCCGGGCCGGCCGCCACCTGTTCGGCGACGTGGTCGGCGAGTACGCCGGTGGCCACCTCGTCGTCCGGGGTGAACGGCGTGAGCGGGAAGGAGAGCAGGCCGTGCAGAGGCATGGGTTTCCTTGTCTTCATGGTTCGCGGGCGTCAGCCCTTGACGGCGCCGGACGTCAGGCCCTTCATGAACTGCCGTTGCAGGGCCAGGAAGGCCAGCACGGACGGAAGCAGGGCGAGCAGGGCGGCGGCGAGCAGCACGCCCAGGCCGGCCTGCTCGTCGGTGCGCAGCGTCCGCAACGCCAGCGGCAGGGTGAACTGGCTGGCGTCCTGGGCCACCAGCAGCGGAAGCATGTACTGATCCCAGATCATGGTGAAGCCGAAGATGCCGATCACGCCGAGCGCCGGGCGCACCAGCGGCAGCACGATGGTCATCAGGATCCGCAGGTCGCCGGCGCCGTCGATGCGCGCGGCCTCCTCCAGCTCCATCGGGATCTCTTTCATGAACTCGGTCATGACCAGGATGGAGAAGGCCCAGGCGGCCACCGGGACGATCATGCCGGCCAGGGTGCCGATCAGGTTGATGTGCAGGATCGGCACGTCGGCGAGGACCAGCGACAGCGGGATGGCCAGGATCTCCTCCGGCAGCATCATGGTCGACAGGATCAGCAGGAGCACCAGGCGCATGCCGGGGAACTTGTGGCGGGCCAGGGCGTACGCGGCGGAGACGCTGACCAGGATCTGCAGCAGCAGGCCGACACCGACGACGATGAACGAGTTGAGCAGGTAGCCCAGCACGCCCCGGTCGAAGGCCGCGGTGAAGTTGTCGAAGGTCAGCCTGTCCGGCCACAGGGTGAGCCGGCTCGGGTCGGCGACCGGGCTGAAAGCGCCGACCATCAGCGCCACCAGCGGCCCGGCAAAGATGGTGACGAGCACGGCGTACAGCAGGATCTGCACCACACGGGCCAGCGGGCCGCGCAGCGAGGTGAAGCCCAGCGCGGAGTCGTACCGGTCAGCCCGGGTTCTCATCGGGCCTCCGGCGGCGTACGGCCTGCACGGCCAGGGTGAGCACGACGGTGGCGCCGAGCAGCACCATCGACCCGGCCGCGGCGATGCCGAGCTCGTTGCGTTCCAGTCCCAGCTTGTAGATCAGGGTCATCAGCACTTCCGTCGAGCCGTTGGGGCCGCCGTTGGTCAGCAGGAAGATCTCGGTGAAGACGCGCAGGCCGCGAATGGCCGCCAGGGTGAACAGGATCGCGAAGACCGGGCGGAGCGACGGCAGGGTGACGTGCCAGAGCCGGCGCAGTGGACCGGCGCCGTCGGCCGCGGAGGCCTCGTACAGGGTGCGGTCGACGCCCGCCAGCCCGGCGATGAAGATCATCATGTCGTACGGGGCGCCGCGCCAGATGCCCACGGCCATCACCGACCACAGTGAGGTGTCCTCGGAGTTGAGGAACGACGACGGGCCCATCCCGATCCAGCCCAGCAGGGAATTCGCGATCCCGTCGGGCGCCGGGTAGTAGATGACCCGCCAGACCTCGGCGACCACGGCCATCGCGGCGACCGTCGGCAGGAAGACCGCGGTCCGGACGAACCACAGGTGCCGCGCCGCGCCCTCGAGCAGCAGGGCCAGCACCAGACCGATGACGAGCGAGCCGCCGGTCTGGCCGACCGCGAGGACCACGGTGTGCCAGATCGCCGACCGGAAGGCGTCGTCGGTGACCACGGCGCTGTAGTTGTCGGCGCCGACCCACCGGTCACCCAGATAGGGGCGGACCTCGTGGAAGCTCATCTCGATGGCCCGCACCATCGGCGCGAACTTGAACACCGCGAACAGGATCAGCGCCGGCAGCAGGAACAGCCAGGGCAGCGCCCTCGCCCGCGCGCCCCGCCCCCGGCGCGCCGGCACGCCGGGGGCCGCGGCCCGCCGCCGTACCGGCGCCTCTCGCAGGGACGTCACCCCTTGACCTGTTGCTTGGTCAGCTCTTCGGTGTAGGTCTGCGCCAGCTTGTCCAGCGCCGCCTTGGTGTCCGTCGAGCAGTTCGCGAAGATCGTGTTGAGGGTGTCGGCGGCGCTCTGCCGGAACGGGGTCCAGTCCGGCACCGCCGGGGTGAACCGTCCGGCCTGCTTGAAGACGGTCTCGAAGGTCTGCCAGCGGGTGTCCTGGCGGACCGCGCCGAGCTGCACCTTGGTGTTGACCGGCAGCCGGACGATGGTGCCGTCGGTGTCACCGGCCAAGCCGATGGTCTGCCCCTCGGGCGACGTCGCGAACTCGGCGAACTTCTTCTGACCGTCCTCGTTGGCCGAGCCGGCCATCAGATAGACGTTCTCGCCCTCGGCCAGCGACGACGCCTTCGCGCCGGGACCCGCGGGCAGCGCGACGACCTCGTACTTGTCGCGTCCCAGGCTCTTGTCGAAGCGGGCCATGTTGTAGGGCCCGGTGAAGTAGATGCCGCCCTTGCCACTCTCGAAGGCCTGGTGCGCCTGGACGGTTTCCAGGGTGACGGCGCCCGGGACCACCGTCTTGTCGGTGCAGAACTGCGCCTTGAGGTAGTCGACCGCCTGGATCGACTGCGCGCTGTTGACCGCGGGGGTGAACTTGCCCGGCGACCCGGTGAGGAAGTCGCCGCCGGCCGACCACAGGAAGCTGGTGGCGTACCAGGAGGCGTAGCCCCGCTTGGTCGAAGCGGGAACCACCCACCCGTATGTGTCGGCCTTGCCGTTGCCGTCCGGGTCGCCGGTGGTGAACTTGCGGGCCAGCTCGTCGAGCTCGGCCCACGAGGCCGGGATCTTCGCGCCGGTCTTCTCCCGCCAGTCCTTGCGGATGAACAGGGCGAACGACTGCACGGAGAAGGGCGCCGCGTAGTACTTGCCGTCCGCGCCCTTGGCCGCGTCCCAGGCGACCGGGCTGAGGTCGGCCCCGCCGGCCAGGGCGGCCCGGTCGACGTCGCGCACCAGGCCCTGTTTGACCAGGCTGCCCAGCTGGGCGGTGTCGTTGATGACGATGTCGGGCAGATCCTTCTGCGCGGCGGCCTGCTGAAGCTTCGTCTCGAAGTCTTCGAACAGGGCGGTCACCTGGGCCGGCACGCCGCTGGCGGCGGTGAACTTGGCGGCCAGGTCCCGGGCGGTCTTCTCCGAGTTGGAACCGGGGGGCTTACGGATCCAGATCTGTAGTGGTGCGTTGGCGTCTTGTTCCGCGCCGTCGCTGTCGCCGCCGCAGGCGGCAGCGCCGCCGGCGACGAGGGCGAGGGCGAGCAGAGCGGCGAGTCCGAGGGGAGCGGTCCGGCGTATCACGCTTCTGCCTCCTGTCCATATATGTGGATGGCTTCCTGAAATGTGTTCACATGCAGGGTCAAGTTAGCGTCCGGTAGCATGACGGTCAACAGTTGGAAATAGACAAGCTTGAGGATGGATCCATGCCAGAGACCCGTCGACGCACCGGCGGCCGCCCGGTGGCGCACGTCCCGGACAACACCGCCGAGATGTCGCCGGTCAAGTCCGCGGAGCGGACGGTCCGGATCCTCGAGACGCTCGCCGCCTCCCCGGCGCGGCTCACCCTGTCGCAGCTGCAGGAGCGCACGGGCTACCCCCGCTCGAGCCTGCACGCCCTGGTCCGCACGCTGCGCGACCTGAAATGGGTGGAGACCGACGACGCCGGATCGGCCTTCGGCGTCGGCCCGCACGCACTCCTTGCCGGCACGGCCTATCTCGACCGTGATCCGGCGCTGATGTTCGCGTACGAGGCCCTGGAGGACCTGCGGGCCGAGCTGGGCTACACGATCCACTACGCCCGCCGCGACGAGAACCACGTGCTCTACCTGGCCAGCCGCGAGTCCCGCGACACCGTGCACGTGGTGTCGCGGGTCGGGCGGCGGCTGCCGGCCCACATGACGGCGCTGGGCCAGGCCCTGCTGGCCGACCTGACCACCGACGAGGTCGAGGCGCTGCTGCCGGCGATCCTGGAGCGGTACACACCGCACACCATCGTCGACCGGGCGGCCCTGCTCGGCGAGCTGGACGCGGTGCGGCAGCGGGGCTGGGCCTTCGAACGCGAACAGGGCACCGAGGGCGTCGCCTGCCTGGCCGCCACGGTGGGCTACCGGATTCCGGCCACCGACGCGATCTCCTGCTCGATGCCGGCCGCGGCGGCCAAGGGCCCCGAGCTCAAGCGGGTCACCGCCGCGGTGACCGCGCGCACCCAGGCCCTCGCGACGACGCTGCGCCGCGAGGGCATCCGCTGATCCCCGGTCAGCCGGCCTCACCGAGCGGCTGGTCGCACCACGTGCCCCCGATCCGGTTAAGGGCCGGGTCGGCGACCATGTCGGGCTCGCCGGACTCGGCGACGATCTTCTCCGCGTACTCCTCGGCGTCGTCCTCGGGGTAATAGCCGATCGCTTCACCCTCGGCCAGCGAGAGCCAGCGCCGGGTGTTGCGGCTGATCCCCCACACCTGGCGGAAACCCGGCCCGGGCACGCCGATCGCCGCCTCCACCAGCCGCGCGCAGTCGTCCGGGGACAACCACATGGCCAGGCCCCGGGGACCGCGCGGAGCCGGGAAACACTGCCCGATGCGCAGGCAGATCACATCGAGGCCGAACCGGTCGTGGAACAGGCGCCCGGCCGACTCGACCGCGACCTTGCTCCAGCCGTAGAGCGTGTCGGGGCGGGCTTCGATGTCGCCGGGCACCTCGCCCGGCTGCTCGCTCAGGCTGTGGAAACCGGCCACATGGTTGGACGAGCCCAGCAGGACCCGCGTCACCCCGGCCCGGCGGGCCGCCTCCAGCACGCAGTACGTGCCGTAGGCGTTGACCCGCAGCACCTCCTCGGCGCTCGCCTCGTGGCTCTGCCCGCCCAGATGCAGCACGGCGTGCACACCCTGCAGCGCCGCGACGAGCGCGTCGAGGTCGTCCACCGATCCCAGGACGACCTCCTCGGCGCCGGTTCCCGGCAGCGGCTGCGGCGCGCGCAGGTCGAAGAGCCGCAGCACGCGCCCGGGCCGGGCCAGCAGCGGCCGCAGCAGCGTGCCGACCCGCCCCGACGACCCGGTGATCAAGATCCGCTGGTCCGCCATCGCCCGTCCCGTCCGTCATAGGTATTGATCGATCGACATACTAGCGGCATTATCCTCGTCAATGAACGTGGAACACCTCGCTAATAGCCGTCTACATATGTGGACAGCCGTGACTCCCGGAGGTTCCCGTGCGAAGATCGCTCCCCCTCGTCGCCGCGCTGGTCGTGGCCATGGTGCTGGCCTCGGCCGGGCCCGCCCGGGCCGGAGCGGTGTCCAGTTCTGGCGCAAGTGACCGCGGTGGCGGCGGAGGACCCATGCGCACGACCATGACCGCCGCCGCGGCCTCCGGCCCGGTCCAGGTGCATCTGGCCGCCGCCCGGCCCGACGTGCGGCTCGACGACAGTGACCTCGGGTGGGCCGAGCCGCGGACGGTCACCGGCCCCCGGCCCGGCCGGTGGCCCGCCGACAAGCCTCACGGCCACCGTCAAGAGCCGCAGCGCGGTGCTGTTCACCTGGGCCGACAACGCCGCCGGCGAGGACGGCCAGCTGATCGAGGTGCGGACCGCCGGCCGTCCGGCCTGGACGGTGGCCATGGCGCTCGACCCGGACGTGAACTCGGTCGGGCTGATGGCCTCGGACACCGAGCGGCAGGCCTGGTTCCGGGTGCGGGCCTTCACCTACGGCACGAGCTCCGCCGTGGCCAGCCGGACCACCGGCCACTGATCCGACGCACACGTACAGAGAAGAGAATTTATGAACACCGGTACCGACCAGGGCCGCAACCCGTACACCGGGGAACCGGTGGGCGAGCCCGTGCCGCACACCACCGTCGCCGAACTGGCAGCCCTCAGCTTTCCCGGGCCGCTGCCGCTGACCGGCCGGGCCGAACTGCTCGAGACGGTCTCGGCCGCCCTCGAAGCGGCCCGGGACGAGCTGGTTCCCCTGGCCGACGCGGAGACCGGACTGGGCCGGCCCCGGCTCGACGGTGAGCTGACGCGCACCCGGGTGCAGCTGGAGATGTTCGCCGAGGTGGTCCGCGAGGGCGGCTTCCACGAGGTCGTCATCGACCACGCCGACCCGGCCGCCCGGCCGGCTCCCCGCCCGGACCTGCGCCGGATGCTCATCCCGGTGGGTCCGGTCGCGGTGTACGCGGCCAGCAACTTCCCGTTCGCCTTCTCGATCGCCGGCGGCGACACCGCGAGCGCGCTCGCGGCCGGCTGCCCGGTGGTCGTCAAGGCTCACCCAGGTCACCCCGGCCTGTCCCGGCGCACCGGCGAGATCGTCGGGGCCGCGCTGGCCCGGGCCGGCGCGGCGGACGGAACCTTCACCGTCGTGCACGGCCTCGACGCCGGGCGCCACCTCATCGAGCACCCGGCGATCCGGGCGGCCGGCTTCACCGGATCGCTGCAGGGCGGCCGGGCCCTGTACGACCTGGCCGGCGCCCGCCCCGATCCGATCCCGTTCTACGGCGAGCTGGGATCGCTCAACCCGGTCGTCGTCACCCCCGGCGCCCTGGCCGCACGCGGCCGCGAGATCCTGCGGGGCTTCGTCGGCTCGTTCACGCTCGGCTCCGGCCAGTTCTGCACCAAGCCGGGACTGCTGTTCCTGCCCGCGGGCCACGGCCGGGACGAGGAACTGGCCGGGTCGGTCCGGTCGGTCTCCGTCGGACCCCTGCTCAACGAGCGCATCCGCAAGGGCTTCGACCAGGTGGCCGGGGCGCTGGCCACCGCCGACGGCGTCCGCACGATCTCCGGCGGTGACAGCGCGGCCTCGCCGACGCTGTTCGCAGTGGCCGCCCGGAACCTCGGCCCGGCCCTGCTCGAGGAATGCTTCGGACCGGCCTCGCTGGTGGTCGAGTACGACTCCCCCGCCGACCTGACCCGAGCCCTCGACCTGGTGCCCGGCAGCCTGACCGCCACCGTGCACGCCGACCCGCCGAGCGAGCCCGAGCTGATCCGCGACCTGCTCGCCCGGTTCGCCGAGCGGGCCGGTCGGGTGGTCTTCGGCGGCTGGCCCACCGGCGTCGCCGTCGCCTGGGCTCAGCAGCACGGCGGCCCGTGGCCGGCCACCACCAACGCCCTGCACACCTCGGTCGGCGCCACCGCGATCCGGCGCTGGCTGCGCCCGGTGACCTATCAGGGCGTCCCGGACGAATTCCTGCCCGAGCCCCTGCGGGAGGACAACCCCCTGGGCGTTCGGCGTTGTCCACATATGTGAACGCTTTCCTTATACATGAAAACCATGCACAATCACGGATCACGTCCTCGTCATTAAGGAGGCTCGATGCGTCGCGTCGTGCCGTTCATCGCTCTCAGCACCGTCGCCGCGCTCCTGGCGGTGGCGCCGGGGCCGGCCACGGCGGCCACACCGCCACACCGGTCCGGCCCGTCGGCCGCACCTACCTCGTTCGCCACCGTCGCCACCGGCGTGGCGGCCCGCAGCGACCGCCGGCCCACCAACGGCGGCGTCCACGACCCGAAGGCCGGCAAGACCTTCATCTCCTGGGCGGGCCAGTTCGAGGACAACTACGTCCAGGCCTACGACCACCGCAGCAAGACCTGGTCCGCACCCGTCAAGGTGGCCGACGGCGGCAACGACACCCACAACTACCCGACCCTGATCCAGGCCGACGACGGGCACCTGCTCGTGTTCCGCGGCATGCACAACCGCGAGCTGTGGTTCGCGCGGTCGCCGCAGCCCCACTCGATCGAGGGCGCCTGGACCGACACCCAGATCCCGGAAGGCCTCGGCGCCACCTACCCGATGGTGTTCAAGTCGTCGGCCGGGCACATCTTCGTCTTCGTCCGGGAGACCGCGGGCGACCTCGACAAGCAGTACCCGACCGACTTCCGCCCGATGAAGTACGTCCGGTCGACCGACAACGGGCGCACGTGGCAAAGCTCGGAGACGCTGACCGGCGAGCGGTGGAACATCGCCCCGCAGACCCGCGCGGACAACATGAACGAGGTCTACATCGGGCAACTGCGGCACGAGCCGGCCACCCTGGGCCGCCCCGAGCGGGTCGCCGTCGTCTACACGCTGGCCGGCGGCGGCCCCGAGGGTCACCTGCACGACCGCTACCACAAGAACATCTACTACACGTACTTCAGCCCCCGGGACCTCAAGTTCCGGTCCGCGAGCGGCGCCGACCTCGGCGTCAAGATCGACGACGCCGACCAGGAGAAGTATCTCAAGGTCGCCGAGACACCCCTGCAGACGGTCAATCCGCGCTCGCCCGACTACATCCAGCTCGTCGGCTCCACCGCGCTGGCCCCGTTCGTCGTCTGGATGCGCCTCGACGAGCAGGGCCAGGTGCACACGCACACCGGTGTCCACACGCCGCTGGGCTGGCACAACCGCGAGGTCGCCGCGGGCTTCCGCGTCCGCGACATGGAACGGGTGAACGCGCTGACCTGGCGGGTCTACGCCACCAGCACCGACCCCGCCGTCACCGCCGTCTCGACCTTCACGCTGTTCGCCGGCACGCACTGGCGTCCCGAGTCGACCATCGCGATCCCCCGCGCCGTCCAGCGCATCGAGGTCATCGACGGCTACCGCGACCCGGCCCGGCTCATCCTCACCGGGGCCAGCAGCGCTCGTCCCGCCGACATCGCCGATGGCGACATCTACGTCGCCGGCGCCGACAAGTAGGAGTGGCAATGCCCAACATCACCGTAGAACTGCTGTCCGGCCGCACCCTCGACCAGCGGCGCGAGTTCGCCGAGGCGGTCACCGCGGCGGCGGTCGACATCCTCAAGGCCCGCCGGCCGTCGGTGCGCATCCGCTTCGACGAGATCGAGCGCTCCGACGTCGCCAACGGCGGAACCCTCGAGTCCGACAACGTCTGACAAACCGGCGGCGCCCCGCCGACCGGGGCGCCGCCGCACTACCCGGAAACAAGAAGCCGCATCACCCGGAAACAAGAAAAGGAAAGGCTCATGGATTCGCGACACGCGACAGCCCCGGAGCAGGTGGCCGGCATGGACACCGAGCAGCTGCGGCGGCGGTTCCTGGTGGAGGACCTGTTCGCCCCCGGCGAGGTGCGGCTGACGTACTCCCACGAGGACCGCATGGTGCTGGGTGGCTCGACCGGCGTCACCGAGCTGCCCTGCCCCGGCGAGCTGCGCTCCGACTACTTCCTCGAGCGCCGCGAACTCGGGGTCGTCAACGTCGGCGAGGCCGGCACGGTGACCGTCGACGGCGTCCGCCACGACCTGGCCGCCAAGGAAGTTCTCTACATCGGGCGCGGCGCCCGGCAGGTGTCGTTCGACGGCCGCTTCTATCTGGTCTCCACGCCGGCCCACGCGAGCTACCCCACCGTCAAGGCCACCCTCGACGACGCCGAACCGGTGCGGCTGGGCTCGCGGGACGGCTCCAACGAGCGCACGATCTACAAATACATCCACGCCAAGGGCATCCAGAGCGCCCAGCTCGTCCTCGGCGTCACCGTCCTCGCACCGGGCAGCATGTGGAACACCATGCCCTGCCACACCCACGAACGGCGTACCGAGGTCTACTTCTACTTCGACCTGCCCGAATCCGACCGGGTCGTCCATCTGATGGGCCGGCCCGACCAGACCCGCAACCTCGTCGTGGCCCCCGGGCAAGCGGTGATCTCGCCCCGGTGGTCGGTGCACTGCGGCTTCGGCACGCGCAGTTACGCGTTCGTGTGGGCCATGGGCGGCGAGAACCAGGCGTACGAGGATGTCGAGCCGGTGGCGATCGGGGAGCTGCGATGACCGGACCCGCCGGGTCCCCGTTCTCCCTGCACGGCCGCACCGCACTGGTCACCGGTTCACGCAGTGGGATCGGCCGGGCCATCGCGGTCGCCCTGGCCCAGGCCGGCGCCGACCTGGTGCTGCACGGCCACCACAACGATCTCGACGAGGTGGAGAGCGACGTCCGCCGGACCGGCCGGCGGTCCACCCGGTGGATCCTCGACCTCGCCGACACCGCGGCCATCCCCAGCGCCGTGGCCACGCTGCCCGAGGTCGACATCCTGGTCAACAACGCCGGCATCATCCGGCGGGCCCCGGCCGCCGAGCACTCCTTCGACGACTGGCGCTCCGTGCTCGACGTCAACCTGGACGCGGTGTTCCAGCTGAGCCGCACCGTCGGCGCCGGCATGCTGGCCCGGCGCCAGGGGAAGATCGTCTCGGTCGCCTCGATGCTGTCCTTCCAGGGCGGGGTGCGGGTCCCCGGATACACCGCGGCCAAGCACGGTCTGGCCGGGCTGACCAAGGCGCTGGCCTGCGAGTGGGCCGCCGAGGGGGTGCAGGTCAACGCGGTCGCCCCGGGATATGTCGCGACCAGCAACACCGCGGCCCTGCGCGCCGACCCGGCCCGCGAGGCCGAGATCAGGTCACGCATCCCGGCCGGCCGCTGGGGCCGCCCCGACGACATCGCCGGGGCCGTGGTCTTCCTCGCCTCCCCCGCGGCCGACTACGTCAACGGCCACGTGCTCGCGGTCGACGGCGGCTGGCTGGCCCGATAACCGGCCCTCCTACGACGCCCGGCCCGGCGGACCGGCGGGGCTCGGCAGACCACCCGGCGCCCGGCCCGGCGGGCCGGCGGGGCTCGGCAGGGCACCCGGCGCCCGGCCCGGCGGATCGGCTGCGTCCGGCAGGCCGCCCGGCGGGCCGCCCGGGGCCGGGATCACCGACAGGTCCAGCACCGGCGGGATCGCCGCCACCCCGGGCCCGCCGGCGTCGACCCACGCGACCAGGTCGGCCTCGACGGCCTGGCTGAGGACCAGCCCGAGCCAGACCGGCCGGGCGCCCCGCCGGCGGGCGGCCGGGGTCGGGTGCACCACCATCACGTTCGCCTCGGCGCACACGTCCAGGCACCCGCTCGTACGCACCCGGTGGGCCGGGGCGAGCGCCTCGCGCAGCCGGTCCAGCTGCGCGTCGTGGTCGACCGACGGATGTTTGAGGGCGTTGCCGCAGCAGCAGTCGCGGCACACGGTCAGGGTGCAGCCCTCCGGGGTCTCGCTCAAAGATCACACCTCACCCCGACACGGTAACCACGTCTGCGGTTCACCGGCGTGACCGGGCCGGTCGATGGGTATGACGTCGACGTGGCGGCCAGGCGTTTCCTACGGTGGATGGCGAGCGCCGGGCGACGGCTGCGTCGCCGGGTGCGGTGGCTCGATCACCTGATCCGGGCCGGCATCCGGTACGACCGGGCCGACGGCGGCCGGCTGGCCGCGGCGGTCACCTATTACGCGTTCTTCGCCACGTTCGCGCTGGGGCTGCTCGGCGTCGCCGTCTTCGGCTTCGTCCTGGACGACCCGGCTGTGCTGCGCTCGGTCGAGCGGTACGCGGCGGAGGACCTGCCCCAGCTCGATGTCCATGCGCTGCGCCAGGCCCGGGGCACCATCGGGGTCATCGCCTTCATCGGCCTGCCCGTCACCGGCTGGTTCTGGGTCGACGCGCTGCGGTCGTCGATCCGGCGGATGTGGGAGCTGCCCGAATATCCGGGCAACATCGTCATCCGGATCCTGATCGACCTTCTCGTGCTGGCCGGCCTCGGGGTGCTGCTGGCCGCCTCGCTGGGGGTGGCCTACCTGACCACGCTGGCCGCGAACCGGTTCATCGACGCGGCCGACACCGGGATCGGCGTCTCCCGCTGGCTGCTGAGCGGGGTCGGATTCACGGTGGCCATCGCGGTCAACACCGTCCTCGCCGCCGGGGCGCTGACCGGGCTGCCTCGCGTACGGATGCCGTGGCGGCGCCTGCTGGGCCCGGCGCTGCTGGTGGCGCTGGCTCTGGAGCTGCTCAAGACGCTCGGCCGGCTCTACGTGCGCGTCACCGAGGCCAACCCGACCTACCAGGTCGTCGCCGGGTCGGTCGGGCTCCTCGTTTTCCTCAACGCGATCAACCAGATGGTGCTGTTCGCGGCGGCGCTCACCGCGACGAGCACCATCGGCTCCCCCTCCGACCTGGCCGAGAGCGACGATGACGACGACCCCAAGGTCGAGCCGTCGGCGCCCCCGCCGCCCGCTGACCACCAGGGGCGGACGGCGGCCGCTCCGGACACCAGGTGATTCAATCGCGCGCTTTTGCCGTCCGCTCGGAGGCGGCCAGGCCGGCCAGCCACTGCGCATGCCCGCGGATGCGGGACCGGTCGTCGGGGAAGGAGCTCTCCCACGCGCTGTCCAGGCTCGTCCACGCGGCGGGCTGACCGGGCTCGGGCATCAAGGGGGCAGCGGGGTCGGCGATCGCGGCATAGGACAGCCCCAGGGTCACCGGGCGGGCGGGATGGTAGGAGCGGACGCAGACGGCGGCCGGGCGGGCGAGGAGCTCAACATCCAGTCCGGTCTCTTCGCGCAACTCCCGGCGCGCCGCTTCCCGGGGCGACTCCCCCGGCTCGACCTTCCCGCCGGGCGGAACCCAGCTCCGCCAAGGATGACTCACCAGCAGGATCTGCGACAGCTCCGCGTCGAACACCCACACCTCGGCCCCCAGCGAATCCACCGGACCGGCCTGGGCGGAAGCCACCCAGCCCGCAACGTCGTCGAAGGCGACCCGGGCCACAGCGACGTCGCCGAGCGCGGCTTCCAGCGTCTGCCGCTGCAACTCTTCAAGACTCATGGCGGCAAACTAGCGAGGGGGTACGACATTGCCGCGCGAGCGGGTCGCCACGAACGCCGCCACCCCGGCCACCAACCAGATCACGGCGTAGATCCCGAGCAGTCCACGGCCGTAGTGCAGCGGCAGCAACGACGGGTTGTCCGCGGAGCGGCCCCGGCCCAGCACCAGCGGCAGGGCCACGATCGTCACGGCGAGGCTGACCAGAAGCGCCGAGCGGATCACCGTACGGACCCTCAGCGGGACGAACCGGCCGAGCAGGGCGCCGACGCCGATGACGGCCGGCAGCAGCACCGCGTCGTGCCCGATCAGCACGCCGGCCAGGAACACCGCCGCGCCGGCTTTGACGTCGGCGTCGAGGAGCGCACCGACCAGGCCGTAGGCCATCACGAAGGCCCCGAGGGCGATCAGCGCTCGCCGTGTTCTTTTCACAGCTTTCCCCGTACGGTGATCCGACTGATCCACTTGGTCTGGAGCACACCCGGCCGGTTCGGGGCGATCAGCCGGGCCGGATAGCCGTGGTCGGGATGCAGCGGTTCGCCGCCGAGCCGCAGCGCGACCAGCGTGAACGGGTCGCGGACGTGCGGCGGCGGCACGGTCGTGGCCCGGTAGCGTCCCCGCGCCTCCAGCGATTCGACGTACGCCTCGGCGTCCTCGGGGTCGGCCCCGGTCAGCGCGACCAGGTCCCGCAGCCGGATCCCGGTCCACGTCCCGGTGGAGCTCCACCCCTCCACGCAGCTGATCGGCAGCACGACCGTGTGCTGGGGCAGGGCCTCGAGATCGGCCAGGGCAAAGCTTTCCGTACGTTCCGGGCCGACGAGCGTCAGCCGGTAGTCCGGCGCGAAGATGGTGTCGCGGACCCCGGCGCCCGCGGCGGTCTTGTTGACCGGCACCTGCTGGGGCCCGCTGCGGGGCCGGCGCGGGGCGAGGACGGCGACCGGGGCGAGCGGGCCCACGGTCTGCCCGGCCGTGGTCAGGGTGATGAGCCCGGCCGCGGCGCCGACGGTGGCCAGCAGGCCGCGCCGGCTGAGCGTTCCGGCGGGGGCGCGGTCCGGCGTACGGCGTCGGAGGGCCTCCCGGACGATCGGGAGCTTGACGCCGATGTGGGCGAGCAGGGCGCCGATCGCCAGCCAGGCCGACCAGTAGTGGCCGGCGGTGAAGAAGAACGGCATCGGGGCGTACCAGTGGGCGATGTTGAGGATGCCGCTGACCAGCTGGAACAGGGCGGCGGCGACGAGCGCGGCGATCCCGGCCCGCTCGATCGCCTGGGCCGGGTCGCGTACGGGCGGCCAGGCGAACAGCCGCGGGTAGACCGACCACAGTTTCGCGCCGAGCAACGGCACCGAGGCCAGGCCGGTGGCCACGTGGACGCCCTGGGTGACGCGGTAGAGGCCGACCGGTCGCGACGGCCAGCCGAACCACCAGGGCGGATGCTGGATGAAGTGGCTGATCAGGCCGGTGACGAAGCAGATCGTGAAGGCGACGGCGAGGGCGACGCCGAGCAGGCTGGTGAGCCGGGCCGAGCGCGTCCGGGAGTCGAACGCGTCGCTTCGCAGCGGCCCGCGGCGCAGGGCGGCCGGCGGTGGCGGCAGCGGCTGGAAGAGCCAGGCGCGGACCCGCGTCGTCACGCGGGTTCCAGGGTTGCGAACCATCGGCCGGCCTCCGTCCACGTGTGCAGGGGCCGCATGCCGCCGTCCGAGGCCGTTGCGGGCAGGTCGCCCGCGGCCAGCACGGCCCATCGGAACGGTTCGCTCGCCGGGTCGCCACCGGAGCTGATCCGGGCGGTTCCGGCCCAGCTGGGGGTGCCGGGCGGGGCCAGTTCGACGTGCAGACGGCCGTCCGCGGCCAGAAGTTCGGAGCAGCGGCGAAGCAGCCGGACCGGGTCGCCACCGATGCCGATGTTGCCGTCGGCCAGCAGCAGATGCCGCCACCGGCCCTCGCCGGGCAGGGCGCCGAAGACGTCGCGGCGCAGGGCGATCGCCCCGCGGGCGCGGGCCAGCTGGACGGCCGCGGCGCTGACGTCGATGCCGAGCGCCGCATGTCCGCGCCGGAGGAGGGCGTACGTGAGCCGGCCGGGGCCGCAGCCGACATCGAGGGCGGGCCCGCAGCAGCGGTCGAGCAGCGAGTCGTCGCCCGGCAGCCGGTCGCGGCACCAGGACGTGGCGTCGACCTGGTGCTCGGCGCCGCGATGGTTGCGGACGGTGAGGACGCTGTGCGCCCCGGCCACGGCGCGGGACAGCGCCGCGTCGAAGACCGTCAGCGCGGGCACCGGCCGGGTGAAGGTGGCGGTCATGCGGCCAGCTCCGCGGCGAAACGGCTGGTCGGGGGGCACAGCGCGGCGACCGCATACGCGTCGGCCATCGTGTCGACGTCGCTCAGTTCGGGCAGGGCGGCGACCCGCAGCCCGCGGCCGGTGAGCGCGGACAGGGTGAGCGCGCCGGTGTCCGCGGTCGACGTCGGAATGTCGCGCAGCACCCGGGCGTGGTCGGGATCGCGCAGGCCGAGCGCCCACCATCCACCGTCGGTGGCCGGCCCCAGCACCGCGTCGACGCCGTCGGCGAGCAGCGTGGCCAGGGCGGCGGCGAGCAGCCGGGGACCGGCCTGCGGAGTGTCCATGCCGATCAGCAGACCGGCCCGGCCGGGCACGGCGGTGTCGGCGTAGGCGTGGGCGAGCCGTTCGCCCAGATCGCCGCCGCGCTGCGGCACGCGGGCCCAGCCGGCCGGCGCGGGCCGGTCGCCGTCCACGACCAGGGTGCGGGCGCCGGTCCGGGTGGCGGTGACGGCGTCGAGGGTGTCGGCGAGGGCCGCGGCGGCGATCCGGGCCGCCCGCTCCGGGGTGCACGGCGGGCAGAGCCGCGTCTTGACCCGGCCCGGAACCGGGGTCTTGGCCATCACGAGGATCTGCGCGTTCATCGGGCCAGCACCGCGCTCATGTCGCGGATGGCCCGCATGGTGCCGCGGACCGTGCCGGTGACCTTCGATCTCGTTCCCGCGGCCCGCGGGTGGTAGGCGACGTCGACCTCGGTGACCGTCCACCCGGCCCGGCCCGCCGCCACGAGCAGTTCCAGCGGATAGCCGAAGCGGCGGTCGCGCAGGCCGAGCGAGAGCAGGTCGTCGCGGCGGGCCGCCCGCATCGGGCCGATGTCGTGCACGCCGAGGCCGGTGCGGCGGCGCAGCCGGTGGGCCAGCACGGCGTTGCCGAGCCGGGCGTGCGGCGGCCACGCCCGGCGGGTGGTGGGCCGGCGCCGGGCGACCGCGAGCCGGACGTGCCCGGCCCGCACCGGATCGGCCACCCGGGGCAGCTCGGCCGGGTCGAACGAGCCGTCGGCGTCCATCACGCAGACCACTCCGTCGGCCGGATCGGAGGCGAGGATCCCGGCGTGCACGGCCGCGCCGTAACCGGGCTCGGGCACGGTCACGACCAGGGCGCCGAAGGACCGCGCCACGTCGGCGGTGCCGTCGGTGGAGCCGTTGTCGGCCACGATCGCCCGGTAGCCGCCGGGCAGCCGGCTCAGGAGCCCGGGCAGGGCGGGCGCCTCGTTGAGACAGGGCAGAACTACGTCGGTCATGGACGCCGAAGTTAGCCCCGCCGGAGACGTTGCGAGGACGGAAACTGCTTACCGCCTCCTTACGTCCGGCCCAGTTCTTACGAACCGCTGACGTCCTGCTCAGAGCCCCGGCCGGCGAGCCGGCGAGGGCCTACGGTCGGACCCGTGACCCATGTTCTCGTGACCGGCGGCGCCGGTTTCATCGGCACCCACGTGACCGCGGCCCTGCTCGAGGCCGGGCACCGGGTGCGGGTGCTCGACTCCGCCCATCCGGCCGCGCATCGCGAGCCGCTTCCCCGCGACATCCACGGCGCCCCGCTCGTACGCGGTGACGTCCGCGATCGGTCCACTGTGGCCGCTGCGCTGCAGGGCGTCGAGGTGGTCGTGCACCAGGCGGCGATGGTCGGCATGGGTGTCGACCTCGAGGATCTGCCCGACTACGTCGGCAGCAACGATCTCGGGACGGCCGTGCTGCTGGCCGGGATGGCCCGGCAGGGCGTGCACCGGCTGGTGCTGGCCAGCTCGATGGTGGTCTACGGCGAGGGCGCCTACCGCTGCCCGGCCGACGGTCCGGTCCGGCCCGCCGCTCGCGACATCGCGGCCCTGGCCGCGGGCCGCTTCGAACCGGGCTGCCCGAGATGCGGGCGGGAGCTGACGGCGGAGCTGGTCGACGAGGACGCCGTACTCGATCCGCGCAGCGTCTACGCCGCCACCAAGCTCGCCCAGGAGCATCTGAGCGCGGCCTGGGCCCGGCAGACCGGCGGTTCGGTGGCCGCGCTGCGCTACCACAACGTGTACGGGCCGGGCATGCCCCGGGACACGCCGTACAGCGGGGTCGCCGCCATCTTCCGGTCGGCGCTGGAGGCCGGTGACGCCCCCCGGGTGTTCGAGGACGGCGGTCAGCGGCGCGACTTCGTGCACGTGTCCGATGTGGCGCGGGCCAATCTGGCCGCCCTCGATGCGACCGCCGCCGGCCTGACCGGCTTCCGGGCCTTCAACGTCGCCTCCGGCGCGCCGGCCACCGTCGGCGAGATGGCGGCGGCGCTGGCCGGCGCGATGGACGGGCCCGAACCGGTGGTGACCGGGCAGTTCCGGCCGGGCGACGTGCGGCACATCGTGGCCTCCCCGGCCCGGGCCACGGCCGAGCTCGGTTTCACGGCCTCGACCGGCCTGCGTACGGGGGTGGCCGAATTCGCGCGCGCGGCTCTACGCTGACGCCGGTCCGCCGGTGGCCGCGCGCGGATGTGACGGCGGCCGGTTCCGCCGTGCTGCTGCTCGGTGTGGCCTGTCTCGCCGGTGCGGTGCTGGCCCGCTCCGGGCATCCGGTGCATGCCAGTTCGGCCCCGCTGACCGGCCATTGGCTGCCGCACGCCGGCCCGGGCACGCCGCTCGCGCTCGCCGTGGCCGTCCTGGTCGTCGCGCACGGTCCGCGGCTGGCGGCGGTCCTGCCCTGGCGCCGGCTGCTCGCCACCGCCTACGCCGCGGCGGTGGCCTGGATCGTCACGCTGGCCCTGGTGGACGGCTGGCAGCGCGGGCTCGCAAGCCGGCTCACCACCCGCCACGAATATCTCAGCGAGGTCGGCGGCGTCACCGACGTGCCCGCCATGCTGCGCGCCTTCAGCGGCCGCATCGTCGACTTCCAGCCGGATTCCTGGAGCACCCACGTCTCCGGGCACCCGCCGGGCGCGCTGCTGGTCTTCGTCGGCCTCGACCGGATCGGGCTCGGTGGGGGCGGCTGGGCGGGGCTCGCCTGCGTCGCGGCCGGCGCCCTGTGCGCGGTGGCCGTGCCGGTGGCCGTCCGGGCGCTCGGCGACGAGGCCGCCGCCCGCGCCGCGGTCCCGTTCGTCGTGCTGTTCCCCGGGGCGGTGTGGATCGGGGTGTCGGCCGACGGGCTGTTCGCCGGGGTCGCGGCGAGCGGGCTGGCGCTGCTGGCCGTCGCGCTGACCGGCCGGCACGTGATGGCCGCGGCCGGGGCCGGGCTGCTGCTCGGCGGGTGCCTCTATCTGTCGTACGGGCTGGTCCTTCTGGCCGTGCCCGCGCTCGCCGTCGTCTTTCTCGCTTCCCGGGTACGCCGCATCCCCGCGCTTCATCTCGGAGTGGCGCTCGGCGCGGCGGCCGCGGTGGTGCTGGTCTTCACGCTGGCCGGATTCTGGTGGCTGGACGGCTACCACCTGGTCGATATCCGCTACTACCAGGGCATCGCGAGCGTGCGCCCGTACGTGTACTGGGTCTGGGCCAACCTGGCCCTGCTCGCCGTCTGCGCCGGACCGGCCGCCGCGGTCGTCCTGCGACGCGCGGCCATCGAGCCGAGCCGCCTGCGTCCCGTGGTTCTGCTCCCGGCGGCGGCGCTGCTGGCCATCCTGGCCGCCGATGTGTCCGGCTACAGCAAGGCCGAAGTGGAACGGATCTGGCTGCCGTTCGCGGTGTGGCTGATGGCCGGCGCCACCCTGATTCCGGTGCCCGGACGCCGGTTATGGCTGGCCGTTCAGGCCGCGGTCGCGCTGCTGGTGAACCATCTGCTGCTGACCACCTGGTGAGGCGTAAGAAACTCGAAAGGACTGGCCGCGTCCCGGGCGGCGCCGGGCTGGGTAGCGTGAGGTCGTGCCTCATGTCCTCGTCGTCGACGACGATCCGACCGTCAGCGACGTCGTCCGCCGCTATCTCGAACAGGACGGCTATCGCGTGCGCCTGGCCCCCGACGGCCCGGCCGCCCTGGCCGCCGTCGAGGCCGAGCAGCCCGACCTGGTGGTTCTCGACCTGATGATGCCCGGAATCGACGGGCTCGAGGTGTGCCGGCGGCTACGGCACCGCCGGCCCGACCTGCCGGTGGTGATGCTGACCGCGCTGGGCGACGAGGGCGACCGGGTGGCCGGCCTCGAGGTCGGCGCCGACGACTACGTCACCAAGCCGTTCTCACCACGCGAACTCGTCCTGCGGGTGCGGTCGGTGCTGCGCCGCCTGCCCGCGACCGGGACGGGCCTGCTGCGAGACGGCGAGCTCACCGCCGACACCGCCCGCCGGATCGCCCGGCTCGGCGCCCGGCCGCTGGCCCTGACCGTCCGCGAGTTCGACCTGCTCGTCTTCCTCCTGCGAAACCCGGCCCGGGCGTGGTCCCGGGCCGAACTGCTCGACCAGGTCTGGGGCTGGCAGTTCGGCGACCAGTCGACGGTCACCGTGCACGTGCGGCGGCTGCGCGAAAAGATCGAGCAGGATCCGGCGTCGCCCCGGCGGATCGTCACCGCCTGGGGTGTCGGCTACCGCTACGAGCCCGCCGATGACTGACCTGCTGCTTATCATCCTGTACGCGCTGGGCGCGGGCGCCGTCGTCGGAGTGGCCGGCATGCTGGTGCTGCGCCGGCTGGCCGGACGGTCGATCGCCGTGCACGTGTGTGTGCTGCTCGTCGTCACGGTGGCGGCGGTCGTGGCCGGTGTCGCCACCGTCGCCCAGGCCATGTTCCTGTCCGCCCACGACCTGCAGGTAGTGCTGCTCACCGTGCTCGCGGCGGCCATGGTCAGCCTGGCCCTCGGTGTCACGTTCGGCCGGCGCCTGGCCGCGGCGGCCATGTGGTCGGCGCAGGCCCGCGCCCAGGAACGCCGGCTCGAGGCCGGGCGGCGGGAACTGGTCGCCTGGGTGTCCCACGACCTGCGGACCCCGCTGGCCGGGCTGCGGGCCATGGCCGAGGCGCTGGAGGACAGGGTCGTGGCCGAGCCGGCCGCGGTCGCCGACTACCACCGCAGGATCCGGGTCGAGACCGACCGCATGACCCATCTGGTCGACGACCTGTTCGAGCTGTCCCGGATCAACGCGGGCGCGCTGCGGCTCGCCGTGGCCCAAGTGCCCCTGGGCGACATCGTCTCCGAAGCCATCGCCGCCACCGCTCCCCTCGCCGCGAACCGCCGCATCCAGCTGGTCGCCGCCGAGTCGGGCTGGCCGGTGGTGCTGGGCAGCGAGCCCGAACTGGGCCGGGTCGTCACCAACCTGCTGGTCAACTCCGTGCGCTACACCCCGCCCGACGGCACGGTGCACATCGAGGCCGGCCTGGACGACCAGGCCGCGTGGCTGTCGGTCACCGACACGTGCGGCGGCATCCCCGAGGCCGACCTGTCCCGCGTCTTCGACGTGGCGTTCCGCGGCGAACGCGCCCGCAGCCCCGAGCCCACCGGAACCTCCGGCGGCGGCCTCGGTCTCGCCATCGTCCGCGGCCTGGTCGAGGCCCACGGCGGTCAGGTCGGCGTCGGCAACACCGGCACCGGCTGCCGGTTCGTCGTCCGCCTGCCCGGCCGCCCCGAGCCGGTCAGCCGCCACCGGGCCGGCTCGGCCTTCTGACGGCGTACGGGGCCTGCGGCGTCAGGGTCGCGCCGCGTACTGATCCCAGCCCTGACCGAGGATGCTGAAGCCGGCGTCCAGCGTCGCCGAGGGGTCGGGCGTGGTCGTGGCCAGCAGCTGGATCTGCAACGCGAATCGGGTGTAGACGCGGATTCCCTCGGTCGGCCGGTCCAGTCCGGCTTCGGCCGCGATGGCTTCGGCCAGGGCGTCTTCGCGACGAAGCCACATCTGCGCCGCGTAGCCCTGCAGGGCCGGCGTTTCGTCGATCAGGGCCAGGAGCCGGCGATTGTCGGCCGCGTCGGGCCCGGACTGCATGGCGTTCAACTCGGCGCTGAAGTGGGCCCGCAACGCTGCCGACAGTGACGTGCCCGGCGGCCGATCGCGTACGGCGGCGAGAAGTTGTTCCTGCTGCTGCCGCTCCTGGTGGAAGACCAGGGCTTCCTTGCGCGGGAAATGCGCGAAAACGGTCGTCGGCGAGACGTCCGCCGCGTCGGCGATCTCGCGGACGGTGACGTCGTCGAAGCGGCGTTCGAGGAAGAGCTTCGCCGCCGCGCTGACGATCGCCGCGCGGGTGGCGGCCTTCTTGCGCTCCCGGCGTCCAAGCGGTTCAGCCATGGTCATCCGCCCATGCTACTGAACCTGCATCGAACTTGGATTGACCACAAAACTGGCGCGGGCTACAGTTTCGTAGTCACACCACCTCCGCACAGCTGAGAAGGAGTTCCGACCATGACCCTGGAAGCAGTTCAGGCCCGGCCGGGTTCGCGCACACAAGCCCGCCTGGCCGGCGCGATGCTCATCGCCGCCGGCGCGGTGTTCTTCCTCGCCGAGTTCATCGCCGCCGCGGCGTGGACCGACCCGCCGTACAGCTACACGCACCACTTCATCAGCAATCTCGGGGTGCACGGCCCCGCCGAAGCGTTCGGGCAGTACATGTATTCGCCGCTCGCCTGGGTGATGAACACCGGCTTCGCCCTGTTCGGGATCACCGCGCTGGCCGGCGTCGTGATGCTGCGGGCGCGCCGGGTCCTGCTCGCACCGGCCATCGCGCTGGCCGCCGGCGGCGTCCTGCTCGCCCTCTTTCCCGGTTCCGGCGAGGCGACCGCCGGAAGCGACTATCACGGGGCCGGCGCCTTCGCGACCATCGTCGGCGGCAACGTGCTCGTGATCGTCCTCGGCAAGACGCACCGGCTCGTCGGAGCTTCCCGCAGAACGGGGAGGATCCTGGTTGCCCTCGGCGTGGCCGGCCTGATCTCGCTGGCGGTGTTCATGGCCGTCGTCATGTCCGAAGCCGGCGCCCTCATCGGCCTGGCTGAGCGCGGCGCCGTCTACCCGTTCCTGATCGGCCTCATGTGCGCGGGCGTGGCGATCAGGAAGGCTCCGAATCCCTGAGCCAGGCCCGTACGGTCAGGACCGCGTCGGCGAAGGCGGCGGGCGCCTCCTGGGGCAGGTTGTGGCCGGCGTCGATCACCCGATGCTGGTGGCGCGCGCCGAACATGGGGGCGTCGGCGGCGGTGCCACCGGGTTTGAGGGGGTCGGTCGCGCCGTCCAGCGTCACCGCAGGCACAGTGATCTTCGGACGGGCGGCGAGGCGGGTTTCCCGATCCTCGTAGGCCGGATCGCCCGCGGTCCGGCCGAGCGCGTGACGGTAGGCGTGGACGACGACGTCAACGAAGTCCGGGTTGTCGAACGAGGACGCGGTCCGGGCGAAGGTCGCCTCGTCGAAAGCCCACCGGGGCGACCATTGGCGCCACAACATCCGGCACAGGTCCCGGCGGTGGGCGGCCAGGGTTCGGCGGCCGCGCTCGGTCTGGAACAGGTGCTGGTACCACACCAGGTACTCGATCTGCGGGTCGAAGTCGTGTCGTTGCCGCTCGATGTCGATGATGTCGTAGCCGGCCAGCGACACCAGCCCGGCCACGCGTTCCGGCCAAAGCGCGGCGGTCACGCAGGACGCCAAGCCGCCCCAGTCGTAACCGGCCACGATGGCGTCCTCCAGACGCAACGCGTCGACGAGCGCGATCAGGTCGGATCCGAGCGCCGCTTGCTGGCCGCTCCGCAAAGTGCCGGCGGAAAGGAAGCGCGTGGGACCGAAGCCCCGCAGATACGGGCGGATCACCCGGGCGCCGCGGACGGTGAGAAGCGGAACGACATCGTCATAGGCGTGGACGTCGTACGGGAACCCGTGCGACAGGACGACCGGCCAGCCGTCCCGCGGGCCGTCCTGAAGAAACGCTACGGACAACACCCCGGCGTCAACATGATCCATGTTTTCACCGTACGACTCAGTCGGCGGCCAGCAGCCTGGCGCGTTCGGCGTCGACGTCGAAATCGGGCTTGGGATACTTCGGGTCGAGTTCGGCGAACGTTTCGCGCAGCAGCGTGGCGACCGCCCAGTTGCGGTACCACTTACGGTCCGCGGGAACCACGAGCCAGGGCGCGGCGTCGGTGCTGCACCGGGTCAGCGCGTCCTGGTAGGCCCGCTGATAGTCGTCCCAGCGGGCGCGCTCGGCCAGATCGCCCGGGTTGTACTTCCAGTGTTTGGCCGGGTCGTCGAGGCGGTCGAGCAGCCGCTTCTTCTGCTCCTTCTTGGAGATGTGCAGCATGACCTTCACCATGGTCAGCCCGTCGGCGGCCTGTTCGGCCTCGAACTCGTTGATGGCGTCGTAGCGCTGCGACCAGACGTCCTCGCCGACCAGGTTGTGTACCCGTACGACCAGAACGTCCTCGTAGTGGGAACGGTTGAAGATCCCCACGTAGCCGGGCGCGGGCAGGGCGCGGCGGATGCGCCAGAGGAAGTCGTGGCGCCGTTCCTCCTCGCTGGGCGGCCCGAAGCTGACCGCTTTCATTCCGGCCGGGCTCATGCCCCGGGTGACGTTGCGGACGGTGCCGTCCTTGCCGCCGCAGTCCATCGCCTGCAACAGCAGCAGGACCCGGGTGGTGGCCGCGCCTTCCTTGGCCGAGGCGAACATGCGCTCCTGATAGCCGGCCAGGTCTTCCGAGATCGCGGCCACCTCGGCTTTCGACCACCGCTTCGGATCCTTCCCGACCACCTCGCGGCCGGGCAGCCCGGGAGTGCTGCGCGGATCGATGTCGGCGAGGGGGCGCGCCCTCAGGATGGTTCGCAAGTCAGGCATGGCCGGTCTTTACCCGGACGGCCAAATCGCATGCCCGGCGGGTCACACGGGAACCAGCGCCCGATGGCCGGCCTCGACCCGCTGGCCGTAATAGGTGCCGGCCAGGACGAGCGCGATCCCGGCAACGGCGGCGGCGGTCAGGTGCTCGCCGGCGATGCCGACGCCGATCAGCACCGCCCACACCGGTTCGGTGCCCAGCAGCAGGCTCGCCCGCGCCGCCGACGTGCGGCGGATCGCCCACAGCTGCACCACGAAGGCGAACACGCTGCAGCCCAGAGCGAGGTACAGCACGCCGAGCCAGTGTCCCGGCCCGAAGGCCCGCACCGCCGCGGGCAGGGCGGGCGCCGCGACGACCGTGAACAGAACCGCGCCGACCATGGTCTGCAGCCAGGTGAGCGTCACCGTGTCATACCGCCGGCCGTCCGTCAGCCGCCCGGAGAGGGTGACGTGGGCCGCGCGCACGACGGCCGCGGCGAGCATCAGCGCGTCCCCGGCGGTCGGCGCGCGCAGACCCGGGCCGGCCACGAGCAGAACCACGCCGGCCACCGCCACCGCCGCGGCCGCGAAGAACCGGAGCGGCAGCCACCGCCGTCGGACGGCGCCCTCGAGCGCCGGCGTCAGCAGGATCGTCAGGCTGATCAGCACCCCGGCGTTGGTCGCGCTGGTCAGCGACACCCCGTACGTCTCCAGCACCAGCACGGCCGCCTGGGTGAGGCCCAGCAGCACCCCGACCCGCAACTCCGGCCCGCTGAGCCGTCGCACGGCCATGGCCGGGGCTAGCGCGATCGCCGAGACCGCGAAGCGCAGCGCCAGCACAGCCAGCACCCCGCCGGCCAGGACGAGGGTCTGGGCGGCCAGATAGCTGCTCCCCCACACCACCGCCACGGCCAGCAGCAACAGATCGCTCCGGCGTATCGACATGCTTGCAGCCTGGATCGGACGGATCGTGAAGACAAGATGCGTACCACTCAATCGAAGGTGTAGTCATACCTAATGGATCTGCACCACCTGCGCCTTCTCCGGGAGCTCGGCGATCGGGGCAGCGTCGCCGCCGTCGCCCGGGCGATGCACATCACGCCGTCGGCCGTGTCGCAGCAGCTGCGTTCGTTGCAACGCTCGGCGCGGGTGCCGTTGACCGAGCGCAGCGGCCGCCGTCTCGTACTGACCGAGGCGGGCCGGGCCCTGGCCGCCGCGGCGATCGACGTCTCCACCGCGCTCGACCGGGCCGGCCGGGCCGTGGGCGCCTACCTCGACGACCCGGCCGCGCCGGTCACGGTGGCCGCCTTCCACAGCGCGGCGCTCACCTGGTTCGGACCGCTGCTCGGCCGGGCCGGCCTGCCGCCGATGCGGTACTCGGACGAGGACGTGGCCCAGGCCGACTTCCCGGCGCTGGTCGCCGACTACGACCTGGTGCTGGCGCACCGGCTGGCGCACAGCCCGTCCTGGCCGGCGGACCGGCTCACGGTCGTGCCGCTGGTCCACGAGCCGCTGTACGTCGCGATTCCCGTACGCCACCGGCTGGCCTCGAAGACGTCGCTCGTCGCGGCCGATGTCGCCGCCGAGCCGTGGATCTGCGTCCACGAGGGGTTCCCGCTGGAAGGCGTCCTGACGGCGATCGCCGCGGCGGCCGGCCGGCCCCTCGACATCGTGCACCGGGTCAACGACTTCACCGTCGTGGCCGCGATCGTGGCGGCCGGCGGCGGGCTCGCGCTGCTGCCCGGCCACACCAGCCGGCCCGACCCCGGCGTGGTTCTGCGCCCACTGGCCGACCTGCCGGCCGCGCGGCACATCGACGTTCTCACCCGTCCGGAGAGCCTGCACCGGGTCGCCGTGCGCACGGTACTCGGCGCCCTGCGCGAGATGGCGGAATAAGCGCGCCTTCACCGGGTAGCCGACCGGCCCGACTATCCGAGGGGGCCACCATGGCGGACCGGGACCCGGCCCGCGAAGCGCCCGCGGCCGAGCTGGTGCTGCGGGCGGCGATCGAGCGGGAGATGCCCGGGGTCCGCGCCGGCCTCGAACGACTGGTCCGCATCCCCGGGATCGCGTTCGACGGATTCGACCACTCGCACGTCGAGCGGTCCGCCGCGGCCGTCGCCGAGTTGTCGCGCGGATGCGGTCTGCACACGCGCATCGTCCGCTCGGGCGGGCAACCCGCGGTGATCGGACACCGGGCCGCACCGCCCGGCGCGCCCACCGTTCTGCTGTACGCCCATCACGACGTCCAGCCCGCCGGCGATCTCACCCGGTGGAGCAGCGACCCGTTCGAGCCGGTCGAACGGGACGGGCGGCTCTACGGGCGGGGCGCCGCGGACGACAAGGCGGGCGTGATGGCCCACATCGCGGCCCTGCGGGCGTGGGGCGACGACCTTCCCGTCGGCGTGGTCCTGTTCATCGAGGGCGAGGAGGAGTTCGGCTCGGCGTCCCTGGACAGGCTCCTCACCGATCACGCCGATCTGCTGCGCGCCGAGGTGATCGTCGTGGCCGACTCCGACAACTGGGACATCGGCCGTCCCGCGCTGACGACGTCGCTGCGCGGGACGCTGAGCTGCTTCGTCGAGGTCCGAACCCTGCGCGGCGCCGTGCACAGCGGCATGTTCGGCGGGCCCGTGCCCGACGCGCTCACCGTGCTGGCCCGGCTGCTGAGCACCTTGCACGACGACGGCGGCGCGGTCGCCGTCGACGGTCTCGCCGCCCGCGGGAACGCGACGGTGGACTATCCGGAGGACCGGTTCCGCCGGGAGGCCGGGGTGCTGGACGGGGTCGAACTGATCGGTACGGGCCGGCTGGCCGACCGGCTCTGGAACAGACCGGCGATCGCGGTCCTCGGCATCGACGCACCACCCACCGGTGAGGCGCCGAACGCGCTGGTGCCGGCGGCCCGCGCCAAGCTGAGCGTACGGCTGGCGCCCGGTGACGACCCTTCCTCGGCGTACGCCGCCCTCCGCTCGCACCTGGCGAAGCACGTGCCGTGGGGAGCGCAGCTGTCGGTCACCTGGGAGAGCGGCGGGGCGCCGTGCGTCCTCGACACGACCGGTCCGGCGTACGACGCGGCCCGCGCCGCCTGCACCGCCGCGTGGGACGGAACCGCCCCGGTCGAGGTGGGCATCGGCGGCTCGATCCCGTGCGTCGCCATGTTCCGGCAGCGCTTGGAGGAGGCGGCGATCCTGGTCACCGGCATCGAGGACCCGTACTGCGCCGCCCACGGACCCGACGAGAGCCTTCACCTCGCCGAGTTCACCCGGACGTGCCTGGCCGAGGCGCTGCTCCTGGGCAACCTGGCCGGGCTGCGAACGTCCGGCCCGCGTCGGCTATGAGGGAAGGGTTGAAGCCGGCGCCGGTCGGCCCCGGCGAGCTGGCCGGACTCGACGCGCTGGGCGACGGCGGCGTCTGGCCGCTCTTCGGGCGGGAGCTGCGGGTCACCAACCTGGGCAAGGTGTTGTTCCCGGCGCGCGACGGGCACCCACCGGTCACCAAGCGGGACTTCCTGCGCTACACCGCCCGGATCGCGCCGACGTTGACGCCGTACCTGGCCGGGCGGCCGTTGAACCTGCACCGGTATCCGAACGGCGCGCTCACGAAGGGGTTCTGGCACAAGGAGCTGCCCGGGCACGCGCCCGGCTGGCTGTCCCGCTGGACCAACCCCGAGGCCGATCCGGGTGAGACGCGCACCTACCTGGTGGCCGATGAGCCGGCCGCGCTGGTGTGGGCGGCCAACTTCGGCGCCCTGGAGTGGCATCCGTGGACGTCGCTCGCGGCCGCGCCGCACCGGCCCACGTACGCGCTCGTCGACCTCGATCCGGGCCCGGCCACCGGCTGGGACGACGTGCTGACCCTGGCCCGGCTGCACCGGACGGCGTTCGAGCATCTCGGCGTCACCGCGCGGGCCAAGGTGACCGGGCGGCGCGGCATCCAGATCTGGGTGCCGATCGCCCCCGGCCCGGGCTTCGACGAGACGCGGGCCTGGGTGCAGGCGCTCTCCCGTACGGTCGGGGCCGTCGTGCCGGAGCTGGTCAGCTGGAAATGGCAGAAGAGCGACCGGGGTGGCCTGGCCCGGCTCGACTACACGCAGAACGCCATCAACCGCACGCTTGTCGCTCCCTACAGTCCGCGGCCGGCGCCGGGCGCTCCCGTGTCGGCCCCGATCGACTGGGACGAGCTCGACGATCCCGCGCTGCGCCCGGACGGCTTCACGATCGACGACGTCCTGCTCCGCCTGGAGGAACGGGGTGATCTGTTCCGCGAGGTTCTGGACCATCCGCAACGGCTGCCACCGCTGACCTGAGCGGCCCGCCGATCCGGTGAAACAATGACTAACGCCCGCGGATCGGGGCACGCCGCAGCCCGTGTACGAGAACCTGCGCACCGTGGCCGACCTCGATGAGCTGACCGAGCTGATCACCACGTCCGGGGAGCAAGACCGGTTGTTCGTACGGTGGTCGGCCGGCCCCGCGGTGGATCTGCGCCAGGACGGGATCAGCCGGGACTCGCTGACCGGCGTGCCGCTGCCCGGTCTGTCGGCCAACCCGCTCGCCGTCGAGAAGTGGTGGGGTGACCGGTCCCGGCGGCTCTGGGTCGCCCGCCGCCTGTACGACTACCGTCATCTGCGCTATCTGCGCGGTCCGGGCGTCCGGCCTTGGGTCCTGATCGGCGACCAGTGCGGCCGCGGACCGGACAACGAGCCCCTCGTCCGGGTGCGCCGGCCGGTCGCCTGGATCGCCGACGCCGCGCTGACCGAGGCCGAGCAGCTGGTCGAGGCCCAGAACTCGGCCGAGTGGGGCCCGCTGGACCGGCGCAGTGCCCGATGAAGGTGAGGGCTGAAGCAATTGGTGGTGTAGGCGCCTTGCCGACGGGTAGGCGCGTCCGATGACACCACGAACCGGACGGTGGCCAGGCGCTGGGAAAGGCGATGGCCGGTTGGCAGCATGTGCCCGCTGACCTGGCAGGCCGACACGGGCCCGCAGTCCACATTTGTCGCCGTCCACGGCACACCGGACGCGGATTCCATAGTCGCACTGCATACGATGCTGAGGCGTCGTCTCGCTCGGCGACCGAGCTGCCTGATCCTCGACCTGCCCGACATGTCGGCGTCGGACAGGATCGTCGTCATCAGCCGGTCCTTGACGGCCTACTCCGGCAGTATGGCGTCGGGAACGACGGTACTGCTGAGTGGTGACCCGCCCGTCGATGTCACCGTGCGCCGCCATCGGCTGGGCCGGAGCGCAGCGCTCACGCGCCGATACGCCCGGGCCCGGGAAGCACTCACCATGGGGCTGCTGAGGTCGCCGTCGTTCGTCGAACAGGCCCTGCCGACCTCCGGCTCGGCGAGACGCATCCGGGACATGGTCACCGGCGCCTGCCTGACCTGGGGTCTGACCCACCTCACCGGCCCAGCGACGCTGGTCGCCAGTGAGCTGATCACCCGGGCCATCCGGCAGGCGTCAACCATGATGACGGTCGTGGCGCTGTTGGATCGAGACGTCCTCTACCTATGGGTCCGTGCCGGCAGCGCGGCCGCCCTGGATCGGCCGGACGAGCAGTCCGCCGCCCTCGAGACCCTCGTCATCGACACCATGGCCGACCACTGGGGGCACCTGCCGGACGGTCACGAGTCGGTGCTCTGGGCGGCGCTGCCCGTCCATCCCACATGATTGCTCATGGGTGGAGGTCCAGTGCCGCCCGGCAGGCCGTCAGGGTTTGAGGACGACCTTCTCGCAGTCGTCCTGCTTGTTCTTGAACATCTCGAAGCCGCGCTCCGCTTCGTTGAGCGGCAGCCGGTGGGTGATGATGCGGGTCGGGTCGATCTCCCCGCGTTCGATGCGCTGCAGCAGCGGCTTCATGTAGCGCTGCACGTGGCACTGCCCGGTCCGCAGGGTCAGGGCCCGGTTCATCCAGGCGCCGGCCGGGAACTTGTCCAGCAGGCCGCCGTAGACGCCGATCACCGAGACCACGCCGCCGCTGCGGCACGACAGGATCGCCTGGCGCAACGCGTGCGGACGTTCGGTCTCCGACCGCACCGCCTGCTTGACCCGGTCGTACGCGGCGATGTGGGCACTGCCGTGGGTGGCTTCCAGGCCGACCGCGTCGATGCACTTGTCGGGTCCCCGGCCGCCGGTCAGCTCGAGCAGTGTCGACCGCACGTCGACCTCGTCGAAGTTCACCGGGATGTGGCCGGCCTGTTCGGCCATCCGCAGCCGGTACGGCTCCTTGTCGATAGCGATGACCTTCGCGGCGCCGAGCACCCGGGCGCTGTCCATGGCGAACTGGCCGACCGGGCCCGCGCCCCAGACCGCCACCACGTCGCTGGGCTGGATGTCGCACATCTCGGCGCCCATGTAGCCGGTGGGCAGGATGTCGGACAGGAACAGCACCTGCTCGTCGCTCAGGTCCGATTCGATCTTCAGCGGGCCGACGTCGGCGAACGGCACCCGCGCGTACTGCGCCTGGCCGCCCGCGAAGCCGCCGGTCAGATGCGAGTATCCGAAGATGCCGGCGACCGGATGGCCGAACATCTTCTCGGCGATCCCGGCGTTGGGGTTGGTGTTCTCGCAGCAGGAGTACAGCTCGGCGGCGCAGGCGGCGCACGCGCCACAGGCGATCGGGAACGGCACGACAATCCGGTCGCCGACCCGCAGCTTGTCCGCGGACACCCCTGACCCGACCTCGACAACCTCGCCCATGAACTCGTGACCCAGGATGTCACCGTCCTGCATGGTCGGCACGTACCCGTCGACCAGGTGCAGGTCCGACCCGCAGATCGCCGTCGAGGTGATCCGCACGATCGCATCGCGGTTGTTCAGGATCTTCGGGTCCGGCACGTCGCGAACCTCGACCTTGTTGCGGCCGGCCCAGGTGTTGGCCCTCATGCGTCCGCTCCCTTCTCGAGCTCGGAGTCCGACAACGGCTGGGCCGGACGCTGCGGGAATTCTTTGCGGGCCCGTTTGCCCCACGGCGCCCCGTCTGAGCGGACCACCTCGCCGGTCTCCAAGACCTGCTTGAGCCGGCGCAGGTCGTCGTCGAGCTGCTGGTGGGGTTCCTCGCCGAAGTACTTGGCGACCGCTTTGCCGACCGCGCCGCCCGGGATCTCGTACACGAGCACGACGTGCACCTCGGTGCTCACCCCGTCGGGAGCGGGCTCGAACCGGACCGTCCCCGCGTTGGGCACGTCGGCATTGCCGGTCGAACGCCACCCGATCCTCTCGCCCGGCGCCTCCTCGGTGATCTCCGCGTCCCACTCCACGCTCTTGCCGAACGGGGCGGCGGCGGACCAGTGGCTCGTCCGGTCACCGGTGGTGCGGACCTGCTCGAGGTGCGCCATGAACGTGGGGAGGTTCTCCAGATTTCGCCAGAACGCGTACACCTCCGACGCGGGTTTGCGAATGGTTGTCGTGGCCGTCAATTCCATGGATCCTCCTTTTACGTACGCTCCGCACCATCGGCCCGGAGCCGGTTCCTGGCCCGGCTGCGAGGCGCGTCGGGTCCAGATCGGGCCTACCCGCCGCGATTCCCCTGAAACCGGCATTCGGCCGATACGGTGAAATCGGCTCGTCTGCCTCGTGGCGGCCCGCCGGCGGCACGATCTCGCGCGTGCGGGGCCTCGGGCCGGACGAAACCGGATGGCATGCTGGTTAGGCGGACACGTCGCGGGCGCCACCAGCCGGGTATGGCTCAGCCCGACGAGGAGGAGCGATGAGGCTGACCACCTACATGCGCCACCCGTGGACGGCTGTCCTGGCCCGGTGGGGCCGGATCCCCGGGCTCCGAACCGCCAAGGTCACGCTCGCGGCGGTGTTGTCCTACGTCGCCGCCGACCTGCTGAACACGACACCGTCGCCGATCCTCGCCCCGCTGACCGCCATCCTGGTGGTGCAGGTGACGGTGTACCAGACGGTCGCCGAAGGACTCCAGCGCGTCCTGAGTGTGCTGGCCGGCGTCCTGATCGCGGTCGGTCTGGCCACCGTCGCCGGGCTGAGCTGGTGGAGCCTCGGGGTCGTGGTGGGCGTCAGTCTCGTACTCGGGCAGCTCCTCCGTCTGGGGCCGCACACCCTCGAGGTGCCGATCAGCGCGATGCTCGTCCTGGCGGTCGGCGGGGCGGCGGCGCCGCAGGCAGCGGCCGGCCGGGTGTACGAGACGCTCATCGGCGCGGCGATCGGCATCACGGTGAACTTCGCGATCGTGCCCCCGGTGCATGTGGCATCGGCCGGCTCGGCGGTGGCCGGCCTGGCCACCCGGCTCGGGGATTTCCTGCGGTCACTGGCCACGCAACTGCGCGCCGGCTGGTCGCGGCAGGCCGCGCAGGACTGGCTCACCGCGGCCCGGGGCCTGAGCACCTCGGTGCTGGAGGCCGGCCAATCGGTAATCCGGGCCGAGCAGAGTGCCGTGCTCAACCCACGCGGCCTCGAGGTCCGCGTGGCGCAGCCCCGCCTGCGCACAGCCCTCACCGCGATCGAATACTGCACGATCGTCGTCCGCACCCTGTGCCGGGAGATCTTCGATCGGACGTTCTATCTGCCGCCGGACCTGGAGGCGGAGGTCTATCCCCCGGCCGCCCGCCTGGCTTTCGCCGATGTGCTCGACGCCGCCGCGGCGGCCCTGGACGGCGTGGCCGCGGTCGCCGCGGGCGGTGAGCCGGTCGAGGTCACCCGCGCCCGCGTGGCCGAGCAGCTGGACGAGCTGCACCAGCGACGCGAGTTGCTGGGCCGGCTGCTGCTGGTCGACCCGCACGCCGACGCCGCGGCCTGGCAGCAGCACGGCGCGCTGCTGGCCGCGGTGGACCGGCTACGGGTCGAGATCGAGGCGGCGGTACGTCCGGCGGCCGAGCCGTGGCGTCCGCCGTCGCTGACCGAGGGACCGCGGCGGGCCGCGCGGCGGGTCGTGGGCGCCGCCGAGCAGACCCTCCCGCTGGTCACCGATCGTTCCCGGCAGGCGGTCCGGCGGATGATGGACGTCGCCGCGGAAGCCGCGACCGACGCGGCGGCGCATCTGGCCAACCCCGATCCACGGGCTGCCCGTCCCCTGCAGCGCGATGCCGCGGAAAGCGTGCCGGTCGAGCAGGCGGCCGCCGAAGCCGCCGCGGCCGCCCTCCGGGAAGCCGCGGAGTCGCTGGCCGAGGAGGATGCTGCGCCGCCACCGGCGCAACCGGGCAGCACCGAGCCGAAAGCCGGCCAGGAATGACCCGGCGGCTCGACCCTGCTGCTTCTCGTCCCAATAGCCGTCCGGTTCATTCCTTCACGCTGCCTCCTCCGCAGAGTCTTCCCACGCTCCGGCTCAAACCGGATACCTCCCCATTCCACGTGGTGGCGCCCTCCGGACGGTATTGGCAGGGCGTTTAGGTGGAGATCATCGTGGTAAGCACGCGCGATGAGGGCGCATGAGGACGATCCCGCGGCTGTGGCGCCCCCGACCGGTTTGCTACAAGATCGATTGCTGGCGCTGGCCGGCACACCGGACGACAGCCTCCGCATCCGGACCGATCTGATCGTTGTCGCTCAGCTGGCCGCTAAGCTGATCACAGCGGCCGACTGCGCGTCGGTGACCAGCCGGCATGAGGGCGGGTACGCCACCGTCGCGGCCAGCAGCGATCTCGCCGCCGCGGTCGACCAGGCACAGTACGACGACAAGGCCGGACCCTGCCTCGAAGCCCTCGAGGCACAGTATCCGGCCGCGGTGCCGGACATCGCTGCCACGATCACCTGGCGGGGTTTCCGGGGCACCGCAGCCCGGTTCGGCCTGCGGACGTCTCTCTCGATCCCCCTGTTCGCCGGCTCCGGCACGACGATCGCGTCGCTCAATCTCTACAGCCGCCGGATGGGCACCCTGTCGACGCTGACCACCGCGGTCTGGGCCGCCTTCGAACCGGACTCTTCCGACCGCTGGGACTACGACGCGCTGGAAGCCGGCGGCCGCGAACTGACCGCCGGCCTCATCAGCGCCGTGGCCTTACGCGCCATGATCCAGCGAGCGGTGGCCGTCCTGTCCGCCGGCGAGCCGAACGAGCACGGCTACCGGATCCTTTGTGAGCGAGCCGCCGCGGCCGGTGGTTCGCTGACCGATGCCGCCGCCCAGGTCATCGAACAGAACCAGCCCTGACGCGACGCCGGCTCGTCATCGGCTCCGGATCCCCGTACTTCCCGTACGTGGTTGTCCGGCCCGCCCGGCCCTACCGTCGTTGATCATGTTGGATTTGAATCCTGTCGTGCTGGTGCACGGAATGTGGCACGGAAGCTGGTGCTGGAGCCGGGTGACCCGGGCGCTCGCCGCCCGCGGCGTGCCCTCGATCGCCGTCGACCTTGAGGGTCACGGCCTGCAGGCCGGGTCACCGGAGGCACGCTGGGCACGACCTTTCGACCCTTCCGCGTACGCCACCGAGCCGTCCCCACATACCGCGGTCACCGCTTCGTCAGCCGCGGCGACGCTGGTGGCGCAGATCCGGGAGGCCGGCGCCGAGCGGCCGTGCGTGGTCGTGGCGCACAGCATGGGCGGCGTCGTGGCCACGGCGGCGGCCGAACTGGCTCCGGAACTGTTCGCCGAGCTGATCTACCTCACGGCGTTCGCGCCGGTCAGCGGTCTGGCCGCGGGCGCCTACATCGACACCCGGGAGAACGCCGGTTCGCAGATCGGCGCCCTGCTGCGGGCCGACCCGGGACGCACCGGGGCGTTGCGCCTGGATCCCGGCGACCGGGCCGGGCATGCCGCCGTACGGGAAGCGCTGTTTCACGATGTTGACCGGTCGACCGCCGACGCGGCGACGGCGTTGCTGAGCCCGGACGGCCCGGCCGGCTTCGCGACCGAGGTTCTCACGATCACCCCGCAGCGGTACGGTTCCGTGCCGCACACCTACATCGTCTGCACCGGCGACCGCGGGGTGCCGCCCGCCCTGCAACGCCGCTTCGCCGAGGAGATCGACGCCGTGTCGTCAGCCGCCACCACCGTCGTGGAACTGGACGCCTCACACTCGCCCTTCCTGTCCGCCCCGGATGCGCTGGCCGATACGATCGCCGCCGCGCACCACGCCCGCCGGGCGGCACTCGCACCGAGCTGAAGGACCCGCGTGTCTGACACAGTCGACCTTTCCGAGCTCGGCGCCTTCCTGAGGCAGCGGCGTGAGTCCCTGACCCCGGCCGGGGCGGGCGGACGCCGGCGCACCCCCGGGCTGCGCCGGGAAGAGGTCGCGGCCCTGGCCCACGTCTCGATGGTCTACTACGAACGACTGGAGCAGGCCCGGGGGTCGAGACCGTCGGCCACCGTGCTGGCGGCGCTGGCGCAGGCGCTGCGGTTGACGCCCGGCCAGCATGCCCAGCTGTACCGCCTGGCCGGCCGGGCGGCACCGCTGGCCCCGGAGCCGTCCGGGTTCGTCGATCCCGGCCTCGCTTCGGTGCTGACCGCGGTCGAGACGACCACGCCCGGGTTCATCTCCGACGAGCTGGGCGTCGTAGTGGCCCAGAACGCGCTGAACGTGGCCTTGTTCGGCCGGCTCGCCGGGCGCCCGGGCCGCGAGGCGAACCTGGTCTGGCGGTGGTTCACCTCGCCGGAATGGCGGCTCACGCTGGAGCCGGCCGAGCAACACGCACAGACCGGCCGGGCCTACGTGGCCGACCTCCGCGCCGTTGTCGCCCAGCGCGACGGCGATCCCCAGGCGGCGACCCTGGTGGCGCAGCTACGGGAGGTGAGCCCCGAGTTCGCCGCGTTCTGGGCCGAACACGACTCCTCGGTGCTGCACTGCTCGGCGAAACGGGTGGACGACGAACGGGTCGGCCGGCTGCACCTGGATTGCGTGGTGATGCTGAGTCCGCTGTCCCGGCAGCGGATGCTGCTGCTGCGGCCGGTGCCCGGCACAGGCACGGCGGAGCGGCTCACCCGGCTGCACGAACTGGTGTGCCCTTGAGGCCGGGGCTGTCCTGAGCCCTGTTCAGCTCGCGAAACAGACCTTCCAGGTCTTGTTCGCCGTCCCGGGTCTGGGCCCCGCGGCTGAGGCCGGCGCTCAGGAGCTTTGCCGTGGCCGGACGGAATACGAGCCCGGCCCAGGCGTCGTTCTCCCGCGCCAGGCCGTCGGCGTGGTCACTGGCGACGATGGCGTGTTTGGCGGCCGCGACGACATCGTCCGGCAGGGCGGCGATGTTGCGGGCCAGGCGGTCGACGAACTCGTCGAGCTGGTCGGCGGGCACCGCACGGTTGATCCAGCCGTACCGTTCGGCGGTCTCGGCGTCGAACAGGTCGGCGCCGAGCACGATCTCCAGGGCACGGTTGCGCCCGACTCGCTCGGTCAGATATTGCGTGGCGCCTCCGCCGGGGACGATGCCCATGAGGGCCTCGATCTGGCCGAGGCCGGCGGGGCCGATCGCCGCGAACGCCATGTCGGCGGCCACGACGAACTCGGCTCCGCCGCCGCGCGCCTTGCCGGCGAGCTTGACGATGGTCACCTGGGGCTGGTGGCGTAGCTGCTCCCCCACGGCCTGAAAGACGTTCACGCCTTCCGGCAAGTCGGCCATGAGCCCGGCGAGCGACTCGGGCGTGGCGGTCATGTCGACGTGGGCGAGGAAGAAGTCCGGATCGGCGCTGTCGAACACGATCACCCTTACGGACTCGTCGCCGGCCAGCGTGTGGAGCAGCCGCCGCAGGTCGGTCATGACCGCGACGCCGAGGACGTTGATCGGCGGGTGGTCGATCGTGACGTGGGCGACTCCGTCCGCCTGCTTGACCCGCAACGTCGGGTACGCGTCGTCGCGCATGAGCATCTCCTCAGGTATCTGGCAGGACCTTAGTTCCTGCTGTATACCTAGTGTTCGACCGGCTCCAACCGGCGTCAAGAACGCACTTCAGGCATCCCAGGGATCGCGGAGGATACCGCCATGGTCACGTCCGAGCCCGTTTACCAGGCCATCGCCGAGCACGACATCGTGTTCCGCGCCGACTGCGCGAGCCGGCCGATCCTCGACCAGATCGCCGACAAGTGGTCGATGATGACGATGGCGGTCCTGGCCGAGCCCCGCCGGTTCAACGAGATCAAGCGTCGCCTCGAGGGCGTGACCCAGCGCGTCCTCACCCAGACCCTGCGCCGGCTGGAACGCAACGGGATGATCGAGCGTCGCGTGCTGCCCACGTCACCGGTCGGTGTCGAATACTCGCTGACACCGCTCGGCGCCTCCCTGCGCGAGCCGTTCGGCCGCCTCTACGACTGGACGGTCGCCCACGCGCCCGAGATCCAGGCCCGCCAGCGCGACTACGACGAGCGCGCCCAGCAGTGACTCGACTCGTTTTCAGGCGATCTTTTTCTTGTAGGCCATCAGGGCGAAGCCGTACGCGACCACGAGGATGCCGGCGCACCAGGCCAGGGCGGTCCAGATGTCGGTGCCGACGGGTTGCTGGTCGAACAGGGCGCGGATGGAGTTGACGATCGCGGTGACCGGCTGGTTCTCGGCGAACGCGCGGACCGGGCCGGGCATCGTCTCGGTCGGCACGAACGCGGAGCTGATGAACGGCAGGAAGATCAGCGGGTAGGAGAACGCCGATGCCCCGTCGGGGGTGGACGCGCTCAACCCGGCCACGATGGCCAGCCACGTCAACGCCAGGGTGAACACCGCCAGGATCCCCGCCACCGCCAGCCAGGCGAACACATTCGCCGAGGTGCGGAAGCCGATACCCAGACCGACCAGCACGATCACCACCACCGAGATGGCGTTGGACACCATCGAGGTCAGCACATGGCCCCACAGCACCGAGGATCGGGCGATCGGCATCGAGTGGAACCGTTCGAAGATGCCGCTTTTCATGTCGTTGAACAACCGGAACCCGGTGTAGGAGATCCCGCTGGCGATCGCGATCAGCAGGACGCCGGGCATCAGATAGTTGACGTAGTTGTCGGTGCCGGTCTGGATGGCCCCGCCGAACACATACCGGAACAGCAGCAGGAACGCGATCGGCATGATCGTGACGGTGATGATGGTGTCGAGGCTGCGGCTGACGTGTTTGATGGACCGGCAAAGCATGACATTGGTGTCGCCGAGAACGTGGGTGCTCATGACTCAGGCCTGCTTTCCGACGACGGAGAGGAACACTTCTTCCAGGGTGGGCTGACGTTCGACGTACTCCACCTGCGCCGGCGGCAACAAGGCCCGCAGGTCGGCCAGGGTGCCGGACACGATGATCGTGCCCTCATGCAGGATCGCGATCCGATCGGCCAGCTTTTCGGCCTCTTCCAGATATTGGGTGGTCAGCAGCACCGTCGTCCCGCCCCCGGCCAACTTCTGGATCTCGCTCCACACCTCGATCCGCCCCTCCGGATCCAGCCCCGTCGTCGGCTCGTCCAGGAAAATCACCGGTGGGTCACCGATCAGGCTCATCGCAATGTCCAGGCGGCGGCGCATTCCCCCGGAATAAGTGCCGACCCGCCGCCCACCCGCCTCGGCCAAACTGAACCGAGCCAGCAAACTGTCGGCGACCTGCTGGGCGTTCTTCACCCGTCGCAGCCGCCCCACCATGATGAGGTTTTCCCGGCCGGTCAGGATTTCGTCGACCGCCGCGAACTGACCGGTCAAACTGAACGACTCGCGCACCCGTACCGGCTGCGACACGACGTCATACCCGGCCACCATGGCCGTGCCCGCGTCAGGCTTGAGCAATGTGGACAGGATCCGCACGACGGTGGTCTTACCGGCGCCGTTCGACCCCAGCAGGGCGAAGATGCCGCCCCGGGCCACGTGGAAATCCACACCCTTGAGCACTTCGAGTTTCCCGTACGACTTGCGCAATCCGTTGACGCTGATGGCCGGGCTCGCAGCTTCCATGTGCCGTCTCCTGTGCAATAGGCATGGGCCATCGCCGGACGGCCGTCACCGGCTTGCCCGTGATGTGGGGACGTGTGGGATCGACGGACGAGCCGGCGGCTCGCCCGTTTTTCAGGCTCGGATCAGATGTCGAGATCCTCGATCGTCGGTTCGTTGACTGCGTCGAGAACCAACTCGTAAAGCTGGGCCGGAATGAATTCGCGCAGCGCGTCGAGATCGTCGGCGATGCGCAGGCTGGAATGGGCGGGGATGTGCGTCCAGGACTGGTTGGCGCTCCAGTCGCCGACCCAGGCGCGCCAGCCGGTTCGGTACTTCTCGGCGTCCGGTCCGATGTTCACATGGGCCTCGGACCGCTGGTGGTGAACCACGTACTTCTCGGTTCGCGTTCGGTAGACCCGGTAAGACTCATCGCGCTCGTTGCCGGTCTGCTCCATCTCGGCCAGCAGCATGCCGGAGAACCGTTGCTTGCGGCCGAGCCCGGGCCCGACCCGGACGACGACGTCGTCGTAGCCCTCTCGCCGGCCCTCCTCGACCTCGACGTAACGGCGCAGTGCGGCAGCGATGGCCGCCGACAGGGTGCCACCGGCGAGTTCCTGAGCGCGCTGGAACACCGGCAGGTCGTCGTCGGACACATAGATCGTCTTGTTGGGCACGAACCCAATATACGCACACCTATACGTACACGCTACTGTCGGATTATCGTCCGGCGGAGTTCTGATGGAGGTCGGCGTAGGTGCGCGAATCCTTGATCAGGCCGTCGCAGAAGGCGGCGACGTCGGGGCCGGTGACTTCCAGGACCCGCCGGCCGGAGGCGGCGCCCTCCTCGAAGAAGTCGACGATTCCCGGGAGCAGATTGCCGTCGAGCAGGTCGATCGGCCCGACCTTGAACAGGTAGCGCTGCATTTCCTGGTAGACGATCCGATAGTCCGGCGGGAGCGCCTTCACCCGGGCCACGTGCGCCCGCCACTGCTTCTTGCCCTCGATGATGTCCTGAATGCCCACGTCAGTCTCCTAGCCGGGCGAGTTTGCGGGCGACATTGCGGTTCAGCTGCTCCCGCCACCGGTCGCGGTAGTCGCGCGCCCCCGCCCCGCCGGCCAGAGCGGTGGCGAAGCCGGCGATGTCGTCACCGAGCACTTCCGAAACGGTCTGCCCGTCGGCCGAGGCTTCCTCGAGCAGCCCGAGGGCCGCGTCGGCGATCGGTGTCAGGTTGCGGCCGGTGAAGTTCCCGTACGGGAAAAGGTGGTTGATGATCTGGCCCCAGGCGGCCTGATAGTCGGCCGGCAAAGCCTGCGCCCGCGTTTCGAACGCCTTCCATTCCCGGGTCAGATCGCTGCCCGTAACGGTCTCCCAGAAGCTCATGCCCCACCCGCCTTCAGTTTGTCGATGCGCGAGGAGACGTACTCCCATTTGGCCCAGAACGTCGCCAGCTCCCGCCGTCCGGCGTCGTTGAGCGCGTAGAACTTGCGCGGCGGGCCCACTTCGGACGGTCGTTTCGTCACCTGGACGAGGCCGTTGCGTTCCAGCCGCAGCAGAATGGTGTACACCGTTCCGTCGATGACGTCGGCGAATCCGAGCTCGTTCAGCCGGCGCGTGATGGCGTACCCGTAGGTCTCCTCGCGGCTGATGATCTCGAGCACGCAGCCTTCGAGCGTGCCCTTGAGCATCTCGGTCAGGTCTTCCACCGCGGCCCCTCTCCCGTCCGGTACCTCGTACCACCGGGTACCGCTATACCGTACCACCGAATACCGGGCCGGTGGGGAGCGTCAGAATCATCGTGAGTCCGCCGCCGGGGGTGTGCTCGGGAACGAGGGTGCCGCCCATCGCCTCGGTCAGTCCGCGCGACAGGGCCAGGCCGAGGCCCACGCCGGTGTGGTTGTCCCGGTCGCCGAGACGCTGGAAGGGCAGGAACACGTCGTCCCAGCGGTCCTCGGGGATGCCCGGCCCGTGGTCGATGACGCGCAGCTCCAGGGTGCCGCCGAGCGTGCTGGCGGTGATGGCCGGCGGATGGCCGGCCGGGCTGTGGCGCAACGCGTTGGCGACCAGGTTGACCAGAATCTGTTCCAGCAGACCCGGATCGGCGTGCACCGGCGGCAGGTCGTCGGCGATGTGCACCCCGACCTTGCGCCCGTCCGGCCCCAGTTCGTCCAGGGCTCGCGGCACCGCCTCCTCCGCCCCCAGGTCGACCGCGTTCACGCCGAGCGCGCCCGCCTGCAACCGGCTCATGTCGAGCAGATTGGTCACCAGCCGGACGAGACGGTCGAGGGATTCGTCGGCGGTGGCCAGCAACTCCCGGCGGTCCTCCTCCCCGAAGTGCACCTCCTCGCTGCGCAGCCCGGCCACCGCGGCCTTGGCCGACGCCAGCGGGGTGCGCAGATCGTGGCTGACCGCGGCCAGCAGGGCGGTGCGCATCCGATCGGCCTCGGCCAGCGGTTTCGCCGTGGCCGCCTCGGCCGCAAGCTGCTCCTGCCGCAGGGCGACCGTGGCCTGAGCGGCGAACGCCTCCACGATGCGGCGGTCCGAGGCCTCCAGGGGCCGCCCGCGCAGCAGCATGGTCATCGCGTCGTCGACCTTGACCTCGACGTCCGCATCCCGGGCCACGGTGCAGGCCTCCCCCACGTGCGCGGCGACGACCCCGTGGTCGAGCAGGGTCACCGAGTCGAGCGTGAACGTCTCGCGCAGCCGCTCCAGCAGAGCCATCAGCGGTCGCTCGCCGCGCAACACACTGCCCGCCACGGTGGCCAGCGTCTGCGCGTCGGCCGCGGCGGCCGCGGCCTGCCGGGTCTTGCGGGCCGCGGTGTCGACCACCCAGCTCACCGCCAGCGCCACCACCACGAAGATGGCCAGCGCCAGCAGGTTGTCGCCCTCGGCGATGGTGAACCGGCTGAACGGCGGCGTGAAGAACCAGTTGAGCAACAGGAATCCCGCGACCGCAGCCAGCAGCGCCGGCCACAACCCGCCGATCAACGAGACCCCCACGACAGCGGCCAGGAACAGCAGAATGTCGTTGGTCAGCGACAGCGACGGCCCCGCCTCGAGCACGGCAGTCAGCGCCGGCAACCCCAGGGCAGTCACGACGAACCCGGCCACACGACGCCGCCGCGACAACGCCGCCGGCAGCCTTCCTCTCCGACGCCCCTGCGCGGCCCTTTCATGGGTCACCAGATGCACGTCGATCGAACCCGACATGGCCGTCGTGGTAACGCCAACCCCGGCCGAGAACAGCTGCGCGACCTTGCCGCGGCTGGACGCCCCCAGCACGATCTGCGTCGCGTTCACCGCCCCCGCGAAGTCGAGCAGCGCCCGCGGCACGTCCGCCCCCACCACCTGGTGATAGGTGCCGCCCAGGCTCTCCACCAGCACCCGCTGCCGGGCCAGCACGGCCGGGTCGGCGCCGGCCAGCCCATCGTTGCGGGTGACGTGCACGGCCATCAGGTCCGCGCCCTTGTCCCGGGCGGCGATCCGCGCGGCCCGCCGGATCAGCGTGTCTCCCTCACGCCCGCCGGTCAGCGCCACGACGATCCGCTCGCGCGTCTCCCAGGTCGCGCTGATGCGATTGTCGGCCCGATACTTGCCGAGCTGTTCCTCGACCTTGTCGGCCAGCCACAGCAGCGCCAGCTCCCGCAGAGCGGTCAGGTTCCCCGTACGGAAATAATTGCCCAGCGCAGCGTCGATCTTCTCCGGCTTGTAGATGTTGCCGTGAGCCATCCGCCGCCGCAGCGCCTCCGGAGTCATGTCGACCAGCTCAACCTGCTCGGCCGCCCGAACCACCGCATCCGGCACCGTCTCGCGCTGCTGAGCCCCCGTAATCTGCGCGACCACGTCGTTGAGCGACTCCAGGTGCTGAATGTTCACCGTCGTCAGCACGTCGATCCCGGCCTCCAGCAACACATTGACGTCCTGCCAGCGCTTCTCGTTGCGAGAACCCGGAACGTTCGTGTGAGCCAGCTCGTCGACGACCGCCAGCTCCGGCCGGCGCGCCAGCAAAGCATCGAGGTCCATCTCGGTGAACTCCGCACCCCGATACTCGACACCGCGCCGCGGCAACACCTCGAGGTCGGCCATCATGGCTTGCGTGTGCTTACGCCCATGCGTCTCCACCAGCCCGACCACCACATCGGTGCCACGCTCGGCCCGCCGATGCGCTTCCTCCAGCATCGTGTAGGTCTTGCCGACGCCGGGAGCGGCGCCGAGAAAGATCCGCAGCTCTCCCCGTGCCATATGGCCCCTCTTCAACAAAGTCGCTCAACAAGACACGAACCTGGAATGTCTCCTACTCCTCGAGGCCGGCTGTCGTAGCGGAGTAGATGGTGACCGGCCGGAGCTCACGCCGTGTTCCGTTCACCGCCCCAAGGTCAAAGACCGGATGTCGTAGCCGGGTGGGTGGTGCAGGCCGTCGCTCACTCCGAGGGCCATGTGTTCCGCTCCCCGCCCCAAGGTCAAAGGCCGGATGTCGTAGCGGGGTGGGTGGTGCAGGCCGTCGCTCACGCCGAGGGCCCGGGCGGGCCGAGCAGGGCGCCGGGGCGCCCAGAACGCTCGGCCCACCCGCGCGACGTGCGTGAGTGGTGACGCTCGAACCGCCACCGCTGAGCAAACGCATGTGCATCAACTCGATCCAGCCGGTTCGTTCTATCGTGCGCCGCCGTCCCGAGAGACCACGCCGGCCCCGAAGGTTCGCCACCACCCCGGCCCAGAGACCGCCGTACTTCAGTCCCATGGTCTGGCACTTTCCGGCCTCCGCAGATCGCAGCCATCCCTCCCCGCAGATGGTGGCCGCCCCGGTCCCCACAACCCGTTTCCACTCCGGCCCGCAAGCCAGCCCAAGACCACCCCACCCCGGCGCCACGGACCACCCCCACCCCGGCGCCACGGACCACCCCCACCCCGGCGCCACGGACCACCCCCACCCCGGCGCCACGGACCACCCCCACCCCGGCACTGGGTGGGGACGAGTGAAGCAGCCGGGTCCGACAATTTCGTCCTGTTGTCCACAGACTCCGCCGGTCGTCGAGTGCCAAGTTGCGACGGACGGACTGACGCATTCCGGCCCCGCACAGAGCGCCGCCACCCCGCCCTCCCAAGCTGCGGCGTCCTGCGCGAGGCGCAGCCAGCCCCAGCCCCAGCCCCAGCCCCGACCCGACCCGACCCGACAGGCTGCCGCCACCCCGGCCTCGACAGTCGGCCACGGCCGCGCCCCAATCCGTACAGCTGATCGGTTTGTCCGAGGCCGGGCTCACCCTGCCGCCCGCCCGGCTTCCACAGGCTGCCGCCAGCCGCCGGTTCCACAGACCGGCGCCACCCGACGCCACAAGCCGCCGCCGACTCCGATCCCCAGAACCCCGGCGCCCCGGCCCCCACAGACCGCCCCCACCCCGGTACTGGGTGGGGACGAGTGAAGCAGGGGGGTCCGACAGTTTTGCGCTCCTGTCCACAGGATTCAGCGCCCGTCGAGTGCCAAGTTCAGCGAAAGCACGTTCACGGCCGGCTCGCCGAGGAAACCGAGTGCCCGCCCGTCAGTGTGCTCCCCGATCAGCTTGCGCACCTGGTCCAGAGCCAGCCCGCGTTCCCGGGCAATCCGGGCTGCCTGCAAGGAGGCGTACGCGGGACTGATGTCCGGGTCGAGGCCGCTTCCACTGGCCGTAACCGCGTCGGCCGGGACAAGCGGGTCGGCCGGGGCGTCGCCACGGATAGGGGTAATCACACCGCCGAGAGCCTGATAGTCCTCCCCCTTCTTGGCCGATTCGACGAGAACCCCTTGATAGGTGCCGAGGAACGGAGCACCGGTCTGGTTGACCGACACGACCCGGGTCACCGGCCCGGTCAGGCCGTCCCGGTGAAAGACGGCGAGCACAGCGCCCACCCCATCAGCCGTGCAGTAGGGCCGCCGGCCGTCGACGCCCTCGAGCTTCCCCACGGCGAGGCTGCGGGCGCAAACCTGGGTGAGGAGGCTGTCCGAGTCCGCGTCCACGACGCTTTCCGGGCCCAGGTTGCTGGCCGACGTGGCAGTGGGGTCGTAGCCGTCACCGGCGGCCGACGGACGGCTCTGGAAGTAGCGCGGGTCGGGGTTGCCGTCGGCGTCGGTGTAGGACTGGCCGATCAGGCTGCTGCCGACCGCGGTGCCGGCCACCGTGATCACCGAGCCGCCGGCCTTGGCGGACAGGCCGGGGATGTGGCCGATGGCGACGAAGGCGAGGGGGTAGGCCAGTCCGAGGAGGACGGTCATGACGAGCAGCGCGCGCAGCGCCGCGAGATGCTGGCCGAGCCAGGCAGGGAGTCGCATGTCAGATCCCGGGGATGAACTGGACGAGGAGGTCGATGAGTTTGATGCCGGCGAACGGCAGCACGATGCCGCCGAGGCCATAGATCCACAGGTTGCGGCGCAGCAGGGCCGACGCGCTCGACGGGCGGTAGCGCACGCCGCGCAGGGCCAGCGGGATCAGCGCCACGATGATGAGCGCGTTGAAGATGACCGCGGACAGGATGGCCGAGCCGGGTGAGTGCAGCCGCATGACGTTGAGCGTGTCGAGGCCCGGGTAGACCGCGGCGAACATGGCCGGGATGATCGCGAAGTACTTGGCGATGTCGTTGGAGATCGAGAAGGTGGTCAGCGCGCCGCGGGTGATCAGCAGCTGTTTGCCGATCTCGACGATCTCGATGAGCTTGGTCGGGTCGGAGTCGAGGTCGACCATGTTGCCGGCCTCCTTGGCGGCCGACGTACCGGTGTTCATGGCCACGCCGACGTCGGCCTGGGCCAGCGCGGGCGCGTCGTTGGTGCCGTCGCCGGTCATCGCGACCAGCCGGCCACCGTCCTGCTCCTTCTTGATGTAGGCCAGCTTGTCCTCGGGTGTGGCTTCGGCCAGGAAGTCGTCCACGCCGGCCTCGTCGGCGATCGCTTTCGCCGTACGGGGATTGTCGCCAGTGATCATCACGGTGCGGATGCCCATCCGGCGCATCTCGTCGAAGCGCTGCCGCATGCCCGCCTTGACGACGTCCTTGAGGTGGATGACGCCGAGGGCGCGGGCCGGCTGCCCGGCGACGAGTTCGGCCACCACCAGCGGGGTGCCGCCGGTGCCGCTGACCGTGTCGACGATCTCGCCGACCTCCTCGGTGGGGTGCCCGCCGTTCTGCCGGACCCACTTCAGGACCGCGGACGCGGCGCCCTTGCGGATCTGCCGGTCCCCGACATCGATGCCGCTCATCCGGGTCTGCGCGGTGAAGGGCACGAACGTCGCGTTGGGTATCAGGCCGGGCTCCCGTTCGCCCAGCCCGTACTCGTTCTTGGCCAGGACGACCACCGATCGGCCTTCGGGTGTCTCGTCGGCCAGGCTGGACAGTTGGGCGGCGTCGGCCAGTCCGGCGGCGGTGACGCCGTCGACCGGGACGAACTCGGCGGCCTGCCGGTTGCCCAGCGTGATCGTGCCGGTCTTGTCGAGCAGCAGCGTGTTGACGTCGCCGGCGGCCTCGACCGCGCGGCCCGACATGGCCAGGACGTTGCGCTGAACGAGGCGGTCCATGCCGGCGATGCCGATGGCCGAGAGCAGCGCCCCGATGGTGGTCGGGATGAGGCAGACGATCAGCGACACGAGCACGATGCCGGTGACGCCATGGCCGTCCAGGGCCACGGTGTCGGGCGCCGCCGCGTTGAACGCCTTGGAGAAGATGGCCAGCGGCTGGAGGGTCACTACGGACAGCAGGAAGATGATGGTCAGCGCGGCCAGCAGGATGTTCAGGGCGATCTCGTTCGGCGTCTTCTGCCGGTTGGCCCCTTCGACGAGCGCGATCATGCGGTCGACGAAGCTTTCTCCGGGCCTTTGAGTTATCCGTACGACGATCCGGTCGCTGAGCACCTTGGTGCCGCCGGTGACGGCCGACCGGTCGCCTCCGGATTCGCGGATCACCGGGGCCGACTCGCCGGTGATGGCCGATTCGTCGACGCTGGCGATGCCCTCGATGACGTCGCCGTCACCGGGGATGATCTGGCCGGCCTCGACCACGACCACATCGCCCAGCGTGAGCTCGGTGGCCGGGACCTCGCGGCCGTCCTTCAGATAGGCGACCGTGTCCTGCTTGGCCGCGCGCAGGGCGGCGGCCTGGGCCTTGCCGCGGCCCTCGGCGACGGCCTCGGCCAGGTTGGCGAAGACGACGGTGAGCCACAGCCAGACGGTGATGATCCAGGCGAAGACGCTCGGGCCGGCGATCGACAGCACGGTGGTGAACACTGCGCCGATCTCGACGATGAACATGACCGGGTTGCGCCACATGACGCGCGGGTCGAGCTTGCGAGTGGCAGCCGGCAAGGACTGCCAGAGCTGTTTCGGGTCGAGCAGGCCGCCGCCGACCTTGCCGTCACCGGCCGACGCGACCGCTTCGGCCTGGGGTTTTTCGAGGGTGGGGGTGGTCATGACAGGCCCTCCGCGATGGGTCCGAGAGCAAGGGCGGGCAGGAAGGTCAGCGCGACCAGCACGACGGTGACGCCGACGACCAGACCGACGAACAGGGGTTGGTGGGTGGGCAGGGTGCCCTCGGATTCCGGGGTGGCCTTCTGCCGGGCCAGCGAGCCGGCCAGGGCCAGCACGAGCACCATCGGCAGGAACCGGCCGAGCAGCATGGCCAGGCCCAGCGCGGTGTCCCACCACGGGGTGTTGACCGTGATGCCACCGAAGGCCGAGCCGTTGTTGTTCGAGGCGCTGGTGAAGGCGTACAGGACCTCGGAGAGACCGTGCGGGCCGACGTTGAGCGCCGTGGCGTTGTTGCCGGTGGCGAAGGCCGCAGCGGTGCCGATGAGCACGAGCGCGGGGGTGATCAGGAAGTACGAGGACGCCAGTTTCATCTCCCGGGCGCCGATCTTCTTGCCGAGGTATTCCGGCGTGCGCCCGACCATCAGGCCGGCGACGAAGACCGTGATGACGGCCAGGATGAGCAGGCCGTAGAGGCCGGAGCCGGTGCCGCCGGGGGCGACTTCGCCGAGCATCATGTTGACCATCGGCATCATGCCGCCGAGCGCGGTGTACGAGTCGTGGAACGAGTTCACCGCGCCGGTGGAGGTGAGTGTCGTGACGGCGGCGTAGGTGGCCGAGCCCGGGATGCCGAAGCGGGTTTCCTTGCCTTCCATCGCCACGCCGGCCGCCTGTGGCACCGTGCCCGAGCCGTGCATCTCGAAGCCGACGGTCAGCGCGACCGAGGCGATGGCCAGCACGGCCATGACCGCGACGATGGCGTACCCCTGCCGGTTCTGCCCGGCCATGCGGCCGAACACGCGGGGCAGGCTGAACGGGATCAGCAGGATCAGGAAGATCTGGATCCAGTTGGTCCAGGTGGACGGGTTCTCGAACGGGTGCGCGGAGTTGGTGTTGTAGAAGCCGCCGCCGTTGGTGCCGAGCAGCTTGATCGCTTCCTGGGAGGCGACCGGTCCGCCGGTGAGGTGCTGCGTCGCGCCGGTCAGGGTGGTCACGTCGGTGCCGCCGGACAGGTTCTGCACCACGCCGCCGACCATGAAGATCAGCGCGGCCAGGGCCGCCACGGGCAGCAGAATGCGCAGCGTGATCCGGGTCAGGTCGACCCAGAAGTTGCCCAGCGCGCCACTGCCCCGCGAGGCGAATCCGCGGATCAGGGCGACCGCGACTGCGACACCGACGGCCGCGGAGACGAAGTTCTGCACGGCCAGGCCGGCCATCTGCACCAGGTGGCCCAGGGCGGATTCCCCCGCGTACGCCTGCCAGTTGGTGTTCGAGACGAAGCTGACCGCCGTGTTCCAGGACACGTGGCTGTTCATGGTGGGCATGCCCAGCGACAGCCACAGCTTGTCCTGCAGGCGCAGGAAGAGGAACAGGAAAAGGATCGAGACGGCCGAGAACGCGAGCACGCTGCGGGCGTAGACACCCCAGGTCTGCTCGGCTTTCGGGTCCACACCGACGAGGCGGTAGACGCCGCGCTCGACGACGTTGCTGCGTTCCCCGGTGACGACCCGGTACATGTAGTCACCGAACGGCCGGTACACCGCCACGAGCGCGAGCACCAGCGTGATGACGAACAACCAGCCGGCCATCAGAACTTCTCCGGGAAGAGCAGGGCGGCCACCAGGAAGGCGGCCAGCAGGACGGCCACGACAAGGCCGATGACGTTAACGGCGCTCACCAGCGTTCGACCGCCCGGATCAGTACGGCCAGCGCTGCGAACAGCGCCACCGTGATCACGACGAACACGAGATCAGCCACGGTGCGACTCCTAGACGAAGGGGTGGTGCTTGCTTCGAGACGAAGCATCGGCGCGCCAGAACCCCTCGTCATCGGCGTTCACGCGATGACTACGCCCGCCGCCCGATCGTTAACGCCTTTTTGACGGCGACGGTGATCGGCGCCACCGGCGGCGGCTCGTACCCTGATCGGGTGAACGATCAACCGGGGCCGATCGAGGCGCCACCCGAGTACGCCGTGCCTGCAGTCATGGCATCCCCGGCCCACGAGACCATGCCCTCGACGGGTGTGCCCGGCTGGCTGCTGCGCCACCGGGTGCAGCCGGTCGGGCCCGCGGCGGGCGAGGCACACACCGAGCAGCACTCGTGGTGGAAGGTGATGTGCCTGACCGGGGTGGACTACTTCTCCAGCCTGGCCTACGTGCCGGCGATCGCCGTCGCCGCGGCCGGGGCGGTCTCCCCCTTGGCCACCCTGCTGATCGTCGCGCTCACGCTGTTCGGTGTTCTGCCGATGTACCGGCGGGTGGCCCGGGAGAGCCCGCACGGCGCCGGTTCGGTCGCCATGCTCGAGCGGCTGCTGCCGTTCTGGCAGGGCAAACTGTTCGTCCTGGTGCTGCTCGGCTTCGTCGCCACCTCGTGGCTGATCACCATCACCCTGTCGGCCGCCGACGCCGGCGTGCACGTGGTGGAGAACCCGTTCTTCCCGTCCTTCCTGCACGGCCACGAGGTAGCGCTGACCGTCGGGCTGCTCCTGCTGCTCGGCTTCGTGTTCCTGCTCGGCTTCAGCGAGGCCGTCAGCGTCGCGATCCCGCTGGTCGCGCTGTTCCTGGGGCTCAACGCGCTGGTCATCGGCGACGGCCTGGTCCACGTCATCACCGACGGCGCCGCGTGGTCGGCCTGGACGTCCGCGCTCGGCGACACCGGCGGCGGCTTCGGCGGTCTGCTGGAGCCCGCCTTGGTGGCGTTCCCGCTGCTGGTGCTGGGCCTGTCCGGCTTCGAGACCGGGGTCAGCATGATGCCGCTGGTGGCTGCCCCGGGCGCCGACCCGCAACAGCGGCTGGAGAACCGCATCCGCAACAGCCGGAAACTGCTGACCACGGCCGCGCTCATCATGAGCGTCTATCTGCTCGCGGCCAGCTTCGTCACCACCGTGCTCATCCCGGCCGAGGAGTTCGAACCGGGCGGGGAGGCCGCCGGCCGGGCCCTGGCCTGGCTGGCCCACGAGCAGCTCGGCGAGACGGTCGGCACCGCGTACGACGTCAGCACCATCGGAATCCTGTGGTTCGCCGGCGCGTCGGCGATGGCCGGCCTGGTCAACATCGTGCCGCGCTACCTGCCCGGCTACGGCATGGCCCCCGAGTGGGGCCGCGCCGTGCGCCCGGTGGTCCTGGTCTACACGGTCATCACCGTCATCATCACGATCGCTTTCGACGCCGACGTGAACGCCCAGGCCGGCGCCTACGCCACCGGCATCCTGGCCATGATGGTCTCCGGCGCGTTCGCCGTCACCACCTGGGCGTACCGGCGCCGCAAGCGCGGCGCCACGGCCGGTTTCGCGCTGCTCACCCTCATCCTCGGCTACGCGCTGGTCGAGAACATCATCGAGAAGCCGGACGGCATCGCCATCTCCGGCCTGTTCATCGCCGGCATCATCACCGTCTCGCTGATCTCCCGGGTCAGCCGGACCACCGAGCTGCGCGTGGACAGCATCGAGTTCGACGAGACCGCCCGCCGCTTCATCACCGAATCGCTCGCCCTCGACGGCGCGCTCGACCTGGTCGCCCACCGCCGCCAGACCGGCGACGCCGCCGAATACCGGTTCAAGGAAAGCGAGCAGCGCGGCGACAACCCGGTGCCGGGCGCCAACGACATCCTGTTCCTGGAGATCGACGTGGTCGACCCCTCCGAGTTCAGCGACACCCTGATCGTCCGGGGCATCGACGTCGACGGCTACCGGATCTTGCGCACCGAGGCCCCGGCGGCGCCGAATGCCATCGCCGCGATCCTGCTAGCCCTGCGCGACGCCACCGGCGTACGCCCGCACTGCTACTTCGCCTGGGCCGAAGGCAGCCCACTGGTGCACATGATCCGCTACTTCCTCCTCGGCCGCGGCGACACCGCCCCCGTGACCCGCGAGATCATCCGCAAACACGAGCCCGACCAGACCCGCCGGCCCGGCGTCCACGTCGGCTCCTGACGTACGGGCAAGCGGCCGGAGCCGGCGTCATCTTGCGTCACGTGACTGAAGCCGCCGGAGGGGCCGCGCGCCCACCATGGAGGACATGTCGCATCACCTGGATTCACCGCTGGCGCGGCAGGACCCGCGCCTGAACATCACCGACCAGTACCTCTTCGACGGCGGCGAGGAGACCGTCCTGATCATGAATGTGCGGACGTCGCTGGCCGCGGACGGTCACGCCGACGCGTTCCATCCGGAGGCCCGCTACGAGTTCAAGATCCACCTGGACGGCAGTCCGGACGAGGCGATCACCTACCGTTTCGTCTTCGGCCCCGGCCAGGACGGCCATCAGCCGTACGAGGTCGAAATGCTCACCGGAACCGGAGCCGGCCACGACGACGCGTCCGGGACGAAGATCGCCGGCGGCCGGACCGGTGAGGCCGTCTCGACGAGTGAGGGCGGACGGGTGTGGGCCGGTGAGGCGGTCGAGCCGTTCTACCTCGATCTCGGCCAGCTCGACGCGATCAATCACGCGATCGGTGAGGGCGAGGACCCCGACCTGTTCCGCTGGCTGCCCGGAACCGCCAAGGACACCTTCACCGGTTCGACCGTGCAGTCCATCGTCCTCACCGTTCCGGTCGGGGCCGGCGCCTGGCGACGGGGACGGCACGTGGCCACCTGGAGCACCGCGAAGCTGGCCACCGACGCGGGCGGCTGGCGGCAGGTCGGCCGCACCGGGCTGCCGATGATCTGGCCGCTCTTCCGCGACAAGGACAGCGAGGCGGCCAGCCACGCCAACGAGACGCATCCGCGCGACGACAAGGCTTCCTACGGCGACTCCATCGCCGGTCTGGTGGCCTCGGTGGTCCGGCGGCGGGGAACCGCCGAGCTTCCCGAGACGTACGCGGCCGGCCTGCTCGACCGGATCATGCCGGATCTTCTCGGCTACGTCGTCGGGACGCCCGCGCTGTTCGGTCTGGCCGCGTTCAACGGACGACGGCTCAGCGACAACGCACCCGAGATCATGTTCAGCCTGGCCACGAACGCCGGCATTCCGGGCGGCCTCCGAGCCGGTGACGTTCCCCGCAGCCAGACTTCGTTCCCGTACGTCCTCCCGGCCGACCGGCGCTGACCGGGTCCGGCCGGCCTCGAACGCGATAGGGTCGCCGGGGAAGTTCCCCGGGATCCGGAGGCACGATGGCGGACGCGATCGTGGGGCGCGAGGCCGAGCAGGCCCACTTGCTCCGGCTGCTCGGCGATCTGCACCGGTCCGGCGCGGCGGTCGTGCTCCGGGGCGAGGCCGGCGTGGGCAAGTCGACCCTGCTCGACTGGGCCGCGCGTCAGACAACCGCTCAGGTCCTGACGGTCACCGGGGTGCAAGCCGAATTCGACATCGCGTACGCGGGCCTGCACCGGCTGATCCGGCAACTCCCTCCCGGCGAGGGCCGCAGGGCGGCAGTGTCGGCCATCTCGGCCCAGCAGACACCGGCCCGGGTCGGCCTGGAGCTTCTCGACCTCGTCACGGCCGCGGGCCCCACCCTGATCCTGGTGGACGACGCCCAATGGCTGGACGGGCCGAGCTGGGAGGCGCTGACGTTCGTCTCCCGGCGGTTGCACACCGACCCGGTGCTGCTGCTGACGGCGATGCGTGACGGCGTCGGAGCCGACGTCCGGCTCGAGCGCGGCGGTTTGACCGAGTTGCGCGTCGAGCCCCTGGCCACCGGCCCGGCCGCCGACCTGCTTCAGGCCCGCGCTCCGGCTCTGCGGGCCGACTTGCGGAGCCGGGTTCTGGCCGAGGCCGCCGGTAATCCACTGGGGTTGGTCGAGCTGGCCGAGGTGGCCGGCCGGTACGGTGCGGCCGGACTGCCGTCCGCCACCTTGCCGTTGCCCGCCCGTATTGAACGCACCTTCGCCCAAGCTGTCTCCGACCTGCCGGTGGCGGCACAGGCGTTGCTGCTCATGGCCTCGCTCAGTGACGGCTCCGGCATGGACGAGATCGTGAACGCGGCGGCGCTGCTCGGCGAGGGGCCGGTCAGCGCCGACGACCTCACTCCGGCGGTCGCGGCGCGTCTGATCGAGGTGGACGATCTGTCCCAGGTCCGGTTCCGGCATCCGCTGGTGCGCTCGGCGTTGCGCCAGGGAGGATCGGTCAGCCGCCGGCGGGCCGCGCATGCCGCCCTCGCCACCGTTCTGGCCGACCGGCCGGAGCGGCAGATCTGGCACCGGGCCGAGGCGGCCACCGGCCCCGATGAACAACTCGCCGCGGACCTCACCGCGGCCGCCAACGAGGCCCGCCAGCGCGGCGCCACGGCGACGGCCGTTTCGTCGCTCGAGCGGGCCGCTCAGCTGAGCGAGGACGCGCAGGAAGCCGCCAGCCGGCTGCTGTGGGCCGCCATCGCCGCCAGTGAGGTCGGCGACATCGAGGCGACGCGGCGCCTCATCAGCAGCTTGGAAAGCCGGCCGATGCGAGCGCCCGAGCGAGCCCATCTGGCCTGGCTCCGCGAGATCTACCTCGGCGGCGGCTGGTCCGGGGCCACCCGGATGCGCTCGTACATGGACATCGTCGACCGGATGCGGAAGAACGGCGACGGCGAGCTCGCCCTCGATTCGCTGGTCGCGGTCAGCCTGCGCTGCTTCTGGTCCAACCCCGACCGCGAGACGCGTGACCTGGTCGTCGCCGCGGCCGAGCGGCTGCAGGCCGACCCGATGAACCGCCGTCTCGTCTCGGTGCTGGCCCTGGTGGCGCCGCTCGAGCAGGTCGAGGCCACGCTGCCCCGGGTGGCGATGCTGGCGACCGAGCTCGACGCCGACTCGGTCGAGCTCGACCTGATGGCGGCGGCGGCCGGGGCGCTCGGCGACTTCCCCACCTCCTTGATCTTCGCCGGCGCGGCGGTGGCCGCCACCCGCGCGAAGGGGCTCCTCGGACTGCTGGCCCAGGCACTGCACGAGCAGGCCTCCTTCGCCGCTCAGCTCGCCGACGTCCGGCTGGCCGTCACCGCTGCCATCCAGACGCGTGACCTGGCGCTGGAGACCGGTCAGCCGTTGTGGGCCGTGACCGCCGACATCGTCCGGGGGTACGCGGAAGCGTTGCGCGGCAACCAGGCCGAGGCACTGGCGCTGGCCGAGGCGGGCGAGGCCGTGGTGCTCTCGATGGGTGCGAATCCGCTGCTGGCCTACGTGGAGATGGTCCGGGGTGCCGCGGCGCTGACCAGCGGGCGGCACGCGGCGGCCTACGACCATCTGCACCGGATCTTCGACCCCGCCGACGCGGCCCACCATCCGGTCATCCGGCTGTGGATGGTCAGCCACCTGGCCGACGCGGCCCTCGGCTGCGGGCGGGCCAGTGACCTGCGATTGCTGCTCGAGGAGCTGACCTCGATCGGACCCTTCCCGGTTCTGCTTGTCGCCCGGAACTACTGCCGCGCGTTGCTGGCGCCGGCCGCGGACGCGGAGGCGGCGTACGAGGACGCTCTGGGTTTCGCCCTGCTGGCGAGCTGGCCCTTCGAGCGGGCCCGGTTGCAGTACGCGTACGGGTCCTGGCTGCGCCGGCAACGCCGGGGGGTCGATTCGCGGCCGCACCTGCGTGCCGCCGCCGACACCTTCGACGCGCTGGGCGCCCGCCCCTGGGCCGAGCGCTCGCGCGCCGAACTGCGTGCGTCGGGCGAGACCATCAACCGGGTGCCCGATGCCCGCGACCATCTGACTCCGCAGGAACTGCAGATCGCCACCCTGGCCGCGGACGGTCTGAGCAATCGGGAGATCGCCGAGCGACTGTTCCTGTCGCCCCGGACCATCGGCTCCCACCTCTATCGCACGTTCCCGAAGCTCGGCATCACCTCCCGCGGCGAGATCGCCGCTGCTTTGGCCGGATCAGGTCACCAAGGATGAGGCGTCTCAGGGACGCACCTGGATGACGACCTTGCCGGGCTGACGGCGACCGCCGGTGTCGAAGGCGGCCGGACCGTCGGCCAGCGGCACCACCCGGGACACGATCGGCCGCAGCGTCCCGGCGTCGACCATCTCGGCCAGCCGGGCCAGCTCGAGGTGGTCGGGGGTGACCACGAAGAAGGTCGCGGTGACGCCGTGTTCGGCCGCGGCGCGCTGGTCGGGCGGAGCGGCGAGCGTGATCAGCCGGCCGCCGGGACGCAGCACGCCGTAGGAGCGGTTCAGGGTCTCGCCGCCCACTGCGTCCAGGACGACGTCCAGGCCGCTCAGCATCGAGTCGAAGCGCTGCGTGGTGAAGTCGAGAAACTCGGCGGCGCCCAGGTCGCGTACGAACCTCTCGTTCTGCGCCCGATCGGTGGCGATCACGTGCGCGCCCAGCCCGGCGGCCAGTTGCACGCCGTAGACGCCGACCCCGCCCGCTCCCCCGTGCACCAGCACCCGTTCGCCCGGCCGGATGCCGGCGTGGTCGACCAGGGCCTGCCATGCGGTGAGCGCGGCGAGCGGGAGGGCCGCGGCTTCCACATGCGAGGCCTTGGCCGGTTTGGCCGCCAGCGCCGAGGCGGGAACGGTGACGAATTCCGCGGCCGCGCCGTTGCGGTCGAAATCGATCAGCCCGTACACCTCGTCGCCGGCCGCCACCCCCGTCACCCCGGCACCGGCGCCGGTCACCACCCCGCTCACCTCATGCGACGGGATGACCGGGGTCCGGTCCGCGCCCTCCCGGGTCTGCCAGGACAAATCCCACGTCAGTTCGGTCAGGGTGATCGCGGCAGCGTGCACCTCGACCAGCACTTCGCCGTCCACCGGGACCGGGACCGGCGCCTGTTCGACGACCAGCTGTCCCGCGTCGCCCCGCCGATGTGCGCGCATCGCCAGCATGGTCACATCCCTTGCTTCCGCAGCCAGGCCAGTGAGGTCTCGGCGATCTCGAGCCGGCCGCCGTCGATGGTGAGCGAATGGCCGCGGTCGGGGAACTCGATCAGGTCGGTGACCGCGGCGGAGTGCCGGTACTGCTTCAGGGTCGCCTTGGTGATCACCTCGGGAACGGTGTGGTCCTTGCCGCCGGCGATCAGCAGCAGCGGACCTCGTTCGTCGTTGCCGGTGTTCACCGCGGCCGGCGAGTGGAGGCGGAAATTCGCGGCAGCGGCCTCGAACAACGGCCGCCCGGGCGATGGGATGGTCCACTGCTCCCACAGCGCGTGCGACTCGTCCTCGCTGATCGCGTTGCCGAAGCTGTAGCGGAACTCCTCCGCGGTCAGCGACACCGCGCGGTGGATGTTCGCCGGGTTCTTGAACACCGGCAGCGTCGAGTGCAGGGCGGACAGCGGCAGGGGCAGCACCCCCTTGATCTGCGCGGCGTCGATGGCGACGGCGGCGGCGGCATGGCCGAGCCCGAGGATCTTCTCGGCGATCATCCCGCCGAACGAGTGGCCGATGAGGATCGGCGCCTCGTCCAGGGTCTCGATGATGCCGATGAAGTGCTGGGTGACATCGTCGATGCCGTGGTCCGCGGCCGTCTCGGGGTTGGCACGAGCCGCAGCGACGGTGTCGGGGGTGCCGGGCCACTCCGGTGCGATCGTGTCGTAACCGGCCGCCCCGAAGTGGTCACGCCAGGAGTTCCACGAGCTCGAGTGCAGCCAGAGGCCATGAAGGAAAACGATGGTCGGCATGGTGGTGCTCCGTCTCTTGAGTCGACGACCACAGCCTGGACCTCCGCGACGGCCGGCCTCTTCGGTCACCTGACTGCAACCCAGCTTGCTTGGCCGGGCCGCAAGCGTCAGGGGACGAAGGTGGCCAGCGGCTGTCCGGGCTCGACGATGTAGGTCGACAGCATCAGCCCGGTGTCGGGGCCGAGGTCGGTGGCGTTGTGGGGCGTCCGCGGCGGGATCAGGAAGCCGTCGCCGGGATGCAGGGTGAGCGTCGGCTGGTCGCGGATCTCCATCCGGACGGTTCCGGCGACGATGTAGCCGACCTCCTCGCCGGGGTGGACGTGCCAGCCGGACTGGACGCCGGCCGGAATCTCCGTACGCACCTGGACGATCTCCCGGCCCGGGATGGATGAGCTGCGGCGCAGCGTTTCGGTGCGCTTGAGCGTGGCGGCGAGCTCGTCGGTCTGCTCACCGTGCTCGGTTGCTTCGGCTGACATGGCTGACTCCTTCTACAGGGGTCACGAGATTCCGAACGCCGACGGCCGGCGCTGGAGGAACGTGGACACGGCTTCCGCGACGGCCTCGGGCTGGTCCTCGACGAGGAAGTGGCTGCCCGGCATCGGGTGACCGGTGAGGTCGCCGGCCCAGGGCCGCCAGACGTCGAGCACGTCGCCGTAGAAGCGTGGGAGGGCTCCGTTCGCGCTCCACAGGGCGAGGAGCGGACAGTCGATTTTCCGTACGCCCCGGTCGGCGTCGTCGTGCTGCCGGTCCACCGTGGCCCCGGCCCGGTAGTCCTCGCAGATGGCCTCCACGGTGCTCACGTCGTCGAGCAGCGCCCGGTAGCCGGCCATGAGCTCGGGCGGGTACCGGCCCGGCGCCCGCCCGAGGCCGAGGGCCCGGACGTGGAAGTCGAAGAACGCGCCCGGGTCGGCGGCGATCAGACGCTCGGGCAGCGGGGCCGGCTGGGCCAGGAACGCCCAGTGCCAGTAGCCGAGCGCCATCTGCGCGTCGGCGCGGGCCCACACGTCGCCGGTGGGCACGACGTCGAGGACCGCGGCGGCGCTGACCGTTCCGGGGTGGTCCAGGGCCATCCGGTACGCCACCCGTCCGCCCCGGTCGTGGCCGGCGACGGCGAACTGCTCGTGGCCGAGCAGGCTCATAGCCTGGACGAGGTCGGCGGCGAGAGCGCGCTTGGAGTGGGGCGCGTGGTCCGCCGCGGGCACGGGCCGGAAGGACGCTCCGTATCCGGGCAGATCCGCCACGACGACGGTGAAGCGGTCGGTCAGCAGTTCGGCCACGGTGTGCCACATGACATGGGTCTGCGGGTATCCGTGCAGGAGCAGCACCGGCGGCCCCTGCCCGCCGACCCGGGCGAAGACTCGTCCCCGGTCCGTCTGCAGGGAGTGCTGCACGAAGCCGCCGAAGACGGCGGGACCTTCGGACATCGGGATTCTCCTTGAACGGGCGAAGTTATCGGGCCAGGAAGGCGAGCAGTTCGCGGTTGACCTCATCGGCGTGGCTCAGGCACATCAGGTGCGGTCCGCCGTCGATCTCGGCGTAGTGCGCGTCCGGCAGCGCCGCGTGCATGCGGCGTCCCTGGCCGTCGATCGACAGGATGCGGTCGGCGGTGCCGTGCAGCACCAGCGCCGGGACGTCGATGCGCTTGATGTCCTCGTGGAAGTCGTCCAGCCAGGTCTGCGGGCAGGCCCAGGTCGCCTCGGGTGAGGCGTCGGCGCCGGCGTTCCACAGGTTGCGGACGGCTTCCTCGCTGACGCGCTTGCCGAGCAGCTCGTCGAGGTTGAGCATGTCGCCGATGAGCCCGGTGAGCCAGGCCGGCCGGTCGTTCAGGATGGCCTGCTGAACACCGTCGACCCCGGCCTGGTCGACACCGTTGGGGTTCTCGCCGGACTTGACGAACGAGGGGGCCAGGCTTTCGATGAACACGCAGGCCTTGAGCCGCTGGGTGCCGTTGACGCCGATGTAGCGGGCGACCTCGCCGGTGCCCAGCGAGAGCCCGACCAGGGTGACGTCGCGCAGGTCGAGGGTGGTCAGCAGCTTGTCGAGGTCGGCGGCCAGGGTGTCGAAGTCGTAGCCGACGGTGGGCCGGCTGGACCGGCCGAAACCGCGGCGGTCGTAGGTGATCACCCGGTACCCCGCGGTCAGCAGCGGATGCACCTGGGCCTCCCAGGACCGGCTGTCGAACGGCCATCCGCTGATCAGGACCACGGCCGGTCCGCTGCCGTGGTCCTCGTAGTAGAGGTCTATCGAGGTCGAGTTCTCGGTGCCGACGGTGATGGTGGACATGTGCGCTCCTCGGTCGTCCGGTCTGATGTCAACCTGGCAGAGCCGGGGTGGGCTGACCAGAACGGTGGGCCCGAAGACCGGCGGGAGTTCACCGGAAGAAAACGCGGGCCGGCCGGGGCCGGAATTCCGGTCAACCGGATGGCCCCCGCGGGTGCCGCTTGCCAACCTCTGTTTACCCGTCGTGGTGGCGGGCCGCCGAGAGGGGCACCTGATGAAGCCGACGATAATCCTGGTCCACGGGGCGTACGCCGAGTCGTCCAGCTGGAACGGAGTGCTGGATCCGCTCGTGTCGGCCGGCCACCGGGTGATCGCCTTCGCGACACCGCTGCGCGGGGTGGCGTCGGACGCCGCGCTGCTCAGCGATCTGCTCGCCACGCTGGACGGTCCGGTGGTGCTGGCCGGGCACTCGTACGGCGGTGCGGTCCTCACCAACGTCACCGCCGCGCCGGGACAGGTGACCGGCGCCGTGTACATCGCCGGTTTCGCCCTGGAGGCGCAGGAGAGCTGCGCCGACGCCTCCGCGCTGGCGCCCGGGTCGACGCTGGCCGAGACCCTGGTTCCGGTGCCGCTGACCGGAGGCGGTGCGGACACCTACATCGCCCCGGAGAAGTACCACCACCAGTTCGCCGCCGACCTGCCGGTGGAGCAGGCCCGGCTGATGGCGGTCACGCAGCGCCCGGTCACCGACCGCGCCCTGGCCGAGCCGTCGGGCGATCGCCCACTGTGGCAGTCGGTGCCGAGCTGGTTCCTGTTCGGCGAGCTCGACCGCAACATCCCGGCCGGCGCCCATCGGATCATGGCCGCCCGCGCGAAGGCCCGCGAGACGGTCGAGATCGCCGGCGCCTCCCACGTGGTCGGCATCTCCCACCCGGCCGAGACCGCTCGGATCATCCTCGAGGCCGCCGGCGCCTGAGCGCCGCCGCGGCCAGCAGACCGAGCCCCGGCCCACCGGACATCGACGAAGGGCAGCACACGACATGAACATGCAGAACGCGACCGACGAGGGCGACATGTCCGGCCGGCGCGGAACCTCGCGCCGGGCGATGCTGGCCGCCGGAACAGGTGCCGCGCTGACCGTGGCGGCCGTCGCCGGGACCGGTGTCTCGCCGGCCGCGGCAGCTCCGCGTCCCGGCGTGGGCACCCGCATTCCGGTGGCCCCGGGAGTCGAGGTCAACATCGCCGACCTGAACGGCGGCCGCCGGGGCACGGTCGTCTTCGTTCCCGGCTGGCCGCTGGCGTCCACCACGCTGGAGTCCAACCTGCTCTTCCTGGCCGATCACGGCTTCCGGGCGATCGCCCTGGACCAGCGGGGCTTCGGGTTGTCCGACGCCCCGTACGGCCCGTACGGCTACGACGTCTGGGCCCGGGACATCCAGACCGTTCTGGAAGCGTTGTCGCTGCACGACGTGACCCTGGTCGGGCATTCGATGGGTGGTGCGGTCGCGCTGCGGCACGCGTCCCGCTTCGGCAGCCGGATCGGCAAGCTGGTGGTGGCCGAGCCGGCGGCTCCCCGCTTCGTGTACGGGCCGCACTCGGCCGACCTCGCCGCCGGGCTGGCCGCCCTGATCTCCGGTTACGCCACCGACCGTACGGTGCCGGTCCGGGATCTGACGAAGAACTTCTTCTCCACCCACACCGACGTCACCACCGATCCGTTCCTGCAGTTCTTCGAGCGGCAATGCCTGGACCAGGCGTCGTTGCCGGCCAGCCGGGCCGGCCTGATCGCTCTGCGGGACGACGATCTGACCGCCGATCTGGCCCGGATCAAGGTGCCGACCCGGGTGTTCCACGCGATCAACGACAAGATCCTGCCGCTGGATCACGGCCAGGCGGTGGCCGCGGGCATCCGCAACGCGCGGCTGGTCACGTTCGCGACCGCCGGGCACGCCGTCTACGTCGACGAGCGGGACAAGTTCAACGCGGAACTTCTCGCGTTCCTGCGCTGATCACCCGGACGCGAGCAGTCGGAGGACGCCATGACGTCAGCGAGTAGCGGCTACCGGGTGACACCGAACCTTTTCGCCTTGCCTTTCGGGCTCTGCGGACTGGCTCAGTGCTGGACGACGGCGCACGCGGTGGCCGGAACGCCGCGATGGCCGGCCGACACCGTGTGGATCATCACGGCGGCCGTCTGGGTGGCGTCCCTGATCTGGTACGGGCGCAATGTCGTACGGGGTGGACGGTTGCGCACCGAGCTGACCGATCCGGTGTTCTCCCCCTTCACCGCGCTCATCGTGATCGTGCCCATGTTGCTCGGCGTCGCGCTGGCCGGACACGCCCGGGTGGCCGGCGAACTGGTCTTCGGCGTCGCCCTGGCGCTGACCGTGGCGGTCGGCGGCTGGTTGTCGGGCGAGTGGATCATTGCGGATCTCCAGCTGGCGCAGTGGCATCCCGGCTACTTCCTGCCCACCGTCGGCGGTGGACTGATCGCGGCGGGCGGCAGCGCGGCACTCGGTCACCGCACTCTGGCGATGGTCATGTTCGGCTACGGGGTGATCTGCTGGTTCATCCTGGGCACGATCATCCTGCTGCGGCTGTTCACGTCGCCCGCGCTGCCGCCGCCGCTGCGTCCGACCATCGCGATCGAGGTCGCCCCGCCGGTGGTCGCCGGGAACGCCTGGTTCCTCCTCAACGGCGGACATCTCGACGCCATCGCCGCCGGGCTCGCCGGCTACGCGGTCCTCATGGTCCTGGTGCAACTGCGGCTCGTCCCCGTCTACCGGCGGGTTGCGTTCGGCCCGGGGTGGTGGGCGTTCTCGTTCTCGTACGCCGCGGCGTTCACGCTGTCGGTCAACTGGCTGGCCGCCGGGCGGGTCGCCGGACAGACCGTCTGGACCGCGGTCGCGCTGGCCGTGCTCACGCTGGGGATGGCGGCGCTGGCTGTTCCCACCGTCCGGCGTCTCGTCGCGGGCACCTACATGCCGGCCGTGGGCAGCCCACCGCCGTCCACGCCGGCCGGTGGCCTCGCCGGGTCGGTGCAAGCGCGATGAGAGGATGAATCAATGCCGGACTCGATCCTGGTCGTCGATGACGACACGTCTGTCCGGGGGCTGGTGGTGCGCATCTTGCGAAGCTGGGGGCACGGGGTGATCGGCGAGGCCGGCTCGGTCGCCGAGGCGCTCGCCTACGCGGACGCCCGGCGTCCCGGCATCGTGCTGGTCGATATCGGACTGCCGGACGGCGACGGGTTCTCCCTCACGCGACAACTGCGGGCCCGGCCGTGGGCCATGCGCGTGGTGATCTTCTCGTCGGACGCCGATCCGTCGAACATCGCCGCCGCCGAACGGGCCGGGGCGATCGGCTTCTTCCCCAAGGACGAGCTGTCGAGCCCCGAGCTGCAACGACTCCTCGAGGACCGGGCCGATGACCGCCGCTGACGCCGGCCGCCCGCTGCGGGTGGCGATCGGGGAGGACGACGTCCTGCTCCGCGAGGGCATCGCCCGGATCCTCACCGGCGCCGGGATCGAGGTCGTCTCCCAGTCCGGCGATGCCGACGACCTGCTTCAACGTGCGCTGGCCTACCGCCCCGACGTCGTCGTCACCGACGTGCAGATGCCGCCGCGGCGCGAGGACGACGGCCTGCGGGCGGCCATGGAGCTGCGCCGCCGCTCCCCGCGGACCGGTGTGCTGATCCTGTCCCAGTTCTGCGAGCCCGCTTACGTGATGGATCTGGTCGGCGACCGGCCCGAGGGAGTCGGATACCTGCTCAAGGAGCGGGTGGGGGACGTGTCGGCGTTCCTCGACGCGGTCCGGCGGGTAGCGGCCGGTGGCAGCGCGCTCGATCCCGAGGTGGTCGTCCGCATGCTCGGGCGCCGCACCAAGGAGGGCCCCCTGCAACTGCTGACCGCTCGTGAGCTGGCTGTGCTCGCGGCCATGGCCGAGGGGATGTCCAATTCGGGCATAGCGCAGAGCCTGCTGATCAGTTCCGCCTCCGTCGAGAAGCATGTGACGGCCATCTTCCGCAAGCTGCACATCGCCCCGACGGACAGCGAGCATCGCCGCGTCCAGGCCGTCCTGACCTTCCTGCGCGCGGACGACCGCCGGCGATGAGCCTGGACGGGGTACGCCGTGTCACCTCGATCGCGGCCTCCGGCGCACCGCCCCGGACGGTGTTCGAGGCGGTCACCGGCGAGGCTTCGGCACTGCTGGGCGGGGCCCTGATCGCGCTGACGAAGTTCGAGGGCGGCGGAACCGAGTCGGTGGTCGTGGCCCAGACCGGCGGTCATGTCGCCGTCGGCGCACGGCTTCACCTGGGCGGCGACGGCGTGGCCGACCGCATGTGGCGATCGGGCCGCGCCGAGCGTATCGACGACTACACCGGCGTGGTCGAGGCCGCGACGGCGAACGATCTCGGGGTGCGGGCGGTCGTGGCCGTTCCGGTGACCGTGGAGGGGAGTCTCTGGGGTGCGCTGAGCGTGAGCTCGAGGGCCGATCCGCTGCCGGCCGGCACCGAGGACCGCCTCGCGGTGCTGGCCGAGATCGTGGCGGCGGCCGTCGTGAGCGCGGCGGCCCGCGAGAGCTTCCGCGCCCTGGCCGACGAGCAGGCCGCCCTGCTCCGGGTGGCGGCGCTGGTGGCGCACCGGGCCGGTGAGGCGGAGATCTTCGAGGCCGTCGCCGTGGAGGCGGCCCGCCTCACCGACAACGAGGCGACCACGCTGGTCCGTTACGAGGGCGACCGGACCTTCACGGTGCTCGCCCACCGCAACGGTCCCGCGCCGGTCGGCACCCGGTACACGGTTCCGGTCGACGACGGCGGCACCTCGAACGAGATGATGCGAACGCTGAAGCCCGCCCGGCTGGACAACTACGACGCCTTCCCCGACCGCAGCTACTACAGCCGGGAGTTCGGGGTCGGGTCGAGCGTCTCGGTCCCCATCATCGTCAACGGCCGCCTTTGGGGCGCCCTCGGCATCGTCAACGAGGGCCGGCGGCTGCCGGCGAGCACGGAGGAGCGCCTCGGCAAGTTCGCCGAGCTGGTCGCGTCGGCCCTGGCCAACGTCGAGGCGCACGCCGCGCTGGCGAGTTTCGCGGCCCGGCAGGCGGCCCTGCGCCGGGTGGCCGAGCTGGTCGCCCGGGGAGCCGGGCTCGACGAGGTGTTCGGCGCCGCCGCGACCGAGGCCTCGAACGTCCTGGGTGGATCGGCCGCCGAACTCTTCCGGTACGACAGCACCTCCTGCACGGTCGTCGCCACATGCCGCAGCCTCGTGCCGGTGGGCGCGCAGTGCCGGGCCGATGGAGACTCGACCGGCGCCCGGGTGATGCGGGCCCGGCGGCCGCTGCGGTACTCGAGTCCGGCCGGGGCCCTGGTCGCCGTGCCCATCGTGGTCGAGGGGCAGTTGTGGGGCGCGCTGTCGACCACCACGCGGGATGAGCCGCCGGTCGACGCCGAGGGCCGGCTGGCCGAGTTCGCCGAGCTGGCCGCGGCCGCCATCGCGAACGCCGAGAACAAGGAGAAACTGCGGGCCTCCCGGGCGCGGGTGGTGGCCACGACCGATGAGGTGCGCCAGCGGTTGCAGCGCGACGTGCACGACGGCGCCCAGCAGCGGCTCGTCCAGACCGTCCTGTCCCTGAAGCTCGGTCTCCGCGCGGCGGACCGGGGTGAGGACGCCGTCGAGCTCATGCGGGAAGCGCTCGAGCACGCCGAGCGCGCCACGGTGGAGCTGCGCGACATCGTGCACGGGATCCTTCCGCCCGCGCTGGCCCGCGGTGGCCTGCGCGCCGGGATCGACTCGCTGGTCACCGCAGCCGCAATCCCCGTGGACGTCGACCTGACCGCCACGCCGCAGGAACGGCTGCCGGGCGATGTCGAAGTGACCGCGTACTTCGTCGTCGCCGAGGCGTTGACCAACGTCGTCAAGCACGCGAGAGCCACCCGGGCGCGGGTGACGGTCGCCGAGGTTGCCGGCGAGCTGGTGGTCGAGGTCGCCGACGACGGGGCCGGGGGTGCCGGCCCCAGCCGCGGCTCGGGCCTGACCGGCCTGTCCGACCGGGTCGACGCCCTGAACGGCAACCTCACGCTGACCAGCACCGCCGCGGGCACGACATTGCGGGCGGTGCTGCCTCTCCCCCCGGCTGAGTGATCAGCGTGGCGTGACCGGCACGGGATGATCGGGCGGTGCGCCGGCCGGCAGCGTCGCCTCGATCGTCGTGCCCTGCCCGGCCAGGCTGGTGAGCCGGAGCCGACCACCACACGCCTCGACCCGGTCGAACAAGCCGGTCAGGCCGGAGCCGTCGGCGGGGCGGGCACCACCCGTGCCGTCGTCGCCCACCTCGATGCTCAACGCGCCGTCGCTGAGGCCGGCGCGAACCCAGGCCCGACCGGCCTGGGCGTGCTTGACCACGTTGGTGAGCGCCTCGGCGATGATGAAGTACGCCGTGGTCTCCACCTCCACGGCCATCCGCGGCACGTCGACGACCGCGTCGACCGGCAGCGGCTGGTCGGCCAGCAGCGACTCCACGCCGCCACGCAGGCCGCTACGCGTCAGCGCCGCCGGAAGGATCCCGCTGACGATCTCCCGTAGTTCGTCGGTGGCCCGGTGGGCGTGCTTGAGCGCCTCCTCGACATGATCAGTAGCGGTCGGCATGTCACCTTGAGCGAGCGCGTGCCGCGCGAGTTTGAGCGTGATAAGGGTGTGCACGAGGCGTTGCTGGGCGCCGTCATGCACGTCGCGCTGCAGCCGGCGACGGGTCTCGTCGGCCGTCGACAGTACGCGGGCCCGGGAGGCGATGAGCTGAGCCCGGCTGGTCGCGTTGCTCACCGCGGTGCCGACGAGGTGGGCGAACCGCTGCAGGCGTTGTTCGGTGCCGCGGGCCACCGGTCCGTCGGCCGAGGTGGCGGTGAGCGTGCCCCAGATGTGGCTCTCCACCGCGATCGGCGCGGCGACGGCGGCGACCAGACCGTACTGACGGGCGCGGGCGGCGTTGGGTTCGGTGCTGTAGTCGTCCACCCGGACCGTGTCCGCCGAGCGCCGTACGCGGTCCGGCATCGACCCGGGCTCATAAGCGATGCGTGTTCCGGGCGCGGCGGGCCCACCACTCCGGCTGACGACGACCAGGGACTCGTCCTGCTCGTAGCGGACGAGCGTGACCGGCTGGCCGTCCAGGAGCTGCTGGGCCTCGGCGGCGACGGCGGCGAACACCGTCTCGGAGGGCTCGCCGCGGGCGACCTGTTCGGCGACGCGCAGCAGGGCCGCCTGTTCGTCGGCGAGCGCCTGAACCTCGGCGCGCGCCTGGGAGCTGACGATCGCGGTGCCGGCCAGCTCCGCGAACCCGGCGAGCTTGTCCTCGATGTGAGGCGGCAGAACACCACGCCCGGCCGCGACCAGAACGCCCCACAACCGGTCCTCGGCCAGGACCGGGGCGGCGGCGCTGGACAGGAACCCGCTACCGGACGCCAGCCGCGCCCACGCCCCCGACATGTCCGGCAACTGATCGGCGCGGGCCGGCCGCCCGGTGCGCCAGACCCGCTGGGTGGCGCCGTCGCCCCCGGCCGGAGCCCGCATGCCCACCGCGACGCCGTCCGGCGGATCGTGGACCGCGACGACCTCGGTCGCCCCATCGGACTCGAAGCGCAGCAGCGTGGTGAAGGCGACGCCGACCAGGCTCGCCGCCTCGGTGACGACCGTGTCGAGTACCTCGCCGGGTGGGGCGTCGTGCGCCACCATCTCGGCCACCCGCCGCAGCGCGGCCTGCTCGGCGACGAGCCCCGCGGCCAGCCGTTCGATCTCCTTGCGGCTCCGGGCCGCGGTGATCGCGCTGGCCAGCAGGTCGGTGAACGCGGCCAGCAGGTCCTCCGCGCCCGCGGCAAGCGGCTCGCCGTTCGTCGCACCGACGGCGGTCAGCCCCCACACCTGGTCGTTGACGAGTACCGGAGCACCGGCCGAGGCCGTCCAGCCCCAGCCGCGGATCATGCCGGCCAGCGGACCGGACGCGTCCGCGTAGGCCGTGACCCGGCCCGGACGTCCGGAGTCCCAGATCGCCCGGGCCAGGGTGCCGGATCCGAACGGGTGGCGGACCTGGAGGCTGCGGTATCCGGCGGACACGTTCCAGCGGCCGATCAACGTGGCCGTCTCGTCGTCGTGCAGACGCACCACAGCCGCCTCGGACGCCGGCATCAACCGGCCGATCTCGGTCACCAGCGCCTCGATCACCCGCGCGGGAGCGGCCCCATGAGCCACCAGCGTGGCCACCCGGCGCAACGCCGCGTGTTCAGCCGCCGATCGCGCGACCTCGCCGGAGTCGTCCCTCATCGCTGACCACAGTCGCTTGGCCCCGCCGGCCGGCCGACGGCCTCGAGAGCTTCCAGGATGACCGCCGTGACCGCGGCCGGCTGGGAGAGCATGATGATGTGCGAGCCGTCGATCTCGGTGATCGCGGCGCCGGCGCGCTGGGCCATCTGCCGGACGACGTCGCTGCCGGCCACGTAGTCGGCGGTGCCGACCGCCGCCCACACCGGCAGGCTCTTCCACGCGGCGGGACCGTTGAGCTGTTCGAAGGCAGCGGCCGCTATCGGCCGTTGCGACAGCGCATACACGTCGGACTCCTCCTGGGGCAGGTCGGCGGTGGACAGCGCACGGAACCGCGCCGGATCGATGATGAGCTCGGTCGCGGTGGCGCCCGGGCCGGTCGGATACTGACTGGGCTGCACCGCGGTCGTCAGGACGCTGTCGTCCGACCTCGCCACGATCTCGGTCAGCGTCTCCCCCTCGTCCGGGGCGAACGCCGCCACATAGACGAGGCCGACGACGTTCGTGATCCGCGGGACGGCGTTGGTGATGGTCGCGCCGCCGTAGCAGTGGCCCACGGCGAGCACCGGGCTGCGGAGCTGGCTGATGGCGCCGGCCACATAGGCGGCGTCGGCGTCGATGCCCCGCAGAGGGTTGACGATGGCCCGCACCGGGACGCGCGCGGCGACGAGACGCTGGATGACCGGCGCCCAGCTGCCGGTGTCGGCGAAGGCGCCGTGGACGAGGACGACGGTCGGGGTCATGGACCTCTCCGGATCAGGACGGAGGAGGAAGCGCTGATGCCTTGCGCCTCATGATGGCGGTCCGGACCGGGCTGTCGCGTACATCAGGTGGTGTAGTTGCCGGGGCTCAGCCCCCGGACAGTGCTGGGGCGAGCTGCTTACGCCCGGTCACGCCGAGCTTGGCGTAGACCCGGTGCAGGTGGGTGCTGATCGTGCTCGCGGCCAGGAACAACTGTTCGGCGATCTCCGGGTTGGTCAGCCCGGAGGCGGCGAGATGGGCGATCTGCAGCTCCTGCGGCGTCAGGGTCACGGTCGCGGACGGTGACCGGCGTGAGCGTTCGCCCGACGCTCGAAGCTCTTGGCGAGCGCGTTCCGCCCACGGCTCGGTGCCCAGCGCCTGGAACACCTGCTGAGCCGCGCGCAACTGCCCGCGGGAGTCGGCCACCCGGTGGTGGCGTCGCAACCAGGCCCCGTACGCCAGTTGGAGCCGGGCTCGTTCGAACGGGAAGTCGGCCGGGATCCGGGGCAGCGCGGCGACGAACGCCGCGTCGGCTTGATCGTCCGGGGCCAGCAGCGCCGACGCGTACGCGGTGCTCGCCTGCAGCAGAGGCCAGCCGCCCTTGTCCGCGATCGGCTCGCAGATGGCGGCGGCGGTGCGGAGCCGGTCGTAACGCCCGGACAGGGCGGCCGCCTCGGCGAGATGCGGCAGGGCCCACAGGCGTACGTGCTCGTGGTAGTGCAGGTCGGCCGGATCGAACAGGGTGCCGAGCTCGTCGACCGCCGCCGAGGGACGCCCGCCGGCGAGGTGCGCAACCCCGCGAACCAGCGCGACCTGGCACAACATGAAGCGGGCGCCCCCGGCCAGCAGCTGCCGCTCGATCTCGTCCATCATGGCCGGCGCGTCGTCGGCCTCACCGCTGAGCGCCCGGGCGAAGGCCGCCCACAGCACGCCCTGGAAATGCCACGTCGCCTGGTTGGTCTCCAGCGCCGTCCGTTGCACCTCCTCGGCCGAGGTCAGCGCGAGCCGGACGTCGCCGAGCAGCGCCGCGACGGTCGCCTGCGAGCCGAGCACCTGCGGCAGCAGGGTCAGCAGGCCCTGCCGCCGGATCGAGGTGAGCGCGGTCCGCAGGAAGGACAGCGACGATCGCAGGTCGCCTACCCCGCTGGCCGCGATGCCGAGCCGGTGCGCCGCGACGATGTCCTGCACGGGGGCGAGAAGGATGCGGCGCATCCGGTCGATCGACACCCGCCCGTGCTCGATCGGGGAGACCAGGGCGATCACGCTGACGTAGCGGGGGTCCGATTCGGGCAGCCGCATCTCCTCGACGACCCGGACGATCCGCTCCCGGGAGGGCGGGGCGAGGTCGACCCACCAGCAGAGGGCGCTCATCGTGGCCAGACCCTGCAGCGCCAGCTCGGTGCGGCCGTCGGCCTGCAGCCGGGCCGCGATGCCGGCCAGCAGGGCGAACGACTGGTCGTACGGCCACTGGAAGCCGTTCGAGACCTGCCGCAGCCATTCCAGTTCGGTCCGTCCGGCCGGGCTGAGCTGATCGTCGTCGAGGCCCTCGAGCATGCTCCGCACCTTGGCGATCTGGCTGAACTCCAGACCGGCGTGCGCGGCGCGCATGAGCCGCCGCGTGCGCAGCGGCCCCTCCGGTGACAACTGCGCCGACCGCTCCCAGGCCCGCATGGCCGAGCCGAGCGATCCTGCCGTGTCCGCCCGCTCGGCCAGGCCGGCCAGCCGATCGGCCACCTCGGCATCGGTGTCGACCGTGGCCGCGGCCAGATGCCAGACCTGCCGGGCCTCCTGGCCGTCCAGAACACCGGCGATGGCGGCATGCGTGGCCACCCGGACCGGCGCGGAGACCGACCGGGTGACGGTCCACCGGATCAGCGGATGCCGGAACCGCATGGTCTCCTTGTCGGCGACGAGCAGCCCGGCGGCGATGGCCGGCTCGAAATCGTCCAGGGCCACGTTCGGCCCGTGCAGGGCCCGCGCGACGGCCAGCAGCTCGCCCAGGTCCACAGTGTCGTCGAAGGCGGCGATCAGGACCAGGGAGCGGGTCAGGATCGGCAGGCGCGAGAGCGTCAGGGCGTACGTGCGTTCCAGACGCTCGGTGAGCGGAAGGTCGGACGCCAGCAGGTCGCTGTCGCTGTCGGCCAGCCTGCTCGCGGCGACACCGAGTTCGACCAGGCCCAGCGGGTTACCCGCCGCCTCGCGCAGCACGAGGTGCGTCAGTGCCGGCGCCAACCCGGGCGCGGCCGTGTGAAGCAGCGCGAGAGCAGCGTCCGCGGACAAGGGCTCGAGCTGGTGCTCCGGCAGCCCGGAGCCGGCCAGCAGCGATGCGGACTCCTCGCCGTCGCGCATGCCCACCAGCAGGCCGACCTTGTCATCGGCGACCCGGCGCCCGACGAACGCGAGGATGTCCCAGCTTTCCTGGTCGAGCCATTGCGCGTCGTCGACGATCAGCACCCGCCCCCGGCCCGCGGCCGTGGTGACGGCGTTGAGGGCCGCGCGGGCCAGTTGGTAGCGCTCGGCCGGGTTGCCGGACGGACCCGCACGCCCGAGAGCCGCCTCCCACATGCGGCGCGGCCCGGCCGGCTGGTTGGCCAGCAGCGTGCCCAGAAGCTGGTCGATGCCGGCGTAGGGCAGCTGCGTCTCGGTCGGCACCGTGGTCACGGCGAGCACGGACATGCCCCGTTGCCGGGCCTGCGCCTCGGCCCGGCGCAACAGCGCCGACTTGCCGATCCCGGCGACCCCACGCAGCACCAGAGTGGAGCCGTGCGACCGCAGGCAGCCGTCCAGGACCTCCACCAGCATGCCCTGCTCGTGGTCGCGCCCGAAAAGCTCCGCCTCGCCGTCGTCCCGCAAACCGGCCTCCTGGCACGCCCCTCGAGTCTCCGCAGCGTACCAACGGCGACGGCCGCGAGCGGGCCAGAAATCCGACGGTGTGGATCGATTCAGCGGTCGATCGTGGGGCCCTCGATCGGCCACGCTGCGGCTACGCCCGGCCTGATCGTTCTCCTTGTCCGGCGGTCTCGTCCCAGCCTTCCTGCGGGGTCGCGCAAGTGCCGCGGAAGACGTACTGCGACGGCAGCCGGCGTTGCTCGCTGGTCCAGTCGATGGGGGGCCGGCGCTGTTCGGCAGGCAGGTAGCCGAGCCGGTACACGGCCATCAGCTCGAGGTCGTCCGGCACCTTGAGCAGGCCGACGATCTCGTCCCAGCGGCCGGGGACCTCCATCGGGAACGAGATGAACTGGATGCCCATGCCGAGTTCGACCGTGGTCAGCCACAGATTTTCCATGGCCGCGCCCATGCTGAACACCGAGTAGAACGAGGACAGCTCGCCCGGCCGATACTCGGAGCGGTCGAGCATGACGCCGAGCAGCAGCGGGGAGCCGGCGACGAGTTTGCGGTTCTCCTCGCCCAGATTGTGCGGCACCCGCATGGCGTTCATGAGCTTCTGGCCGCGGCTGGTGAACACCTGGCTGGTGAACGGGCGCAGCGGCGCGGGCAGACGGTCGAACAGCATGCCGTCCCGCCGGCGTTCCATCTCTTCCTTGCTGAACCGGAAGTAGGGCTTGTAGCGCTCGAAGAACGTGCCGTTGGACATCGCTTCGGTCATGCTCTCGCCGCTGATCCGGGCGATGGCCTCGATCGTCGGGCGTTCCTCCACGATCACGAACCGCCATGGCTGGCTGTTCAGCTGCGACGGGGCCCGCCCGGCGACCTCCATCAGGAGCCGCTGATGCTCCTCGGAGACCGGGTCGGGCAGGAACGCGCCGTTGGTCGTCCGGCGACGACGCACCACATCGAGAAACTCCATCAGTGACTCCTCCAGACGGAAAACAGGGCGGCCGCGTACGCCGGCGCCGCCGACCCGGCCAGGGCGGCATGCCGGCGAATCCGGCTCCCGGCGTACGGCAGGGCGGTGAGCGGGCCGAGCGCCGGCAGCAGCGCGAGACCGGCGGGCCGGCGCTCGAACGCGCAGGCAGCGACCGCGACCACGGTGAGCGACATCGTCGCGCTGAACAGAGCGTGATGAACCCAGCGGATGCGCCGGTTGTCGATCACCCCCGCGGCGACGGCGGCCCCGAAGGCGGCGTTGACCGCGTAACTCGTCGCGGCCGCGGTGACCAGGGTCCGGGTCATCAATGGCCCCTCTCGCAGATGAGCAGCAGGCGTTGCGGAAACATCGGCGTGACCCGCCATCCCGGCGGGACGGCGGCTTGCAGTTCGGCCCGCCGGTAGCTGCGGCGGATGGACAGCAGTCCGTCCTGATGGAGGAAGGAGCGGCGGGCGAACGGCAGGGTGGCCGCGGCGTACAGGCCGTAGCCGGCGCGACCCCGGGCGAGGTCGTTGTGGATGACCAGGCGGCGGGACAGGGCCACGCTGTCGGCCAGCACGGCGTCGAGTTCCCCGGCGTCGAGGTGGTGCAGCAGATGATTGGAGATCACCAGGTCGTACCGGTCACCGCGGGCGACCAGGTCGGCGCTCGAAGCCTGTTCGAAGCGGACTCCGGCATCGGGAAGCCGCAGCACATGACGCACGGCCCGCGCGTCCGGGTCGATGGCTGTCGTGGTGAGCAGAAGCCCGTCGCGGGCCGCCCATCCGGTCAGAGCGCGGGAGATGTCACCACCGCCGAAGCCGATGTCCAGCAGCGTCGTCGGCCGGTGGGCGTCCAGCCGCGGCCGGATCCGTTGCCGGTAGAGGCGCCGCCAGCCCGAGACGAGCCGGTTGACCGCGGTGAACTGGCGGTAGGTGCGTTCGAGCCGGTCGGGGTCGCAACCGGGGTCGTCCATCAGCTCCCGTGATTCGGTGTCCCGCCGGGCGAATCCCGGCACGTCCGCCGTACGGCTGCTGCTCATGGTGCTCTTCTCCGATCTCACGGCGTCCCGGATCGTCCGCGACGACAGGGTTACCCCCGTCGGCAGCCGGGAAAGCATCGTTTCCGGGTGCGAAGGAAAGGGCGGACGGCCATGGCGTACGGGGTGGTGCTGCGGCCCGGCGCGCAAGTGTCACGGTCGCTGATCGAGCTGTCGCACGAGATCGGGGACGGTCACGAGCCGATCGTGCTGCTCGGCGACCAGGCACCGCCGCACGTGTCGGTCCTGCACGTCGACTGCGCCGCCGATCAGACGGCAAGCATCGTCGCGGCCACCGCGCGCCACCGCGGCCGGGTCTTCCCGGCGACGATCATCGGCCTGCTGTACAGGGTGGTTCCGCCCGGCGACTACTACATCCCCACCGGCGGTCACTACTTCGGCCTGGAGATCATCCGGAGCCCGGAACTGGACGCCCTGCACCAGGAGTTCCGGCGCCTCGGGCACCCGCCGCTGGGTCAGGTCGATCAGGATTTCCGCCCGCACATCACGCTGGGTGTCACGGCCGGGCCGCCGTCGGGGCCCCCGTTCGCGAGCATTCCCGCGGGGGTCATCGAGCTGACGATGTCCAGCGGCCCGGTCGGCCCCTTCGGCACCTTTCCCGACCTCTCCGACTGACCGGCGATCCTCACCTTCTTGCCGACCGTCGGCAACCAACCGGCACTTTAATCGCCGTCGCGCGCCGTGGTCGATGGCCTCTTCACCGGCCAAGCTTGGGTGAAGAGATGCCGACATTCAGGGCTGGGGACAGCCCGGGAAGGTGCCGTGGTGCGAAGCCGAACCGATGATGTGAAGAACCGCGACGACGAGACCGGGATCGCGCGCAAGGTCGACGAGGTGTTGCGCCATCGCATGTGGTTCGCCTCCGGCCAGGTCCGCGTACGCATGCGCGACGGCACAGCGGTGCTGACGGGTGACGTGGGCCGGCGCTCCACAGCGGACATCGCCGCGCGTCTGGCGTCGGCCGTGCCCGGTGTGCGGGACGTCGACGACCGCATCCGGTTCGAGTTCGACGACGCCGAACTGGTCCGTTCCCGGGTCGGCCGGACACACCCCTTCAGCGCCGAGCCTTTCCGGCCCCGCCGGAAGCGTCGCCGGGATCGATGAAGTCGTCGAACCTCCGCGAACACACCCGGGCGAAGCTCTTCAGCTTCGCCCGATTTCTTTATCCGGGCACCACAACTACGGGACTGATGATGAGCGTCGACACGGAACTGTCCGGCCACGGCCGCTACACGGGGTTGAGAACGTCGCTGAGCGAGGAGTTCGAGGCGCAGACCGCTCGGCTCAAGCAGCTCACCATCGCCGGCGACCCGGGCGAGGCGCACAACCGGGCGGCACTGCTGGCCGCCACCCGGCAGAGCCTGGAGCAGATCAGCAGTGCTTTGCGGCGCATCGCCGAGGGAACGTACGGGATCTGCGAGAAGTGTGACGCCCCGATCCCGTCCGAGCGGCTCGAGGCGCTGCCACACGCCCGGTTCTGCGTGCCGTGCCAGCAGAAGCACCACGGGTGAGCGGTGGAAACCATGACTTCAGAGGCTTCCCGTACGCCGGTAGCTCTGGCCGTCGACCTCGGCAGCTGGAACACCGGCCTGTGGGCGGCTCGTCGCGGGACGGTCCGCGCGTCGTGCGGTGATGCCGGCGCTCCGGCGGGCAAGGTGGTCCGGCACGGCCGCATCGTCGACGTCGCCGAGTGCGTCACGCTGCTGTCGGCGCTCGCCCGCCGGTACGAGTTGCCGGTGCCGCCCGGTGGTCTCATCGTGGCGTGCCGCCCGGTGCTGTCGGCCGAGGCCGAGCAGCGCGTCTACCGAAGCGTCCTCGACGCGGTCTTCGCGCCCCGGCAGGTGTTGTTCATCGACACGGTCCGCGCGGCCGCCATCGGTTCCGGCGCGGCCGCGGGAACTCTGCTGGTCATCGATGTCGGGGCCGAACTGACCGAGGTCGCCCTGCTTCTCGAGGGCCGGGTCGTCACGGCCCGCCGCACCGAGGTCGGCCTGCGCGATCTCGGCCACGGCGACACCGTGGAACTGATCAGCAAACGCGTTCTCCGCCACGTGGACAATCTGCGGGCCGGTCGGCACGCGCCGGACACCGCGGCGGCGATACGGCGTGGTGTTCTGCTGGTCGGGGCCGGCGCCCTGGATCCCGGACTGGCCGCCGGGCTCTCGAGCCGGCTGCGCGCGCCGGTTCACCGGGCCGCGACACCGCTCACGGCCGCGCTGCACGGCGCGGGCCTGGCGGCGGCGTCGATGCTCCGCCACCCCGCTGTGGCCTGAGCTCCGGCCGTTTCGGGCGGAAGCACCGCCGTGCCGGCCGGGGCGATAGCATGCGGGTACCCGAGCATCCGCTCTCCGGCACGGATATGACCGAGATGTTTGACCTGAGGGACGAGGGCCGGCCGTGGAGAATCCGTCCTCCGGTGAGCGGGACGACCAGTGGCTTGCGGCCGTCGCCGCGGACGCCGGCCGGGACGCGGGCGGCGTCCCGGTGGAATTGCTCGGCGACTACCTGCTCATGCTGGCCGACGCGGCGATAACCGGCCGGCGCCCGAAAAGGGCCGAACTCGATGCCGTCGAACTCCTCGGGCGACGCGCCGCCGAACAAGGGGTCTCGGCCGGCCGTGCGGTACAGCTGTACCTGTCGGCGGCGCGACGGCTCTGGCAGGATCTTCCGGCCGTCGTGCGCAGCCGTGACCCCGAGGCCGTACGCGCGGCCGCCGCCGCGGTGCTGCACGTGGTCGACGATGCGGTGGCGACCCTGGCCGAGGGGTATGCGACGGCCCGCCGCGATCTCGTACGCCGCGAGGAGGCGCTGCGCCGCGAACTGGTCGACGACCTGCTGCGCGGTGACTCCGACCCGGGGGCGCTGGTCGACCGGGCCGAGCCGTTCGGCCTCGACCTGGCGCGGTCGCATCAGGTGGCCCTGGCCTCGGCCAGTGAGCGTCTGCCGGACGCCGAGGCGGCCATCTCGGCACTCGAGGCGGTCATCTTCGATCGGCTCGGCGACCGGGACGTGCTGGTGGCGACCAAGGACGGTCTTCTCGTGGTCCTGGCCCCCGCCGACACCGTCGTCCCGGCTGGGACGCCATCCGACCTGGGCAGGTTGATGCACGACCAGTTGCGCCGGCTGCCGCGTGGGCAACCGTGGCGCATAGCGGTCGGCCGTCCCCATCCCGGCTTGTACGGCATCGCTCGCTCGTACGAGGAAGCTCGCGAGGCCCTGTCGATGGCGACCCGGCTCCGGCTCGACACGCCCGTGGCCGACGCTCGCGAGCTGCTCATCTACCGGGTGTTGCTGCGCGATCAGCCGGCCATCGTGGAACTGGTGCACGCGGTGCTCAGCCCGCTCGAACAGGCCCGCGGGGGTGCCGAGCCGCTGCTGACCACCTTGCAGGCGTACTTCGAGACGGGCGCGGTGGCGACGGAGACCGCCAAACGCATTCATGTGTCGGTGCGCGCCGTGACCTATCGGCTGGACCGCGTCAAGGTCCTGACCGGATACGACCCGTCCGATCCGGCGCACCGTTTCACCCTCCAGGCGGCGGTGCTCGGAGCCCGAGCCCTCGACTGGCCGGCACAGCCGCTCTCCGGCCGCCCCTGAGACACCCCGCCACCGATTCAGATGTTGGAGCCGTCCGGTGGGAGGTCGTCCGGCGGCCGGGACGAACCGCCCTCACCCGCGGCATCCGGGCAGGACAAGCCGAGCGTGTAGGCCGTCATCGACAATGATCCGTAGGCATAGCCGTCGACCAGAACCGAGGTGCCGGGGTCGTCGGACGTCGCCGCCAGGCCGGCCAGATAGAGAGCCGGGATGAAGTGGTCCGGGGTGGGCACGGCGTTGCCGTAGTCCCGGTGGGCGTCGAGGGCCGCGAACCCGCTCGGGTCGGTCAGCATGCGCGCCTTGGCGTCCTCATCGAAACGTTGCGCCCAGTCGTAGCCGTCGTCGGTGAGTTTCCAATTCATCCCGCGCAGGTTGTGCACCACGTTCCCGCTGGCGACGATCAGGACGCCGCGACGGCGAAGCGGAGCCAGCTTCGCACCCAGCTCGAGGTGGTAGTCCAGCGGCTTGTCCGCGTTGATGCTGAGCTGCACGACCGGGATCGAGGCGTCGGGAAAGGCGTGTGTCAGCACGGACCAGGTGCCGTGGTCGATGCCCCAGCTGTCGATGTCGGCGCCGACCCAGGTCGGGTGGACCACATCGCTGACCTCGGCGGCCAGTTCGGGAAGCCCGGGCGCCGGATACTGCACCTCGAAGAGCTGCTGGGGAAAGCCGTAGAAGTCGTGGATCGTACGAGGCCTGGGCATCGCCGTGACGGCGGTGGCGTTGGTGTACCAATGGGCACTGATCACCAGAATCGCCCGCGGACGCGGCACTGATTCGCCGAAGACCCGCCAGGCGGTGGTGTAGCGGTTCACCTCGAGAGCGTTCATCGGATTGCCGTGCCCGAAGAACGCCGCCGGCATCAGCACGTCCATGTACGGCCTCCCGGTCCGCCGCTTCCGCAGCTTCGCGATCAGCCTAGCCCCAGCGCCGACCCTCACCGCTTCGTCGAGCGTCCTTGCCGACCGTCGGCAAGCCAAGGCCATGTTCTCTGTGCTTCGTGGCCATCGCCTGGCAATGAGAACGAAGCGAGAATGGAACTGAACCCACCGCACGGCAGCCGCCACGGCGCCGGCCGCTCCTGACCTCCGGACCGGTACGGGTGGGCCCTTCAGTGCCAGGAAAGGACCGAAATGCGGCAATGGCGCGTTCAGGACGTCATGACCAGCGACGTGATCACCGCCTCCGGTGATGCGCCGGTTGCGGAGCTCGTGACTCTGCTCAGGACCCGCGAGATCAGCGCGGTGCCGATCGCCGATGAATTCGGCGTCGTGCTGGGAGTGGTCTCCTGGAGTGATCTGCACGAGATCATCGAGATCGCCGAGCCGGCCCGCCCACGACGATGGTGGCATCGCGTGGCTCCGAAGCGCCTGGTCTGGCCCGAGGGCACGGCGGCCGGGGTCATGACCGGTCCCCCGATGACGATCGGGGCGGACGCGTCGCTGACGGCCGCCGCCCGGTTGATGCACAAGTACGCCGTCGGCCGGCTGCTCGTGGTCGACGCCGGCCACAAGCTGCGGGGCATCGTCAGCCGCTCGGACCTGTTCAAGGTGCACGACCGTCTGGACGCGGTCATCCGCGACGATGTGGTGCACCAGGTCCTCAACGACGAGCTGCGCATTAGGCCCGGAGCGGTGCACGTCGACGTGCAGGACGGCGCCGTGACCCTGACCGGGCACACCGCGCGCCGCACGACCGCCCTGGCCGCGGCCCGATTGACCGCGCTGATCCCCGGGGTCACCGACGTGGACAGTCAGCTGCGGGCGGACGTCAACGACACCGCCGGCCACGACCTCCGGCGCAACTACCTGATGCCGCACGGCGGCCGGCGGAGGACGGCGAAAGCACCGGCCTGAATCAGACTTAATGCGCGCGATAACGGTTTTCCCGAGAACAGTTTTGCGGTTTTTCTGCGGCTATTCGAATACCGACAGTAAGGAGAGTGGTTGAAAGGGCAAAGTCTGCCCGAGCAGTCGGTCTTTTGTTGCCGGGACATTGACGTCCCGCAACAGCGACGTAACATTGCCCTACCCGGAGAGCGCTCTATCGTCTTTGCTGCACTCCTCCCCGATACGCCACGCGTCTGTCCCCCATGGACGTGTGGCAAACGTTCGACAGGTAGGCACATGACACTTCCGACACTGATTTCCCCACCGTCGCCGAAACGCCGCCGCGGGCTTATCGTGCTGAGCGCGGTTCTGGCCACCGCCCTCGGCGTCACCGTCGCTTCGGTCGCCACCGAGGCCAGCGCCGCGGACATTCCGCTGTCGCAGGGCAAGCCGGCCACCGCCTCGTCCGTCGAGAGCGCCGCGTTCAGCGCGTCCGCCGCGGTCGACGGTGACGCCGCGACCCGCTGGTCGAGCACCTTCGCCGACCCGCAGTGGCTGCGGGTCGACCTCGGCAGCACCCAGCCGATCAGCCAGGTCGTCCTGAACTGGGAGGCGGCCTACGCCTCGGCGTTCACCATCCAGACCTCCCCGGACGGCGCCACCTGGACGAACATCACGCCCGTGACGGCGGGCAAGGCCGGCATCCAGACGCTGAACGTGTCCGGCAGCGGCCGCTACGTCCGGATGAACGGCACCACCCGGGCCACCCCGTACGGATACTCGCTCTGGGAGTTCCAGGTCTTCACGAACGCCTCCAGCCCGACGCCGACACCCCCGACGACCCCGCCGACGACCCCAGGCACCCCGACCCTGCCGACCTCGGACACCCCCGACCTGGGTCCCAACGTGCGGGTCTTCGAGCCGTCCACGTCCGCGTCGACCATCCAGTCCGCGGTGGACCAGGCGTTCAACGCTCAGCTGCGCAGCCCGACCGCGCAGTTCGGCACCCAGCGCCACGTGTTCCTGTTCAAGCCGGGCACGTACGGGCGGGTCTGGGCCAACGTCGGTTTCTACACCACGGTCGCCGGCCTCGGGCTGAACCCCGACGACGTGACGATCAACGGTGCGGTCAACGTCGACTCCGGGTGGAACTACGGCGACGAGAGCAACGCGACCCAGAACTTCTGGCGCAGCATGGAGAACCTGTCGATCGTGCCCGACGGCGGCACCAACCGCTGGGCCGTCTCGCAGGCCGCCCCGATGCGCCGGGTGCACATCAAGGGCAACCTGACCCTGGCGCCGTCGAACCAGGACAACGGGCAGGGCTACTCCAGCGGTGGCTACCTGGCCGACTCCGTGGTCGACGGCACCGTGTCCTCCGGCTCCCAGCAGCAGTGGTACACCCGGGACAGCCGGGTCGGCCGCTGGGAGGGCGGCGTCTGGAACATGGTCTTCTCCGGTGTTCAGGGCGGCCCGGCCAACGCTTTCCCGAACCCGCCGCACACCACCCTGGCGACCACCCCCGTCACGCGGGAGAAGCCCTACCTGTACGTCGACAGCGCCGGCAAGTACCGCGTCTTCGTGCCCGCTCTGCGGCGCAACTCGGCCGGCGCCAACTGGCCCAACACCGCCGGCACGTCGATCCCGATGCGGGAGTTCTACGTGGCCAAGCCCAGTGACAGCGCCGCCCGGATCAACTCCGCGCTCGCCCAGGGCCTGAACCTGTTCTTCACCCCGGGCACCTACTCGCTGAACGAGACCATCAAGGTCACCCGGGCCAACACCGTGGTGACCGGCATCGGCTTCCCGACCCTGATCCCGACGGGCGGTGTCGAGGCCCTGAACGTCGCCGACGTCGACGGGGTCAAGGTCAGCGGCCTGACCTTCGACGCCGGGACGACGAACAGCCCGACGTTGATGAGCGTCGGCCGGGCCGGTGTCCACACCGACCACGCCGCCAACCCGATCAGCCTGCAGGACGTCTTCTTCCGCATCGGCAGCAGCGTCCAGGGCAAGGCCACCACCACCCTCGCCGTGCACAGCGACGACACGATCATCGACCACATCTGGGCGTGGCGGGCCGACCACGGCGGCGCACCGACCGGCTGGACGGTGAACACCGGCGACACCGGCCTCCTCGTGAACGGCGACGACGTGCTGGCCACCGGCCTGTTCGTCGAGCACTACCAGAAGTACGAAGTGATCTGGAACGGCAACCGCGGCAAGACGATCTTCTTCCAGAACGAGAAGCCGTACGACGTGCCCAACCAGGCCGCCTGGATCGGACCGCGAGGCAACGGTTACGCCGCCTACAAGGTCGCCGACAACGTGACCGACCACGAGCTCTGGGGCGGCGGCTCCTACGCCTTCTTCAACGCCAACCCCAGCGTCAGGGTGGACCGGGCCTTCGAGGTGCCCAACCGCTCGGGCGTCCGGCTCCGCAGCATCCTCACCGTCTCGCTCGGCGACGTCGGCACCATCGCCAACGTCGTCAACGACACCGGCGGCTCCGTCCCCAACCCGGCCGGCAACACCACCCCGCGCCAGGTCGTGTCCTACCCCTGATGTTTCCACCAGGCGGGGGCCCGGGGGGGTCGGCCCCCGTGGGGCGCCCCCGGCGGGCCGCGGGGCGGGGCGGCCCCACACCCCCCGCCGCGCCGGGGCGCCCCCCCGCGCCGCGGCGCCGCGGGGCGGCCCCAAA
>NZ_JBVHFW010000025.1:169131-175933 GCF_055562135.1 Actinoplanes sp. NPDC021490
ACCCCCCCCCCCGCCGTGTCTCCCCCCCCCTTTTTTTGCCCCCCCCCCCCCCCCCCGGGCCCCCCCCCCGGCGCCCCCCCCCGCCGTTACGGGCCGCTATGCGGCCTGCAGCACCTCGCCGGCCGGGCGGGACGCGCCGATCCGGGCCGGCAGCGCGGTGCAGACCACGATGACCAGCGCGGTGCCGAGCACGACCGCGGTCAGCTGCCACAGCGGCGGGACGGCCAGCGCGTCGTCGTCCAGGACCTGGGCCAGGCCCAGCCCGCCGGCCACCCCGATCAGCGCCCCGCCCAGGGCGGGCAGCAGTTGGGCCACCGACAACCCGGCGCTGACCTGACCGGGTGTCGCGCCCAGCGCCCGGGCCAGCGCCGCCGCATGCCGGGTGTCGAGGGTGGTCACCCAGACCACGCAGATCGCGTTGACGGTGGCCTGCACGGCCAGCATCACGCTGATCACCACCAGTCCCTGCGTCATGGCGGTCCTCGGATCGGTGCCGGGCGCGGCCTCCACCAGCCGATTGGCCCGGGCGGACAGCGAGGCCACGATCCCGGTGATCGCCACCGCCACCGCGAACACACCGAGCCAGGTGCGGCGCGGACGGCGCGCGGCGATCCGCAGGCCGAGCATCAGCGCGACCGGCAGCCGGGCCGACAGCGCGATCAGCCGGGCGTGGCGCCGGGGCGGACGGACCGTGCCGGCCAGCGCCCGCGTCGTGTCGATCCGGGCGGCGCGGATCGCCGGGACGAAGGTGGCCAGCGCCGCGATGCCCAGCGCCACCGCGGCCACCACGGCGACCGTGCCCGGCGTGAACGGCAGCGCGCCGTCCCGGCCGAGCAGCCCGGCGCCCGGGTCGGACAGCAGTGGGGCGAGCAGCCGCCCGGCGGTCAGCCCGAGGCCGCCCGCCGCCAGGGCGATCGCGAGATGCTCGGCGAGCAGCACCGCGGCGATCAGAGCCGGGGTCGCGCCGACGGCCTTGAGCAGGCCGACCCGGTGCACCTGGTCGGCCATCCGTCCGCCGACCAGCACCACGATGCTGGCCACCGCGACCAGCACCAGCAACGAACTGCCCAGCATCAGCGAGAACTGCTTGTTCCGGAGCACCCAGCCGTTGGCGGCCTCGAGGTCCTGCCAGGTCGCCGGGGCCAGCACCGCCTGCTCGGTGGCGAACAGATGGGCGGCGGCGAAGGCCGGCGCGGCGGCCGGGTCGGCGAGCTTCAGATTGAGCAGGTAGGCGAGGGTGCTGGGGCCGGCCAGGGCGCGCGTGTCCGCCTCGGTGAGCCAGACGAGCCCGGCCGGGCCCAGGTAGAACCCGTCGGACGGGGGCGGGCCGGGCACCGGCCCCGGGTCACGGCGGGCGGGTGGCGGCGGCGGGAGCTCGGCGCCGGAGAAGATCGGAGAGAAAGCCGTTTTCGGGTACGGTCCGGAGGCCGCGGTGACCGCGATCCCGCTGACCGTGAACTGGCGGCCGCCGATGTCGATCCGGTCGCCGACACCCGCGCCGATCGACTGGGCGAACCCGGCTTCCACCACGACGCCGCCGGGCCGCGTCCACTGCCCCGCCGACAGTGCCGGCCGGTCGACGGCTGCGGTGCCGGTGTCCCGGCCCTGAAGCCACGCATGCACCGAGACGCCGCCGACGGTCACCACCTTTTCGGTGTACGGGAACGGCCCGCTCGAGGCGGTCACCCCCGGCTCGCTGACGAGTTCGGTCAGGTCGGCGGGGTCGACGGTGGTGCCGGGCCGGGGCGCGAGCCCGAACACGACGTCCGGTCCGGCGGTCGCCGTCCGGGTGCTCTGGTACGGCTCCTGAGCCGCTCCTCGCAACATCAGCCCGAGGGTCAGCGTGGTGGTCGCCGACACGATCGCGACCAGCAGCAGCGCCGCCTGCCCGGTCCGGCGTCGCAGGTCGCGCGCCGCCAGCCGGAAGATCAGCAGAGCCCGGCCCATCGCTCAGCCCTCCAGACCGACGAGCCGGCTGAGCCGTTCGCCGGTGCCGTGAGTCAGCCGGGTCTCCTCGACGAACACGCCGTCGCGCATCGAGATCAGCCGGTCCGCGGTCGCCGCGACCCGGGCGTCGTGCGTGACGATCACCTGGCTCTGCCCCTCCGAACGCAGGCCGTCGAGCAGCCGCAGCACGTCGGTGGTGGACGCGCTGTCCAGGTTGCCGGTGGGCTCGTCGGCCAGCACGACCAGGGGCTCGTTGCTCAGCGCCCGGGCGATCGCGACCCGTTGCCGTTCCCCGCCGGACAGCGCGGCGGGCAGCCGCCGGGCCTGCTCGGTGAGCCCGACCCGATCCAGCAAGCCGGCCGCGCGGCGACGGGCGACCGACGGTGAACGACCGGCCAGCAGCGCCGGAAGCTCCACGTTCTCCACCGCGGTCAGCTCGTCCAGCAGGTGGAACGCCTGGAAGACGAAGCCGATCGCACCCTGCCGCAGCCGGGCCAGGGCTCGTTCGCCCAGGCCGTCGATCCGCCGGCCGTCGACCCAGACCTCACCGTGGCTGGAGCGTTGCAGCCCGCCCAGCAGTTGCAGCAGCGTGGACTTGCCGCATCCGCTCGGACCCATCACCGCCACCGTCTCACCCGGTGCGACCTCGAGGTCCACACCCTCCAGCGCGTGCACGAGCCCCGCGCCCCGTCCGTACGTCATCCGCAGATCGCGGGTACGCAGCACCGCGTTCATGGCCGCCCTCTCTGGTTCTTCCCCGGTTTCGCCCAGAATCGGGCGCAGGCCTCCAGCCAGTGCAGATCCGCCTGCAGCCGGAGCACGACACCCTCCAGGAGCAGCCCGGCCACCGAGCCGGACGGCTCGGCCAGGGCCGCCCGTTGCACCGCGGCCAGCTCGGCGAGCACCGCGTGCCGCTGCGTGTCGACGATGCCCTGCGGATCGCCCAGGCCGGTGGCCGCGGCCGCCACCAGCTTGAGATGGAACTCGGCCGGGGCCGGCTTGGGCCAGCTCGTGTCGGCCAGCCAGTCGAGGACCCGCTGCCGGCCGGCGGCGGTGAGCGCGTAGACCTTGCGCTCGGGCTGATTGGCCTGGCCGATGCGCTCGGAGCCGACCAGGCCGGCGCGCTCCAGCCGGGTGAGGGTGACGTAGACCTGGCCCTCCTTGAGCGCGTCGGCCAGCGGGCCCAGCGCCAGTTGCAGGCCGGCGCGCAGCTGATAGCCGTGCGACGGCTCCTGGGCCAGCAGGGCCAGCAGGACTTCCTGCACCACGCCCAGCTGGATCCCGTGCGACGGCTGTCCGCTCGCCGCGCTCACGACTGCCGGCATCCGCACCCCCTAACGGTTAGGCCCGACACTAAACCGTTAGGTGAGGGCGGTCAACGCTTTCATCGGCAGACTTCGATTGACAGTTTTCCGCTCCGGGTGCACGCTAAGTGCCATACGACGCGTGTTCGCCGGTGCGCGCGACACGGCCGGGGCACGGTGGCCGGCGCCGGATCTCCGGTGCCCGTACGGGTGCGGACAGGGCAGACCACCCGTACGTCTCAACGGTTTTGGCGCCGAGTGACCACCGCAGGCCGAGGCCGGCAACCCCCCACCCTTCCGCATGGGCTGTGCGCAACCGTGGCAGTTCCCGCGCACGGTCCGGCCTGCTCCAGGAGTGACGCGCATGAGGATCAGACGTAATTTGTTGTACGCCCTGGCCACCCTGCTGGCCTTGACCGGCTTCGCCCTCTCGGCGCCCCGTCCGGCCTTCGCGGCCTCGCTGACCGAGGTGACGAGCTTCGGCAGCAACCCGGGCGGGATGCGCATGCACATCTACGTGCCGGACGCCCGCCCGGCCGGCCCGGCGATGGTGGTCGCCATGCACGGCTGCGGTGGCTCGGGTCCCGGCTTCTACTCGGGCAGCGAGTTCGCCTCGCTGGCCGACCGGTACGGGTTCATCGTGATCTACCCGTCGGCGATGCAGGAGGCCGGCTTCGGCAAGTGCTTCGACACCTGGTCGGCGGCGGCCAAGCAGCGCAACGGCGGCAGCGACCCGGTCTCGATCGCGTCGATGGTGGCCTACGCCGCCCAGCGGTACGGCGGCGACCTGAACCGGGTGTACGCCACCGGCAGCTCGTCCGGCGGCATGATGACCCAGCACATGCTCGCCCTCTACCCCGACCTGTTCAAGGCGGGCGCGTCCTTCATGGGCGTGCCGTTCGACTGCTTCGCCAACGCGGCGGACTACCCGCCCGGCGGCCGGTGCACCGGCGGCAGCATGAACCGCACACCCCAGCAGTGGGGCGACGCCGTCCGCCAGGCGTCACCGGGCTACACCGGCGCCCGTCCCCGGGTGCAGCTGTGGCACGGCACCAACGACACCCTCGTGCCGTACTCGTTGCTGCAGGAGTCGATCGAGCAGTGGACCAACGTCTTCGGCCTCGGCTCGACGCCCTCGTCCAGCGACACTCCGCAGGCGGGCTGGAACCGCCGCCGCTGGGCCGACGCGACGGGCACCGTCCAGGTCGAGGCGTACAGCATCCAGGGCGCCGGGCACACCCTGCCCAGCAGCGGTATGGCCGCGGCGGCCATCGCCTTCTTCGGTCTGACCACACCGCCCACCACTCCCCCCGTCACTCCACCCACGACCCCGCCCACGACCCCGCCGACAACTCCGCCGGCGACCTCCGCCTGCCGGGTCACCGGCGCGGTCAGCGCCTGGAACACCGGGCTGACCACGAACATCACCATCACCAACACGGGCAGTTCCCCGATAAACGGCTGGCGGCTCGCCTTCGACCTGCCCTCGGGCCAGACCATCACCGGCGGCTGGAGCGCCTCGTACGCCCCCACCTCCGGGCGGGTCACGGCGACCAACGTCAGCTACAACGCGAGCCTGGCGCCGGGCGCGTCGATCAGCGTCGGGTTCCAGGCCACCCACACCGGCAACAACGGAGCCCCCACCGCGTACGCGCTCAACGGCTCCGCCTGCACCAGCGTTTGACGAGGATCGGGTGGGCGGCGTTGCGGCACGCCGTCCACACCGGCCTGACCCCGTACGGGCATGGGAAGATCTCCGGAGCCGTCAGTCCCCGATCCGTCCGGAGCCGTCGCGTGACCAGCCCGTACGACATCGACGAGATCTTCCCGGAGGACGCGGCGGGCGCCGTCCGCCTCCCCCGGCGGCAGGCCGGCAATTCGCCCCAGGATCTGACCGTGACCCTTCTCGCCGACTACACCCTGCGCACCCGGGCCGAACTGCCGTCGGCGGCCATCGTGGCCCTGCTGGCCGAGGCCGGCGTGAGCGAGGCCGGGGCCCGGACCGCCATCAGCCGGCTCGCCCGTCGTGGCGTGCTGCGGGTGCGGCGGGAGGGACGGCGCAGCGCCTACCGGCTCGCCCCGGACACGGCCGAGTTCCTGGCCATCGGCGGCAGCTGGATCGTCTCGGCCGCCACCGCCGCCGAAGCGTGGGACGAGAACTGGACCCTGGTCGCTTTCTCGCTGCCGCAAACGGAACGCGCCCAGCGGCAGGAGCTGCGCAACAAGCTGCGCTGGATGGGTTACGCGCCTCTGTACGACGGCCTCTGGATCTCGCCGCACAATCTTCCGGACAAGGCCCGGGCGCAGCTGGCCCTTTTCGCCCCCGGCGCCATGACCGTGTTCCGGGCCCGGCACGTCGAGCTCGGCGCCCGGCTGCACCGGAGCCCCGTGGAGGCCTGGGACACCGCCGCCATCGCCCGCGAGTACGAGGCTTTCCTCCGGCAGTGGCGTGACACGCCGGCCCGGATCACCGCCGCCCGGTTGGCCGGGGCCGAGGCGGTGCGGGCCCGCACCGAGGTGATGGACGCCTATCGGCGCCTGCCCGTCCTCGACCCCCGTCTACCGCTGCAACTGCTGCCGCCGGGATGGCCGCGGCAACCCGCCCGGGATCTGTTCGTCGCCGTCTACGACGGGCTGGCCGGCATCGCGCAGGATCACGTCCGTGCCGTCGCGGCCGATGTCGCGGGCGGCCCGGTCACCGGCATCCGGGCGCACACCGTGGCCGAACTGGCGGCAGGCTTGCCACCGGGCCCGTCCTGACCGCCGGATCAGGCGCCGGACGGGCCCGGTGGGTGATCGGGTCGAAAGGTGTTACGGGGCGGTCAGGTCGAACCGGTTGACGGTGACCGCGCCGCCGAGGGAGCTGGTGGCGTAGTTGAAGATGCCGAAGCGGTAGCCCATGAAGAACTGCCAGTCGTTGTTCAGGGTGAACGCCGGCCCCAGCGTGGTGAACGTGCTGCCGTTCGTGCTGTAGGAGAAGGTCGCCGTACGCCCGGATCCGGGTTGGATGTTGGCGGTGGCCCGCAGCCAGATGGTGCCACCCGACACGGCTGCGCCCGCCGCCTCGGAGCCGGTCCCGGTGGTGGTCCACCCGCTGGTCGACATGGTCAGCCCGTTGGTCATCGAGACCCGGGTGACGCCGTTGTCCTTGCGGATGCCGATCCATGCCGACTGATCGCGCAGCATGGCCAGGCCGGACCGGTCGCCGTTGGCCATCGCCGAGTAGTTCAGCTGGATCGTTGCCGTGGACGTGGGGCCCTGGATCCGGTGGGTCAGCGTGTTGCGGGCGTTGTAGAGGTCGTTGGTGACGGTCGCGGTCGACAGCCGCAGCCCGCTGCCGACGCTGAACTTCGTCGTGTCCGGGTTGTGGTTCCATTCCCAGCGCGGCGCCAGCGTGCTGCCGGTGAACGTGTCCGGGCCGATCATCGGCTGAACGGTTTTGGTCGTGCTGATCGCGGGCCGGGGATAGGTGGCGCCCCAGCGGCCGTTGACGGTTTGCAGGACGGGCCAGCCGTCGCTGCTGAAGGTGATGGGGGCGAGGGTGGGCATCC
>NZ_JBVHFW010000026.1:0-164469 GCF_055562135.1 Actinoplanes sp. NPDC021490
CCCCTACGACCCGGCCGAACACCGCGCCCTGCAAAACCTACTCACCTCACCCCCATCAACCGGTTGACACAGGGCACTCCCGCCGAGGGCCGCGGCCCGGCGAGCTGGCCGCTGCGCGTCCAGAACGCTCACCGCGCCGCGGCGACGTGCGTGAATGGTCGCGCCCAAAGGCAATGCCGGTCCGTCGCGCACCCTGGCGTTGCGGCTGGTCTTTGGCTGGTCGACTGCCGATCATCCGGCACCGGGGTCGGTGGAACGGGTGAATCGGGTGATCTCGTCGCGAGCGTACGTTCACGCCATGAGGAAGCCGTTCAGGTGCCGCCTCAGGTGGCACCGATGGGTGCAGCGCACCAATCCCGACGGGGCCCGCTATTCGCAGTGCGACCGGTGCGGCGCGGACAGCGGCCCGACCAAAATCCACTGGAGCGCGGGCGGCATGTGACCGCGCCTGTGGATAACTCATTTTCCGTCGTTCCGAGGGCGTAGGGTCCCACCACACCCGGGTGGGAGGGGGTGGCGGTGGCGGGCAAGATCCACACTGCTGATGATCAAGACGTTGCAAGATCGATGCGGGCACGGCGAAGCCAGTCGGAGCGTCGGTCAGTGGCTCCCTGACGGTTGTGCAGCAAAAAGAGCGGGCCGGCGCCTGGGTGGCGGTCGGCCCGCTGGTGTCTGGCGGGTGATCAGGTGGTGGCCGGCTCCGGCAGGACGGTGGCCAGCTGGTCGGCGAGCAGGGTGATTTGCCAGTTGCGGGCTCCGAAGCCGCGCAGCGTGTCGCCGACCGTCTGGGCGCTCACCTCGTCGGGCGGCGACCAGGCCAGGCGGCGTACGAAATCGGGGCTGATCAGGTTTTCCGGCGGCAACCGGTGCGCCTCGGCGGTGGACACCACGACGGCACGGCAGCGGGCCAGACGGGCCGCCGCCACCGGGTCGCGCTCGGCCCACCGGTGCGGCGGGGGCGGGCCCTCGACCGGCTGGTTGACCGGCAGCGCGTCGTCGGGCAGGGCGCGGGCCTCGTCGAGCGCGTCCAGCCACACGCGGGCCAGGCGGCGCACCGAGCGGCCCCCGAAGCCGGCGATGGCGAGCAGGCTGCGCTCGTCCTTCGGGTCGGCCTCGGCGGCGGCGACGATCGCGGAGTCGGGGAGCACCCGGCCGGGCGCGGAGTCCCGGCGCGCGGCCACACCGTCGCGGGCGTACCAGAGCGCGCGGACCCGGGACTGGGCCCGGGCCCCGCGTACGCGGTGTATTCCCGACGTGCGGCGCCACGGGTCGGGACGCACGCGCGGCGGGCGGTCGGCGCTCGCCACCAGGGCGGCGAACTCCTCGGCAGCCCACGCCGTCTTGCCCTGCCGGTCGAGCTCGGCCGCCAAGAGGTCGCGCAGGTCGGTCAGCAGCTCGACGTCGAGCGCCGCGTAGGTCAGCCACGACTCGGGCAGCGGCCGGGTCGACCAGTCGGCGGCCGAGTGGTGCTTCTCGAGCGAGAAGCCGAGCAGTTGTTCGGTGAGCGCGGCCAGGCCGACTCGCTCGAACCCGGCCAGCCGGGCGGCGAGCTCGGTGTCGAACAGGCGGCGCGGCTTCATGCCGATCTCGGCGAGACACGCGAGGTCCTGGCTGGCCGCGTGCAGCACCCACTCGCTCTCGGCCAGCGCGGCGTCCAGCGTGCGCAGGTCGTCCAGCGGCAGCGGGTCGATCAGCACCGTCCCGGACCCGGCCCGGCGCAACTGCACCAGGTAGGCCCGCTGGGTGTAGCGATACCCGGAGGCTCGCTCGGCGTCGACGGCGACCGGCCCGGTTCCGGCCGCCATCCGGGCCACTACCTCGGCAAGTTCGTCGTCGGTCTCGACCGGTCGGGGGGTGCCCTCGCGGGGTGCGGTCAAGGGGACGGGATCGGGACCGCCAGACGTCGGGTCGGGCGAGTCGGCGTGCGGTCGTCCGTCCCTTTCGGGCTCCGGCGTGTCCCGACGGCGCAGGGGTGCTTCGTCGGTCACTCCGCTACCGTACGGGGACCCCACCCCGCCTGCTTGCAGCCGGGTCCCGGCGCGCCGTTTCTCGATCGACAAGTCGGCTGATCCGAAAGCCGGTTTTCTCCGTACTACCTCCCGCAGCGCCGATACCCGGGAGGCCGCGCCGGATGACCATGACCTACGAACCGTTCACCCCCGCGGGCTCTGGTGAGCAGCGCCGATACGACGGACGGCGCCGCGCCGACGAGCCCGAGGCGGCCCCGGAAGGGCAGTGGACGGCTCCGGCGGGGCAGTGGGCGGGGGCTCCCGAAGATCAATGGGCCGAGCCGGCCGCCGACCCGTGGGGCGCGCCGGTCTCCGATCAGCGATGGTCCGAGCCGGTTCCGCCCGACCCGTGGCGAGCGGCCGGGCCCGGTCAGCGAAACGGCGAGGCGCCGAGGCCGCAGCGCTGGGACGAGCCCGCGCCGGCCCCGCAGCAACGCTGGGACGAGCCCGCGCCCATCCCGCAGCAGCGCTGGGAGGAGCCCGCGCCGATCCCGCAGCAGCGCCACACGGGCGAGCAGCCCGCCTGGCCGTCCCGCACGGTGGACGAGCCGGTCCGGCCGCGCTCGCCGTCGAGCGGCAACCGCCTCCCGCTGGTCATCGGCGCCGTGGTCCTGCTGCTTCTGGTCGCGGGCTGGCAGGCGTACCGGATCGAGGGAATGAGCCGTCACAACCAGGATCTGGCCTCCGTGCTCTCGGCCGAGCAGACCCGCACGGATCGGCTCGAAAAGGAGCTGGCCGGCGTGTTCGACCCCGAGGGTGTCTCGTCGGGCGTGCTGCCGAGCGTGTTCCGGGTGCGCGCGGGCAGCTTCACCGGCACCGCGTTCTCGGTCGGCAAGAAGGCGGCCGGCAACCAGTCGAACCTGTTCACGAACTATCACGTGGTCGCCGAGACCTGGACCGACGGCGGGCGCCGGGTGTCGCTCGAGCGGGGCAGCACCCGGATCAGCGCGACGATCGTGAAGGTCGACAAGGGCAAGGACCTCGCGCTGCTCAAGGCCAACCAGCCGATCGCCGCCCTGGGCACGGCGACCGGCCAGGTCAAGCCGGGTCAGCAGGTCGTGGTCGTGGGCGCGCCGCTCGGGCTGGACGATTCGGTCACCACCGGCGTGATCAGCGCCTACCGGCCGAACGACGCCGACGGGCCGACGATCCAGTTCGACGCCCCGATCAACCCCGGCAACTCGGGCGGTCCGGTGGTCAACTCGAGCAAGCAGGTGGTCGGCGTGGCCACGGCCAAGGCCAAGGACGCCGAGGGCATCGGCCTGGCCATCCCGATCAAGACGGCCTGCGAGACCTTCGCCGTCTGCTGAGGGGCCGGGCTAGCCGACGCGGGCGCGGTCGCCCAGGGCGGTCACGCCGGGCGGGGGCAGGCCCGCGGTCGAGGCCAGCATCGAGCACCAGCCCTGCAGGTGGGCGCCGAAGTCGTCGCCGGTCGGGGTCCATGACGCGCGGACCTCGAGGTCGGCCGTCGGGGCCGGACCGGCCAGCTCGCCGAACCGGGTCGACGTCGTCTGGGTGATGGTGCCGCCGATCGCCGTGTAGGCCGCCGCGTGCTGGTCGAGGGCGTCGGTCAGCCACGTCCAGGCCACGGCGGACAGCATCGGGTCACCGGCCAGATCTTCCTCGAGCTCGGCCGTGACCAGCGTGACCAGGCGGATGTCGCCGTGCCAGGCCTCGTGCCCGGCCGGGTCGTGCAGGAGGATGAGCCGCCCGCCGGCGACCTCGTCACCGGCGCGCAGGACGGTGGCGCTGATCGCGAACGCGTACGGAGCGAGACGCTGCGGCGCCGCGATCTCCTCGAGAAGGATCTCGGGCCGAGGCGCCGGGGCCCGCAGAGCGTCGACCGCGCGGGCGAACGCCGGAGGGACAGCGGAGGGGGACGCCATGGGGGAAGACTATGCCGCCGCGAGGTGTCCGTCGCCGATCGGCGCGCCGAGCGTGTCGTGGCACGATGGCGCGGTGACTTCCGTCTTGAACGATTCGCCTTTCGTGCGGGCATGCCGCGGCGAGGACGTGCCGCACACCCCGGTCTGGTTCATGCGGCAGGCGGGCCGTTCGCTGCCCGAATACCGCAAGATCCGCGAGGGTGTCGGGATGCTGGAGTCCTGCCGGCGGCCCGAGCTGGTCACCGAGATCACGCTTCAGCCCGTACGCCGGCACAACGTCGACGCGGCCATCCTGTTCAGCGACATCGTGGTGCCGATCGCGGCGGCCGGCATCGATCTCGACATCGTCGCCGGCACCGGGCCGGTCGTCGCCGAGCCGATCCGCGCCGAGACCGACCTCGAGCGGCTGCGGCCGATCACCGCGGGCGACGTCGACTTCGTGGCTCAGTCCGTCAAGTTGCTGGTTCAGGAGCTCGGCCGCACCCCGCTGATCGGGTTCGCCGGGGCGCCGTTCACGCTGGCCAGCTATCTGATCGAGGGTGGCCCGTCGCGCACCTATCTGAGGACCAAGGCCATGATGTATTCGGCCCCGCAGCTCTGGGACGCGCTGCTGTCGCGCCTGGCCGACATCACGCTGACCTTCCTGCGTACGCAGATCGACGCCGGGGTCAGCGCGGTCCAGCTGTTCGACTCGTGGGCCGGGGCGCTCAGCGAGGCCGACTACCGCGAGCACGTGCTGCCGCATTCGGCCCGGGTGTTGCGGGGCCTGGCCGGCGCAGGGGTGCCGCGCATCCATTTCGGGGTGGGCACGGGCGTGCTGCTGCGGGCCATGGGCGAGGCCGGGGCCGACGTCGTCGGAGTCGACTGGCGCACGCCGCTCGACCAGGCGACCCGCATCATCGGGCCGGACAAGGCCGTACAGGGAAATCTCGACCCGGCCATGCTCTTCGCGGGCTGGGACGTGGTGCGGCGCGAGGCCGGCCGCGTGCTCGAGCAGGGCCGTGCCGCACCCGGGCACGTCTTCAACCTGGGCCACGGCGTGATGCCCGAGACCGACCCCGACATGCTGACCCGCCTGGTCGCCCACGTCCACGAGACCTCGGCGCGGTAGGGGCGAAGGGCCTTCCGGACGCAACTCACACCGCCGGACCCCAGCCGTACGGGGAGAGGCGAAACCTGGGAGGCTGGTTGCGTGCGAAAGCGGGTGGCGGTCATCGGGGGCGGCATCGCCGGTCTGGCGGCCGCCGTGCGACTGCGCGACCTGACCCCGCCCGACACCGAGATCATCGTGTACGAGCAGGGTGGCGCCCTCGGCGGCAAGCTGCGCACGGGTGAGCTGGCCGGCGTGACGGTGGAGCGCGGCGCCGAGTCGTTTCTGATGACCGGTGCGGACGGCACCCCCTCGGCCGCGGTGTCGCTGGTCAGACGTCTGGGCCTGGAACCCGCCCTGGTGCACCCGCACAAGGTGCCCGCCGCGCTGGCCTTCGGCGGCCGGCTCGCGCCGATGCCCGCGGGCACGCTCGTGGGCGTGCCCAGCGACCCGGCCCGGCTGGGCGACGTGGCGCACGCCGACCCCGGGCTCGACGCCGACAGCGGGCGGCCGCTGCTGGGCCAGGGGCAGGATGTCGCGGTCGGCGCCCTGGTCCGGGAGCGCTACGGCGACGAGGTCGTCGACCGGCTGGTCGACCCGATGCTGGGCGGCGTCTACGCGGGGCGGGCCGACCGGCTGTCGCTCGAGGTGACGATGCCGCAGCTGGCCGCGGCGGCCCGGGTCGAGCACACGCTGAGCGGGGCCGTGCGGGCGGCGCAGGCGGCGAGCCGGCGCGTGCCGGGGCAGCCGATCTTCGGCGCGCTCGAGGGCGGGCTGAGCCGCCTGGTCGGCGCGGCCGCCACGGCGAGCGGCGCCCGGATCAGCATGGGCCTGCCCGTCCGCGAGATGGCCCGGACCGCGCACGGCTGGCGCCTTCTGCTGGGTCCGGCCGCCGTCCCGCCCAGCTCCGGGCCGGGCGCCGGTGGCCCCCGGGCCCCGCAGACCGACGACGTGGACGCGGTCGTGCTCGCCGTTCCGGCCCGGCCGTCCGCGCGCTTGCTGGCCACGGTGGCCCCGGATGCCGCCGAGGCGGTCGGTGCGCTCGATTACGCGAGCGTGGCGCTGGTCGCCCTGGCGCTGCCGCCCGGCACCCCGCTGCCCGGCCTGAGCGGCTTCCTGGTGCCGCCGAGTGAGGGCACGCTGGTCAAGGCGGCCACCTTCGTTACCCGCAAGTGGACCCGCCCCGAGGGCAGCCCGGTGATCGTGCGGGTGTCGCTGGGCCGGGCCGGCGAAGAGGAGCGGCTGCAGTTCGACGACGCGGTGCTGGCCGAGCGGGCGCACCGCGAGCTGGGCGAGCTGCTCGGCGAGCAGTTGCCGCCGCCGGGGGCCACCTGGGTGCAGCGCTGGGGTGGCGGCCTGCCGCAGTACGCCCCCGGGCACCGCGAGCGGCTGGCCGCGGCGCGGGCCGGGCTGCCACCGGGGCTGGCGCTGGCCGGCGCCGCGTTCGACGGGGTAGGGATCCCGGCCTGCGTCGCGAGCGGCGAACGCGCGGCCGAAGACGTGAGCAAGTCGATGGAGGACGCAGGATGAGCGAGCAGACGAACGCGGCGCGGATCAACGAGCTGAACGCGACGATCCGCTACACGATGTGGTCGGTGTTCCGGGCCGAGACGCCGTTGCCGGCGTTGCGCGAGGAACTGGCGGGCGAGGTCGACGGGCTGTTCGAACAGCTCGCCGGCAAGGACGTGACGGTCCGGGGCACGTACGACGTGGCGGGTCTGCGCGCCGACGCCGACATCATGATCTGGTGGCACTCGGCCTCGCCGGACGCGCTGCAGGAGGCCTATTCGCTGTTCCGGCGGACCGGCCTGGGCCGGCACCTGGCCCCGGTCTGGTCGCAGATGGCCCTGCACCGCCCGGCCGAGTTCAACAAGAGCCACCTGCCCGCCTTCCTGGCCGGCGAGGAGGCCCGCCCGTACATCTGCGTCTACCCGTTCGTCCGCTCGTACGAGTGGTACCTGCTGCCCGACGAGGAGCGCCGCCACATGCTGGCCGAGCACGGCCGGATGGCCCGGGGTTACCCCGACGTGCGGGCCAACACGGTGGCGTCGTTCGCGCTCGGCGACTACGAGTGGATGCTGGCCTTCGAGGCCGACGAGCTCTACCGCATCGTCGACCTGATGCGCGACCTGCGCGCCTCGACCGCCCGCCGGCACGTGCGCGAGGAGGTTCCGTTCTATACGGGCCGCCGCCGCTCGCTGAGCGAACTGGTGGCCGCGCTGCCCTGACCTACGCGTCGCGGCGCATCGGGATGTGCGGGATGCCGTCCTCGATGTATTCGGGGCCGGTCGCGACGTATCCGAACCGGGCGTAGAAGCCGACCAGGTAGGCCTGCGCGTCCAGGACGCTGGGGCGGTGGCCGATGACGGTCAGGGCCTCGTCCATCAGTCGGGCGGCCAGGCCGGCGCCGCGGGCGCTCTTCGCGGTCACCACGCGGCCGACGCGCTGCACCTCGCCGTCGTCCAGGACGCGCAGGTAGGCCCGGATCTCGCCGTCGCGTTCGAACCACAGGTGCCGGGTGCCGGGCTCGTCGTCGCGGCCGTCGAGGTCGCCGTACACGCATTCCTGCTCGACCACGAAGACGTCGGCGCGGAGCTTGAGGATGCCGTAGAGGGTCGTGGTGTCAAGGTCTCGGAAGCTCGCGGTGCGGAGTTCGTCAGTAGGTTCCGGGTGCATGCCGAAAAGGGTATGCGGCGCGGCGTCACCCGTATCGGGCCGCGCCGTTATAGAGATGGAAGCCCGAGTTGTGGAGGTCTTGATGATCAAGAGGAACAAGCTCTTCGGCAACAAGACGCGGGTGACCTTCAGCCTGCCGGTCAACCAGCCGGCCGGGCCGGTGAGCGTGGTCGGCACGTTCAACGACTGGGAGCCGGGCGCGCACGAGCTGAAGCCACGCCGCGACGGCACCCGGACGGTCAGCGTGACCGTGCCGCCGGGCCACTACCAGTTCCGTTACCTGGCCACCGACGGGCACTGGTTCGACGACGAGAACGCCGACGGCTTCGGGCCGCACGGCGGGGAAATCCGCGTTTAGCCGTTTCGGGCCGATCCCCCCGGGGATGCTTGATTTAGCAAGCATCTATCTCTAGGGAGGACTTCCACCGTGGCTGACGTGCGACTCTCGATCATCTATTACTCGTCCACCGGAACGCTCCACAAGATGGCCGAGCGCCTCCACGAGGCGGGGGAGAAGGCCGGCGCCGAGGTGCGCCTCCGTCAGGTGGCCGAACTCGCCCCGGCCGAGGCGATCGCCTCCAACGCGGCCTGGAGCCAGCACTTCGACCGGACCAAGGACGAGCCCAAGGCCACGGCCGACGACGTGACCTGGGCCGACGCCGTGCTCTTCGGCTCGCCCACCCGGTACGGCAACATCGCCAGCCAGCTCAAGCAGTTCCTGGACACGCTGGGCCCGCAGTGGGCGCAGGGCCAGCTGGCCGACAAGGCGTACGCGGGCTTCACCGCGACCATGACCGCGCACGGCGGGCAGGAGTCGACGCTGCTCGCGCTGTACAACACGATCTACCACTTTGGGGGCCTGGTCGTGGCGCCCGGCTACACCGACCCGCTCAAGTTCGCCGACGGCAACCCGTACGGCGTCTCGCACGTGACCGGTGGGAACAACGATGCGCCGCTGGGCGACGCACAGTACGCCGCACTGGACCATCTGGCGCAGCGCATCGTTCGCGTCGCGAGCAAGCTGAAAAGCGAATAAAACTACTCATCTTTCGCTAACCTGACTGCATGACCACGTACGAGACTTTGGACCTGCAATCGCGGGTCGCCCGATACGAGACGGCTCTCGAGGAGCTGCGTTCGGCCCACCAGGACGTGCGGGCCGTGCTGCAGGACCAGGTGCTCTATGAGCGCTGGCAGCAGATCGGGACGGAGCTGGGCTTCGTCGGCGGGGCCAACGGCGCCAACGGGCAGCAGGATCTGCAGGCGCTCAACCAGCAGATTCCGCAGATGTCGGAGTCCTGGGCCAGCTGAACCGGGCTCGTCACACGACTCGGCCCGGCCGTTGTGCCGGGCCGGGCCGGGCGGCGGGTATTTTGGCTGCCATGCCCGTCGACACCCAGTACGAGGACCTGCTGCGCCGGGTCCTGACCAGCGGCACTCCCAAGAGCGACCGCACCGGCACCGGCACGATGAGCGTGTTCGGTGAGCGCCTGCGTTACGACCTGTCGGCCGGCTTTCCGCTCGTCACCACCAAGCGCGTCCACTTCAAGTCGGTCGCGGTGGAGCTGCTGTGGTTTCTGCGCGGCGAGAGCAACGTCTCGTGGCTGCGCGACCAGGGCGTGACGATCTGGGACGAGTGGGCGTCGCCCTCGGGCGAGCTGGGCCCGGTCTACGGCGTGCAGTGGCGTTCGTGGCCCACGCCCGACGGCGGTCACGTCGACCAGATCAGCACGGTGCTCGAGACGCTGCGCCGCGACCCCGACTCGCGCCGCATGATCGTCTCGGCCTGGAACGTGGCCGACCTGCCCGAGATGGCGCTGTCGCCCTGCCACGCGATGTTCCAGTTCTATGTGGCCGACGGCAAGCTCTCGTGCCAGCTGTATCAGCGCAGCGCCGACCTGTTCCTCGGCGTGCCGTTCAACATCGCGAGCTACGCGTTGCTCACCCACATGATCGCCGAGCAGGTCGGCCTGCAGCCGGGTGACTTCATCTGGGTGGGTGGCGATTGTCACATTTACAACAATCACGTCGAGCAGGTCACCGAGCAGCTCTCCCGGGAGGCGTACGAGTTCCCCCGCCTCGAGATCGCGTCGGCGTCCTCGCTCTTCGACTACAAGTACGAAGACTTCACCGTGACCGGCTACCAGCACCACCCGGCGCTGCGCGCCCCGGTGGCCGTATGACGGTCCACATGATCTGGGCCGAGGCGCAGCACCGCGTCGTCGGCGCGGACGGCGCCATCCCGTGGCGGCTGCCCGAGGATCAGACGATGTTCCGGCAGCGTACGACCGGTGCGACCATGGTCATGGGCCGCGCCACGTGGGACTCGCTGCCGGAGCGGTTCCGGCCGCTGCCGGGCCGGCGCAACGTGGTGCTGACGCGCGACCCGCTGTGGACGGCCCCGGGCGCCGAGGTGGTGCACTCGGTCGGCGAGGCTCTGGCGTACGGGGAAATCTGGGTGATGGGTGGTGAGGCGGTGTATCGCGCGTTCCTGCCGCACGCCCATCACATCCTGCGCACCCGGATCGACATCGATGTCCCGGGCGACACCTATGCGCCCGATCCGGGTGACGGGTGGGTCGTCACGGAGTCCACGGACTGGCAGACTTCGCAGAGCGGGCTCCGCTTCGTCGTCGAGGAATTGTTTCGCGAAGGGCAAACGACCCCACCTCTTAAGGTCGTCGCAACAAGCACGGGCTAGTCTCTTCGGCCGACGAGAAGGCTGAATCGTACTCATGATTTATGGGGCGAATCGGCTTTAACGCCAGAGCTAACAGGAAGAAGTAGCCCATGCCGCAGAGCCTCGTATCGCCGGTGACCCTGTCGGTGGTCACCCCGATGTACAACGAGCGCGAGGCCGTCGACCACTTCGTGGCGCGGCTGCGGCCGGTCCTCGACAAGCTCGACGTGGCCTACGAGGTCGTCGCCGTCGACGACGGCAGCACCGACGCCACCGTGTCCCGCCTGATGCAGCTGCACGCCGAGTGGCCCGCCCTGCGCGTCGTCTCGCTGCGCCGCAACGTCGGCCACCAGACCGCCCTGCGCGCCGGGCTGCGGGCGGCCCGCGGCGACTACGTGATCAGCATCGACGCCGACCTGCAGGACCCGCCCGAGGTCATCGGCGAGATGCTGGCCACCGCGCTCAACGAAAAGGTCGACGTCGTCTACGGCGTCCGCAGCGACCGCAGCACCGACACCGTGTTCAAGCGCAACACCGCCGGGCTCTACTACTGGATGATGCGGCGGATGGTCGGCCCGTGGGTCAGCGACCAGGCCGGCGACTTCCGCCTGATGAGCCGGGCCGTGGTCGACGTGCTCAACGAGCTGGCCGAGCCCCGGCCGGTCTATCGCCTGGTGGTGCCCTCGCTCGGCTTCTCCAGTGCCGAGGTGCCCTACGTACGCGAGGAGCGTGTCGCCGGCGACACGAAGTACCCGCTGTCCCGCATGATCCGGCTGACGTTCGACAGCGTCACCGGGTTCTCGGCCGCCCCGCTCAAGATCGCGACCTGGCTGGGCCTGCTCAGCTTCCTGCTGTGCGTGGTGCTGATAGTGACCGCGCTGGTCGCCTGGGGCACGGGCGGCGTGGTGCCGGGCTGGACGTCGCTCTACATCGCGGTCCTGCTGCTGGGTGGCATCCAGCTGATCTGCCTGGGGCTGCTCGGCGAATACATCGGGCGCATCTACATGGCCACGCAGAGCCGGCCGCCGTTCCTGGTCTCGTTCGACACGGCCACGACGCCGCCCGACTCGCTGGAGTCACTCGACACGGCCGCGACGTCGCTCGACACGGTCAGCGTGGTGGCCGACACCCGCCGGCCGGCGGCCTAGGGCCTGTCCTGCCGATCACGAGGGGCTACGACGTGGTCCAGGCGGCGCCTGACGGCGTCCGCGAAACGCCCACATACAACACCGGTATGCGGCCGCTTCGCGGCCGACGCCAGCCACCACCTGGACCTCGCCTCGCTCCCGCGTGATCGGCAGGACAGGCCCTAGTCAACGCTTACCAGGAGCTTGACCAGGCGGTCGAGCTCCTCGGACGGGTCGGCGGCCAGGCCCATGTGCACCGGGCCGGCCCGCAGGATCGTGCTGCGCGGGGCGACCAGCCAGCGGAAACGTTCGCCCAGGCTGATGTCGCCGGCCGCGCCCGAGCCCGCGCAGGTGGCGTCCCACGAGCCGAGGGCGGCCCGGATGGCCGGCACGTCGGCCCGGGGATCGAGGGCGAGGAGCCGGTCGTCGCGCAGGTCGGTGCGGGCGGCCAGGAAGTCGCGGCGGTGGCAGTAGAGGACGACACCGACGTTGATCAGCTCGCCGCGTTCGATGCGGGGCACGGCCTGGATCACGGCGTACTCGTACGGGATTCTCACGGCAGCCACGCCTCCGGGCGCTCGGCACGGGCGGTGAGATGGGTCAGGTACGCCTCGCGGCCGCCCTCGCCGTCGGTCTCGTTCTCGCCGTCCAGCCACTCCTCGGGGACCTCGGCGATGACCTCCTCGAGCAGCGCCGGGGTGAGGCGGGCGGCCAGCGCGGGACCCTCGGTGGCGAGCTCGGTCGCGTACGGCTTCAGAACGTGGTCGTCCCACTTGTACGGACGGTGAACCACGGCGGCGGCGCGCGGCCAATTGTGATGGAAATACAGCGTCGCGCCGTGGTCGATCAGCCAGAGCTTGCCGTGCCACATGAGCAGGTTCGGGTTGCGCCAGCTGCGGTCGACGTTCTCGACGAACGCGTCGAAGGCCACCACCCGTGAGGCCAGCACCGGGTCGACGGGGTGCACGACCGGGTCGTAGCCGAGGGCGCCGGGCAGGAAATCCATGCCCAGGTTGGCCCCGGCGCTGGCCTTGATGAGCTCCTGGACCTCCTCGTCGGGCTCGGCCCGGGCCACGACCGGGTCGAGGTGCACGACGGTCAGCTCGGGGACGGGCAGGCCCAGCCGGCGCCCCAGCTCGCCCGAGATCACCTCGGCCACGAGGGCGCGGGGTCCCTGCCCGGCGCCGCGGAATTTCACCACGTACGTGCCGAGGTCGTCGGCCTCGACCACCCCGGGCAGGGAGCCGCCCTCCCGAAGGGGGGTGACGTAGCGGATGGCGGTTACCTCACGTAGCACCCCGCCACCCTAGCCGTGCCTTTACTCAGCGGAGTTGGGTCCCTGCTTGCGGAGCTCGTCGACCTTGGTCATCGCCTGCCGCAGGTCGGTCAGCCACTGGTCGGTGTTCTGCCCGACCAGCTTGACGCACCAGGCCAGGGCCTCGGAGCGGGAGCGGGCCACGCCGGCGTCGACCAGCGTGTCGAGGATCTGCCGCTCGGGCTGCCGGAGCCGGGTCATGACCGGCGCGGCCAGATGGGTGAACAGTTCGTTGGTGTCGCCGGCGCGCACGCCCCAGGCGACCTTGCGCTGATAGCGGTGCTCGACCTGCCGGGCGACCCGCATGCGGGCCTCGCGGGTGTCCTCGCGGAACTGGTTGATGCGGCCGGCCTGGGCCGCGGCCCGGTCGGCGTCGGTCGCCTCGGCGCCCAGCTCGGGCTCGGCCAGGCGGCCCCAAATGATGATCTCGTCGCGGTCGATGACGACCTCGGGCCGCTCGGTGAACCAGCCGTCCGGGATCGCCCCGGTGATCCAGCCGGGCGCGTCCTCGGCGCTCGGTGGCTCGACTCGCCCGGGTGGTGCAGTGCGGAAACGCATGACAGTCCTCCCCTGTTGCAACGCTGATTACATGATTACACCGTTGCGCGCGTAGCGACCACCCGCTCTTGTGGGTGGCGGCGGGCGTTTCGGCGGACGGACGGCGGCGACCGGGCTTAGCGTCGGTTCATGGACTATCAGGTTTCGGTCAAATGCGAACAACTTGCCGAGTGGTTCATGCGCGTCAAGGGCCTGGCCGACGCCCATCACGGCCACGCAACCGGCGACCACCTGAAGGCGATCGCCAACGAAATCCACGCCGCAGTCCCCTCCGAGTGGTGGGCAAGCCAGCCCAGACCCTTGGACAACCGAGTACGCAGCTGAACGCCAGGCACTCGGCCACGCCGACGGCGGTCTTGGGCGTAACCACTTACTCACGTCGCCCGGGCGGGGTGAGCGTTCTGGGCGCGCCGGCGCCCTGCTCGCCCCGGCCGGGCCCTCGGCGGGAGCAACGGTCCGCATCCACCACCCCGCTACGACATGTGCTTTTGAAGTTGCCGGGTTGAGAAGTGCCCACCCTGCTGCGACATCTGCCTTTGAAGTTGCCGGACGAATTGCCTGCTGAAGTTGGCCTATCGTCAACCCATGCCGAAAGCGCCCGCGGAAGAGATCGAGATTGCCGGCCATCAGGTGCGGCTCACCAGCCCGGACAAGATCGTCTTTCCGGCCAAGGGCTACACCAAGCGCGACGTCTTCGAGTACTACCTGGCGGTCGGCGACGGGATCATGCGCGCCCTGCGGAACCGGCCGACCACGCTGCAGCGGTTCCCGGACGGGATCGGCGGCGAGGCCTTCTTTCAGAAGCGCATCCCGCAGCGGGGCGTGCCCGACTGGATCCAGACGGCTCAGATCAAGTTCCCGAGCATGCGTACGGCGGTCGAGCTGTGCCCGGCCGACCTGGCCCATGTGGCCTGGGCCGCCCAGATGGGCACCGTGGTCTTCCATCCGTGGCCGGTGCGCGGCGATGCCCCCGACAACCCGGACGAGCTGCGCATCGACCTCGATCCGCAGCCGGGCACGTCGTTCGCCGACGTGGTGAGCACCGCCGGGGTGCTGCGTGAGGTGCTCGACGATCTGGGCTGGGCCGGGTTCCCGAAGACGTCCGGTGGTCGCGGCGCGCACGTCTATGTCCGGATCGCGCCGCAGTGGTCGTTCATCGACGTGCGGCGGGCCGCGATCGCGCTGGCCCGGGAGGCCGAGCGGCGTCGCCCCGAGCTGATCACCACGGCCTGGTGGAAGGAGGAGCGGGGCGAGCGGGTGTTCCTCGACTTCAACCAGATGGCCCGCGACCGCACGATCACCTGCGCCTATTCGTTGCGGGCGAACGAGCGGGCCACGGCGTCGGCCCCGGTCACCTGGGACGAGCTGGCCGATGTGGAACCCGACGATTTCGATCTGCGGACGCTGCCGAAGCGGTTCGCCGAAGTCGGGGACCGGCACGCGGCGATCGACGACGTGACCCACGACCTCACGCCGCTGCTGGAGTGGGTGCAGCGCGACGAGAAGAACGGGCTGGGTGACATGCCTTATCCGCCCGACCACCCGAAGATGCCGGGGGAGCCGCCGCGCGTGCAGCCGAGCCGCAAGAACGCGGCCAACTGGACGTCAGAGAGCTAGCTTCATGCCTTCATGGGAGGCGACGAAGCCGAGCCGCTCGTAGAAGCGGTGCGCGTCGGTGCGGCGCTTGTCGGTGGTGAGCTGGGCGACGAGGCAGCCGCGCTCGCGGGCACGGTTGAGGGCGAACGTCATGAACTCGCGGCCGAGGCCGCCGCCGCGACGGTCGGCGCGGACCCGTACGGCCTCGATGGTCATGCGGCGGGTGCCGTTGCGGCTCAGCCCGGGAATGAATGTGAGCTGGCAGGTGGCGACGATGTCGCCGTCGTCGTCGGCCACGAGCAGTTCGTTGTTCGGGTCGGCGTCGATCTCTTCGAACGCCGACCAGATGGCGGCGTCGGCTTCCTCGGCGACCGTCCCCCGGGAGCGGCTGATCTCGTCGTCCGCGAGCAGATGCAGGATCGCCGGGACGTCGGCCCGGCCGGCCAGGCGGAATTCCATCGCGGAAGTGTCACACAGGCTCGGATTTCTGTCCGCGCAGGCCTACGCAGAGTGGATCGCCTGGGGCAGCATGACGCCATGCATGTGCTGCTCACGCCGCTGAAGCGGACCTACCGCGCGATCGTCTGGCTGGCCAACTCGCCGGGCACGCTGATCCTCGCCTACGCCATCCTGATCGTCGTCTGCGGCGTGCTCTACCACTTCTTCGAGGACGAGCAGTCGATCGGCGACTCGATCTGGTGGGCCGTCGTCACGGCGTCGACCGTCGGATACGGCGACATCTCCCCGGAGAAGTGGCCGGCGCGGGTGCTGGCCGCCCTGCTCATCTCGATCATGGTGCTGCTGGTGATCCCGCTGATCACGGCGCACTTCGCCAGCAAGCTGATCGTCGACTCCGACGCGTTCCACCACGAGGAGCAGGAGGAGCTCAAGAGCAACCTGCGCCGCGTACGGGTCCTGCTCGAGGCCCTGGCCGAACGCGAGGGGATCACTTTGCCGGACAGCGCAGCCCCTCCTGCGGGACCTTCAGATCGATGAGGTACGCATCCACGGCGTTCACGATGCACGGCGTGCTCGGATAGGCCGTGTGGCCCTCGCCCTCCCACGTCAGCACATGCCCGACGCCCAGCATCGAGGCCAGGTCGGCGGTGTTCTCGTACGGCGTGGCGGGGTCACCGGTGGTGCCGACGACCACGATGGGCGGGGCGTCCTTGGCCGCGCCGGCCGGATAGGGGTCGCGCTGGCCCGGCCACACCGCGCAGGGCAGCATGCCGACCGCGAGGGCGCCCCCGAACAGCGGGTATTTCGTGCGCCACTCGCCCTGCAGGCGGCGCACCTCGTCGAGGGTCGGCGCGTCGTCGGTGTCGGCGCAGTTGACCGCGAGGTTGGCGTCGAACAGGTTGCTGTAGGACCCGTCGGGCTTGCGCTCGGCATATTGGTCGGCCAGCGTGAACACGCGCTTGGGGTTGCCCTGCTTCAGCTCGGCGATCGCGTCGGCCAGCTTGGCCCAGCCCGACTCGGTGTAGAGCGACGAGATGACCGCGACGAAGATCCAGCCGCTGGTCGCCTTGCGGCCGTCGCTGCCGGCCACCGGCTTGGTGGCCGCGGAGTTGAGCGCGTCGGTGACCGCCTTGCGCGCGTCGGGGGCGATCGGGCACTTGTCGGGGGTGGCCTTGCACCAGTTCGTGAAGTTGGTGAACGCCCGCTCGAAGCCCTTGGCCTGGGTCTCGGACCCCTGGACGAAGTTCTCCTTGGGGTCGACCGCGCCGTCGAGCACCATCGCCCGGATGTTCTGCGGGAAGAGCTGGGCGTAAGTGGCGCCGAGCAGGGTCCCGTACGAGAAACCGAGGTAGGTCATCTTGTCGTCGCCGACCGCCTTGCGCAGCGAATCCATGTCGCGGGCGGCCTGCTCGGTCGAGAAGAGAGGGAGCTGGTCGCCGTACTTCGAGCCGCAGCTGGTGGCGATCCGCTTGTTGAGCTCGACGATCTGGTTGAACTGCTCGAGGCTCACCGGGTCAGGCGGGGCGGCGAAGCTGGCATCCTGATCGGCCGGGCTGATGCACTTGACCGGGTCGGAGCGGCCGACCCCGCGCGGGTCGAAGCCGATGATGTCGAACTTGTTGGAGACCTCGGCCGGCAGGCCGCCGAACGCCTCGCCGAAGGACAGATAGACCGCCGTCTCGATGCCCGAGCCGCCGGGGCCGCCCGGGTTGATCAGCAGCGAGCCGGTGCGGCCCTGCTGCTTGGACGACCGGATGCGGATCATCGAGATCGCGTAGGTCTCGCCGTTGGACGCGTTGTTCCAGTCGCGCGGCACGCTGACGTCGGCGCAGTCGTAGGTCATGCCCGGGGCGGCCTGGCCGACGAGTTGCTGCGGGATGTCGGGGCAGGGACGCCAATCGGCCGTGCCGCTCTCGTTCGGGGTCGACGCGGGCGCCGGGGCGGCCTCGCCGGAGCCGTTGGGCGCGAACGAAGGCACGGTGCAGCCTGCGGAAACGGCCAGAATCGTGGCTAGGACGGCGACTACCAGGCGGGAGCGGCGCTGCACGATGCTGACCTTTCGACGGCGGGTTGCTGCCACGAGGCTATCCGGTGTGTCCGACAGTTCGGGGGTCAGCGGCTCGTCAGCACCTCGGCCAGATTGAACTGGACCGGCCGTTCCAGCTGGTCGTAGGTGCATGAGTGCGGATCACGGTCGGGCCGCCAGCGTTCGAACTGGGCGGTGTGCCGGAACCGGACGCCCTCCATGTAGTCGTAGCGCACCTCGACGACCCGCTCGGGCCGCAGCGGCGTGAACGACAGGTCCTTGCCGTTGTTCCAGCGGCTCACCTCGTTCTTGCGCGGGGTGCGCTCGCCCTCCATGTGGGCGGCCCAGTTCCACGGGTGACCCTCGAACTCGGTGACCAGCGGCTGCAACTCCTCGAACAGCTCCTCGCGCACCTTGATCGGGAACGAGCCGATGACCCCGACACTGACCAGGACGTCACGCTCGTCGTACAGGCCCAGCAGCAGCGAGCCGATCCGGTTGTCGGCCGTCTTGTGCACCCGATAGCCGGCGACCACGCAGTCGGCGGTGCGCTTGTGCTTGATCTTTGTCATGACCCGCTTGTCGGGCTGATAGGTCAGGTCACGCTGCTTGGCGATCAGGCCGTCGAGCCCCGCCCCCTCGAACTGGGCGAACCAGCGGGTGGCCGTCTCGAGATCGTCGGTGGCCGGCGTCACATAGACCGGAGGCCGGGCCTGCTCGAGCGCCTGGCCCAGCCGGTCGCGCCGCACGCTGAACGGCAGCTCGGTCAGATCCTCGTCGCCGATCGCCAGCAGGTCGAACGCCACGAAACTGGCCGGTGTCTGCTCGCTGAGCAGCTTGACCCGGCTCGCGGCGGGATGGATGCGCTGCTGGAGGGCCTCGAAGTCGAGCGTGTTGCGCTCGGTGTCGGCCACGATGATCTCGCCGTCGATCACCACGCGCTCGGGGAAGTTGGCCAGCACGGCCTCGACGACCTCGGGAAAGTAGCGGGTCATCGGCTTCTCGTTGCGGCTGCCGATCTCGACCTCGGCCCCGTCCCGGAAGATGATCGACCGGAACCCGTCCCATTTCGGCTCGTAGACCTGACCGGGCGGGATCTCGGCGACGGGCTTGGCCAGCATCGGCTTGACCGGCGGATTGATCGGCAACTCCATGCCGCCAGTCTGCCCGGTTCAGGCCGCCCGGGTGGGCCCGGCGCTACCGATTTCCCTGATCACTTCGTCGAGGGCCGGACATTTCCAGTACGCCTCGCCGTCCCGCTCGACGGCGGCCAGCGGATGGGTCTCCGGATGCCGGGGGCAGCGCGGCCAGTTGGTCGGCCGGCCCTCGAACCACAGCGCCTCGACCGCCCACTCCTGCACCTGATCGGCCACGTCGGCAACCCGGGCGGCGAGGGGCAGCCCCCGCTGGGTGCGGACCCCCATGCCGAACCCGTCGGGGCTGTAGAGCATGGCGCTCGGTTCGCCGCCGGCCCACGGCTTGTCCTCAATGCGCAGGCGCACGTCATCGGCGGCCAGATCGCGCAGAACCGGCTCGAGGGCGGTGGTCAGCTCGGAATCCACGGGAGCAGTGTGCACTGGTATTTGGTTGTCCACAGGGCCGAACGGCTCGCGGCCGCCGGCCCTGTCCGGGTCAGGACTGCTTGGGGTCGAGCTTGATGGAGAGGCTGTTGACGCAGTGGCGGGTGTTCTTGGCCGTCATGTGCTCGCCGCGGAAGACGTGGCCCAGGTGGGAGTCGCAGTTGGCGCAGCGGATCTCGGTGCGGACCATGCCGTGTGAGTGGTCGTCGATCTCCTTGAGGGCGCCGGGGATGGCGTCGTCGAAGGAGGGCCAGCCGCAGTCGGAGTCGAACTTGTAGTCGCTCGGGTAGAGGGCGGCGCCGCAGGCCCGGCACTCGTACATGCCCGCGGTCTTGGTGCTGACGTATTCGCCGGACCACGGGGCCTCCGTGCCGGCCTGACGCAGAACGCGGAACTCGTCGGGGGAGAGGCGGACCCGCCACTCCTGTTCGGTGGTGGGCAGCGTGGACTCGTTTGTTGCCATGCTCCAAAGGTACGACGCACTGGACGTGCGGCCGGAGTGGTCGGCATCACCGTTGAACCAGGGCATGGATGATGCGTCGCCGGCCACCTTCCGGCCCACCTGCCAGCAGGCCCTCGGGCGCGGGCTCTACCTCGGCTCGCTCGTGGCCGTCGGGCTCATGCTTCTCGCCGCCATGCTGACCCTGACCGGGTTCGTCGAGCCGCCCCCGGGTCCGGCCTGGCTGGCGATGACCGTGGTGCCGCCGGGGGGCGGGTCGGTGGTCGGCGTGCTGGTCGGCCGGGTCACCGGCACTCAGATAAGTGCTCGCGGCATCCGTACGCTCTCCGTCTTCCCCAAGGCCGTCGCGCCCTGGGACGAGGTCGCCGACGTCCGCGCGGAGCGGCGTGGGGCCCGGACCGTGGTCTCGGTCTATCTCCACTCGGGCGCAAGTCTGCAGCTCCAGGCCCCGTACAGCGGCGAGCTGTTCGCGGCCGACCCGAGATTTGAGGGCAAAATGTTCGCTTTGTCCCATCTGTGGCGGAGTCACCGTTTCGGTGGTCTTCCGGGATGATGACCCGCCGAGGGGGCTTAACGGGTAAATCGGGCAATTGCCGCTAAGCTCCCCTCGGACCTGGAAACACCGGAACAGGAATGGATAACTCCTCATGAGCACAATTCGCCGGATCATCGCCGTCGGACTGCCCTCCGCCGGCCTGACCGCCGCTCTCGCGCTGGGTGTCTCCCCGGCCCTGGCCGCGTCGGCCACCGTCGACCAGGCTGTGATGCCGGTCGTCGCGGCCACCGGCTACGGCACCCCGGACGCCACCGACGAGGCCCCGACCCGCGGGCAGGGCGGGTACGGCACGCCGGGCGCGACCTCCCCGACCGGGAACGCGGCCGAGACGCCGGACACGGACACCCCGGACACGGACACCCCGGACACGGACACGCCCGACACCGACACCCCGGACGCCGAGCTGCCCGACACGGACACGCCGGACACCGACACCCCGACCCGGGGCAACAACGGTTACGGCCCGACGCCGACCGCCAGCGTCGACACGGTTCCGCCGGGCGTCAGCCCGACCACCAGCAGCCCGGGCGTGGCCCCGGCCACCACGACCCCCGGCGGCGGCGTCAGCCCGGCCGGTGCGCTCCCGGTGACCGGTACGCCGATGGCCGCGATCGTCTCGGCCGGCGCCCTGCTGGTCGCCGCGGGCGCCGGTTCGGTCTGGTACACGCGTCGCCGCCGTACCGCCTGACACATCTCCGCATCTCCGCACAACGAAAGGCCGCCCGGTTTCCGGGCGGCCTTCGTTTTGTTCTCGGGCGCAACCACTTACTCACGTCGCGTGGCCGGGCCGAGCGTTCTCGGCGCGCCAGCGCCCTGCTCGGACCGGTCGGGCCCTCGGCGGGAGCGACGGTCTGTCACCCACCACCCCGCTACGACATCTTGTTCTTGATCGCGGTCTTGGTCTTGTGGCGCATCACAGCACGAAGGCATCGGTCCACAGCTGACGCGACTTGCCGGACAGTGCCTGCATCAGACCCACCGCCTGGTTGTCGGTCAGACCGGCCACGAAGTCGACGACGGCTCGGCCGCGGGCCCGGTCCATGCGCTCGGGAGTGCCGTCGGGCAGCTCGGCCTCGGCCAGTTCGACCAGGTCACGCAGCCGGCTGGGGATGCGCTCCTCCTCGTCGGGGTCGATCAGCCAGGACATCAGGGCGTCGACCAGCGACGCGACCAGACGTCCCTGACCGCGCTGGTGCAGGGCCAGGTCGGGGCGGGCCAGCACGAACCGGTTCTGCACGAACTTGAGGATCTGCACCTCGTGCCACTGGGCTGTGGCGAGTTGCACATGGCCCGATCGGATGGCCGGGTCGGCGATGGTCTCGACCGACTCGACCAGCCGCCGGGTCCAGGTGGCCGAGAACGCCGCGACCTGGGCCTCCGCCTCGAGCGAGCCGTCGAACGGGCGGGCCAGCAGGCCGTCGACCAGCTCGGCCCGCACCAGCTCGACGGCGGCCGCGAAAGCCTCGTCGTCGGCCATCCAGCCGTCCTTGCGGTGCAGCTGGCGGCGCAGCGACTCGATCGCGCCGCCCGCCCGGTCGAGGTCGGTCTCGGTGCCCCAGCGCTGCCAGGCCATCAGCTCGGTGGCCACCGCGCCCTGCTGCAGCACGCCGACCCGGTGCACGTCCTCCAGATCGTGGATCGCGTACGCGATGTCGTCCGCGGTGTCCATGACCGAGGCCTCGACCGTCTGCTGCCAGTCGGCGACCCGGCCCGCGAACGGCGCCCGGGCGGCCCGCATGTCCCTCGCCTCGGTCGAATAGGCGCCGAACTTCGGTGAGCCACCCTCGGGGTCGTCGGCCGGCGGCGCGGCGCCGCGCGGCGGAGGGTCCATGAAGCGCTGGGGATCGCGGCGGGTCCACGGATATTTCAGGATGGCCGCGCGGACCGCGTTGGTCAGGTTGAGCCCTATCGTCGCCTGGCCGCGGATCTCGGTGCTGGTGACGATCCGATACGACTGGGCGTTGCCCTCGAAACCGTCGAGCAGCTTGAGCCGCTGCCGGGCGATCCGGTCGAGCACGCGCTCGCCCAGGTGCCCGAAGGGCGGATGACCGAGGTCGTGGGCCAGTGCCGCCGCCTCGACCACGTCGGGGTCGCAGCCGCCCAGCTTGTCGGCCAGACCCGGGTCGACGCGCTCAGCGATGGCCCGGGCCACCTGCGCGACCTTGAGGCTGTGGGTCATCCGGTTGTGCACCAGCAGGCCGGCGCCCCCAGGACTGATCACCTGGGTGACGCCGGCGAGCCGGGCGAAGAACGGAGACGCGACGATCCGGTCACGGTCGACGCGGAACGGGCTGCCGGCGAGGTCACCGGGGGCGACCAGCCGGTCGCCGAAGAGGCGCTGAGCCCGTGGATCGTCCATCCCGCCGAGATTACCGGGCCTGCAGGGCGTCCAGTGCGACGGACATGGCCGCGACCAGGCGACGGTCGACCCGGGGGTCGTGGATCGTCACGACGTAACGGTCGCGCAGGCCCCACTTCTTGACCACGGAGAACACCGGCCGGTCGGCCAGCACGAAGTCGAAGTGGTAGGGCAGCCAGCTCAGCGAGTCGACGAAGCGGCGCAGGATCGCGACGATCTGGTTCGTCTCCTGGCCGATCATCTCGCCGAAACCGGGCTGCTCGAGCTGCCAGGTCGAGCGAATCAGCGACTGCTTGAAATTCTTCTTGAACAGGCCGATCGGGGCGCCCGCGGCGTCGGTCACGTCGTAGGTGGCGCCCAGGTCGATGCGCTGGCGGGCCTTGAAGCTGAAGACCGGCACCTGCTTGGTGTCGTCGGTGTAGAGCGTGACCTGCTCCTTGAACGCCATGCGCTTCTGCTGCGCAAAGGCAAGGATGCCGGCCTCGCTGCCGTCCGGAGCGACGGCGTGGACCTCATATTGGTTGACCATCAGGCGTACGCGCTGACGGATGATCAGCTGTTGCTGACTTTGAAGGGTGTCGACAGTCACGGTTGCGCAGTGTGTCACAAACGGCTTCTGGTGGCGGGACCCCAGCTCGGGCCGTCAGACTGGTCGGATGGCGAAGCGAGGACGTACGGGATCATTGATCGCTCTGGCTCTGGGCGCGGCGGCGGTGTGGGCGGCGCGTGACATCCCGCGCCAGATGGGGGCCAAGGCGCGCGGCGACCGGCTCGCCCGCATGCAGGCCTCACCACAGTTCGCCGGGGGCAAGTTCCACAACACCGTGCCTGCCACCATGCTGGCCGCCTCGTCGATGCCCAAGATCTTCGCCGCCACCCTGCGCGACCGGGAGCGCCGCCACCCGCGCCTGCCGATCCCCGTGGTCACCCCGGCCCCGGGTGCGACCGCCGACGGACTGCACGTGACCTGGTACGGCCACTCGTCGGCGCTGGTCGAGATCGAGGGTCGCCGGGTGCTGCTCGACCCGGTGTGGAGCGACCGCTGCTCGCCGTCGCGGCTGTCCGGCCCCCGGCGCCTGCACGAGCCGCCCGTCGCGCTGCGCGACCTGCCGCCGCTCGACGCCGTGCTGATCTCGCACGACCACTACGACCACCTCGACATGGAGACCATCCAGAACCTGGTCGACCTGCAGGCCGCGCCGTTCCTGGTGCCGCTGGGCGTGGGCGCGCACCTCGAGCGCTGGGGCGTGCCGGCCACCCGCATCATCGAGATGGACTGGGACGACAAACACCGGGTGGGCGGCCTCGAGTTCGTCGCGACCGCGGCCCGGCACTTCAGCGGGCGAGGGTTCGACCGCGACGGCACGCTCTGGGCCAGCTGGGTGATCAACGGTCCGAGCCGCAAGGTCTTCTACTCCGGCGACACCGGCTACTTCCCCGGGTTCGCCGAGATCGGCCGGCTGCACGGCCCCTTCGACGCGTCACTGGTGCAGGTGGGGGCGTACAGCGAGTCGTGGCCCGACATCCACATGTTCCCCGAGGACGGTGTGGCCACCCACGTCGACGTGCAGGGCGGGCTGATGATCCCGGTGCACTGGGCCACGTTCAACCTGGCCCTGCACGACTGGGCCGAGCCGGCCGACCGCGTGTGGCGAGAGGCCAAGGCCCGGGACGTACGCCTGGCCGTGCCGCGCCCCGGTGAGCGCGTCGACGTCGACAACCCGCCCGCGGTGGACGGCTGGTGGCAGCAGATCGCGTAGCGGCGGCGCTCCTGGTCTTCGGCAACGGGCTGTCGGGTTCGTCCCTCTCGGCCGGTTCGCTGGCCCGGGTGCGCGCGGCCATCGCGTACGGGAAGGTCGAGCGGATCATCCTGTCGGGCGGCTGGGAACAGGCCCGCTCCGGAGCGCCCGAACCGCCGGTGGGCTGCCGCGAGGGCGATCTGATGCGTCGGGTCGCCCTCGACGAGGGAATCGACCCGCGGCGGCTGCGCGTCGAATGCCGCTCCCGGAGCACGCTCGAAAACCTGCTCAACGTGGTGGCGGACGGGCTGCTGGACGGGCTGTCGCTGGGCCCGGACCGGCCGCTGGGGCTGGTCACGCACGCCTGGCATCTGCCGCGGGCGCGGTTCCTGGCCCAGAAGGTGCTGGGGCTGCCCGCACGGGCGCTGACCGACGTGCCCGTGGCCGGCCGGGGCGGTCTGCTCGAACACGGATTGCGCGCCGCGTCGAGGGTCTGCTTCTTCGGCGTACGGGACCCGGCTGTGCTGCTGCGGCGCGAACGGCTGATGGTAACGATGCTGCGACGCGGGGTATAGCTGCGCGCATGGTTCTGCTCCTGCCGGTCTACCAGCCCTCCGTCGATCGCATTCGTGCGCTGACCGACGAATTCGACCAGGTCGTCGTGGTGGACGACGGAAGTTCCGTGCCCGTCTCGGTGCCCGGGTGCGTGGTGCTCCGGCATCCCGTCAACCTCGGCAAAGGGGCGGCCTTGAGGACCGGTTTCGCGTACGCGGCCCAGGCGTACCCCGGTTCGCCGGTGGTCGCGGCCGACGCCGACGGGCAGCACTCGGTCGCCGACATCCGCCGGGTGGCCGACCGTGTCGTCTCGACCGGCCGGCTCGTGCTGGGCGTGCGCCGGGTACGCCGCATGCCGCCGCGCAGCCGGCTCGGAAACGCGGTGACCCGCTCGCTGTTCCGGGCGGCGACCGGCCGCTGGGTGCGGGACACGCAGACCGGGTTGCGCGGATATCCGGCCGAGCTGCTGGACTGGCTCGGGACGATCCCGGGCCGGCGCTTCGAGTACGAGATGAACGTGCTGCTGCGGGCGGCGCGCGACGGCCACCCGATCGAACAGGTGCCGATCGAGACCACCTATCTGGACGGGAACGCGTCGTCGCACTTCGGTTCTCTGCGGGACGCCGCGCGGGTTTATCGGTCGTTGCTGCGGTTTGTGGTGCTCGACCGGTAGCCCGTTCCGGTGGGCGTTGGTGGCTTGAAGCGGATGTCGAGTGGCCGGCCACCGCCCGATGATCACCGGTGTCGTGTTCGCAGGCAGGGCCCACCCTTCCAAGGGGGCCCCCACCCTCGAGTGCCCCGCCGTGGGGACGGGATCGGCGAATGATGGCGCAATTCGCCGATCACTGCTTGGCGCCCTGTGGACAACCGCGAACTGTGGATAACCGCCGGCCTCAGTTTCCGGCGTCGTAGGCTGCCGCGAACATGACAGCCAGGACGACGAGGAGGACGGTCATGAACTGTGCGGTCGGGATCCAGGCAAGCGGCTTGGTGTGGCGGGCGGCCCTCTTCCGCCGCTGCGAGGCCCGCCAGGCGAACGGGATACGACCGTGGCGGTAGCCGGCGACGATGACGGTGGCCGCGGTCAGGACTGATGCGACGCTCACTGCGGAACTCGGGTGGAACGTCATGGCGAACCCCCTGGAGATGCGTAGCGGTGCCGGATGGAAAGGCCAGTGTGGGGTTGGCCGGCCGGTGCAATCCAGGGGATATGCGGGCGGATACGGACCTAAGGCGCGGTCACCGGTCTTCGCGGGGACGAAAAGCGGGTGTCGGCTATCCGACTGGGGCGGCGGGGCTCTGCTTGGTCTGTGGGTTTTCGATCGCTGCCGTGAGGCGGGGCAGGGCGAGGAACGGGGCGAGGGTGACGATCAGGTAGACCGCGCCGGCCGTGAGGAGCGCGTTGCGGAGACCTGTGGCGTCCACCGAGAGGCCACCCAGCAGTCCGCCGAGAGGGATGCCGGCGAAGGAGAGCGCGCCGATCGCGCCGAGGACGCGTCCGCGCAGGTGGGCGGGGATGCGTTCATAGCCGACGGTCATCAGGATCGGGTTCAGGGCCGAGGCGGCCAGGCCGGCGCCGAACGCTACGGCCAGGACCAGCCGCTTGTCGTCGGTGAGGGCGAGCGCGAACAACTTCGGCGACCCGGCGATCAGGGAGCAGGCGGCGAACGTGGTGACTCGGGGAAGGCGTACGGCAATGACTGAATAGATGGCGGCGCCGATCACCGCGCCCAGGCCGAAGACACCGCCGATCCAGCCCAGCGCGGTCGGTGCGGAACCGGTGTCGCGCACCCAGATGGGCAGGAAGACGGCCATGTACGCCTGGTCGGCCAAGTTGGTGACGAAGAGCATCGCCGTTACGGCCACTACCAGCCGGTCGCGCCGGAGGAAGTCGAAACCGGCGGCCAGGCTGGTCGACGCGGAAGCTTCCGGACCGGAGGGGGCGGGCGCGGCGGAAAGGGCCGACGGGGTGGAGACGCGGACGGCGGCGGGGTGGACCGACGGGGTGGGGATGCGGACGGTGGCGGGGTGGACCGACGGGGTGGGGATGCGGACGGTGGCGGCCACGGTGACTGCGCAGAACGCGAAAGATGCAGCGTCGAGGGCCAGCACCGTTGCGGGGCCCAAGGCGGTGACCAGGATGCCGCCGAGGGGGAGGCCGACGAGCAGGGCGGTGCGGGCGAAGCCTTCGAAGAGGGCCGTCGCGCGGGCCATGGGCGTACGGGAAAACTCGATGGCTAGTGGCAGGAGGGCGCGCTTGGCAACGTTGCCGCAGCCGCCGACCGTGCCGGCGACGGCGACGGCGGCCACCAGGCGGGTGAATGTCAGCTGGTCCAGCAGGTGGAGCAGCGGGATGAGGCCCACGGTGACCGCGCTGGCGGCGTCCGCGATGACGGCGACGCGGCGTGGGCCGACCCGGTCGACGAGTGCTCCGCCCGCGATGCCGGCCAGGACGAACGGCAGCGTCTGGGCGAGCGCGACGATCCCGACCCGGGCGGCGGAACCGGTGGTGACCAGCACGAGCCAGGGGACGGCGACGCTCGCTATGTGACTGCCCGTGAGCGAGACCGCCTCGGCGGCTAGAAGGCCGGCCAGCGGGCGGCGGTTTGGTCGGGTCGCGGCCGGTGTCACCCGGCGGGCCGGTCGAGCATCGGAAGCACCTGCCATTGGATGCTGACCCGGGCGGCGCCGGCCGGGGTCGCGGCGGCGTACTCGTCGATCAGGGTCTTGATGCGGGCGCGCAGTTCGACGGCCTGGGCGGCGGAGAGGCGTGGCTGTTCGGTGCCGAGGAAGAAGGCCTCTTGCCAGGGTTCGGGCATGCCGGGGAGGTCGCCGATCGTGGCCTCGACGCGCTGGAAGTCGGCCGCCGCGACGGCCCGCAGATAGCCCTCGGCCTCCCCGAAAGCCTCGCGGCTCGTTTCCGCGTCCAGGTCCGTACGGATGTGGGCCGCGCGCCACCAGCGTTCCCGGCCGGTGCCGCCGCCGGCGTCCTCGACGAACCCGTAGGCGGCCAGCTGCCGCAAGTGATAGCTGGTGGCGCCGCTCGATTGGTTCAGTCGTCCGGCGAGCTTGCTGGCTGTGGACGGGCCGTGCTCACGCAACAGATTGAGCATCCGCACCCGCAGTGGGTGGGCCAGCCCGCGAAGCGTCCGCGGGTCCAGCCGGGCGTTCCTGTCGGACGGCGGCGCACTCGTGGCGTCCTCAGATGGGGTCGCGTTCGCGTCTTCTTCCACGCAAGCAAACGTAGCTTTGCAAAGCTATCTTTGCAATCAACCGTCAGAGAACGTTAGGGGCGTTGGGACAGGGCGTGGTGGCGTTAGACTCGCCGGCCATGGGAGCGCTCGTCTTCAGCATCAACCTGACCCTGGATGGTTGCGTCGACCACCAGGAGGGGATTGCCGACGATGAGACGCACGCCTACTTCACCCGTCTCATGGATGAGGGCGGAGCGATGCTGTGGGGTCGCGTCACCTACGAGATGATGGAGAGCTACTGGCCGGCCGTCGCCCGCGGAGACGAGGAAGCGCCGCCCGCCATGCGTGAGTGGGCGGTCAAGCTGGAGGCCAAACCCAAGTACGTGGTGTCGTCGACCCGCAAGGACTTCCCGTGGGTCAATAGCCACCACATCGACGGTGATCTGCGCGAGGGTGTGCAGAAGCTCAAGGACGAGACCCCGGCGGGGGTCCTGCTCGGGAGCGGCAAGCTTGCGACCGAGCTCGACCGGCTGGACCTGATCGACGAGTACAAGCTGGTCGTCCATCCGCGGATCGCCGGCCACGGGCCGACGCTGTACCAGGGCGGGCTGCCCGGCACGCGCCGGCTCGAGCTGGTCTCGGCGGCGCCGTTCGGCAACGGCGCGGTGGCCATGCACTACCGCCGCGCGGGCTGAATCGCCGGCGTCCGACAGCGGCAGCGCGGCGTCGGACAGCGGCGAGCGCGGCGTTCTCTAGGAGTCGGCTGAAGGCTGTCGGGGGACGCAGATCTTCACGGCGCCGGGGGCGACCTTGGCGGTGAAGGACTTCGTCTTGGTGCGGGCGCCGCCGTCGAGTTCGTACTGCATCTTCGAGTGCAGCTTCACCTCGATCTTGCGGGCCCGGGTGGTGCGTACGAAGGGGGAGCTGTCGCTTCGGCCCACGGCCATCGTGCCCAGCGCCCGGGCCCACTGCAGGGCGCCCTGGGCGGTGGCCACGCCGACGTCGAGCCAGCCGTCGTCGGGCTTGGCGTCGTCGAAGGCCCGGATGCCGCCGGTGATCGTGCCGACGTTGCCGATCAGGACGCAGCTGGCCTCGTCCTCGAACCACTTGGTGCCGTCGACCTTGATGGTGGCGGTGGCCGCGGCCTCGTTCACGTGGCGGACGCCGGCCCACACGTACGCGAGCTTGCCCAGGCGGTCCTTCATGTTGCGGTCGGCGTCGCTGATCATCGCGCCGTCGAAGCCGACGCCCGCCATCACGCCGAAGTATTCGCCCTCGAAGCGGCCCAGGTCGATGCGGTGCGGCGTGCCGTGCAGCGCGATGTCGACGGCCTCGGCCAGGTCGGCCGGGATGCCCAGGTTGGTGGCCAGCAGGTTGCCGGTGCCGGCGGGGATGATGCCGACCGGAACCGAGGTGCCCGCCGCGACGTCGAGCGACCGCTGCACGATCCCGTCGCCGCCCCACACGATCAGGCGGTCGACCTTGGACTTGAGCGCCTTCTTGACGGCCGCCGGCGCCTTCTTGCTCTTGGGCACCTCGTACCAGAGCAGGTCGTCGATCCCGGCGTCGGTCAGGCGGCGGCGGAGCTCGTCCAGGCCGCCGCCCAGCGTCTTCTTCTGATGCGCGACTACGGCGATCGTGCGGGGGGTTCGCATGCGGAGCGAACTACCCGACGCGCCGGAATCGTAATCAGCTGACCGTCTCGCGCATCCGCTGCTCGGCCGCCGCGCTGCGGATCACCATGAGGCGCAGCTCCAGCTCGTCGGACACCATCGAGGCCAGGTGCTCCAGGGCCTTGAGCTGTCGCGGCGTGGCTTCGCGAGGGCGGTTGTCGATCACGTTGACGGTGCCGAGGCGATACCCGTCGTGGGTGCGGATCGGCGCGGCCGCGTAGAAGCGCAGGCCCAGCTCACCCCGGACGAGCGGGTGTTCGAGCGTACGGGGATCGACCGCGGCATTGTTGATCACATAGACGTCGTCCTGGGCGATGACCGAGGCGCACAGCCCGGGTTCCTTGCCCACCTCGCGTACGCCGACCAGCCCCTGACACGCGGCCAGCCAGACCCTGTCCTGCTCGACCAGCGACACGGTCGCGATCGGAGTCTCGAAGATGGCGCCGGCCACGAACGCGATCCGGTCGTACGCGTCCTCGACGGGCTGATCAACCAGCCGGTAGCGCCGGACGGCCTCGAGACGCGCCTGTTCCTCCGGACCCACGTTGTCCAGATATTCGTACGCGTTCGTCGACACGGCGTTGCTGTTGGTCATGGCCGGTGATCCCCCTCACAGTGCGATGTGCCTGCGAGCCTAGAAAGGGCATCGGTGTCCCGCAATGCTCTGAATGGCCCGATCGAGTTCTCAGGCAAGCCTCAGGTGCCAAAGTCGCACAAACAGTCGGTCGGCGGGTAATCAGACGCCCGTGACAGCACCCAGCGCCGCCGTGATCGGTCAACTCGCCCGCGACCTCGTCCTCACCGTAGACCGGTTGCCCGACCCCGGCAGTTCGGCCGCGGCCGGTGAACGCCGCGAGCAACTCGGCGGCAAAGGGGCCAACCAGGCGGTCGCCCTCGCCCAGCTCGGTGTGCGTCCCTCGCTGATCGCGGTGGCCGGCGACGACACGATCGGCGACGTCCTGCTCGCCCAGGCGGCCGGCGACGGCATCGACGTCCACGCGGTGGTGCGCCGCCGCGGCGAGCTGACCGGGGTGATCGTCGAGATCCTCGAGCCCGACGGCAGTTACCGCTACATCGAGCACCTTCCGCCGGCCGTGCAGCTCTCCGAGGACGACGTGCTGCGGGCGCGCGACACGATCACCGGCGCCGATGCCGTTCTCGTGCAACTGCAGCAGCCGGCGCCGGCGACCCTGGCCGCGGCCCGCCTCGGTCACGAGGCCGGGCGTCTGGTCGTGCTCGACGGCGAGATCAAGGACAAGAGCGTTCTCCCGTACGCCGATGTCGTGCGGGCCGACGAGCAGGAGGCCGGTGACCTGGGCGATGAGCTTCTGAGCAGCGGCCCCAAGCTGGTCGCGCTGGCCCAGTCCGACGGCAACCTGTTCCTGTGGAAGGGCGGCCGGTTGAAGATCCCGCTCGAGGACGCGAAGGTGGTCGACACCACCGGCGGCGGCGACTCGTTCGTGGCCGGGCTGACCGCCGCGCTGCTGACCGGCGCGTCCTACGAGGAGGCGGCGCGTCGGGCCACGGCCGCGTCCGGGTCCACCGTCCGGCACATCGGCGGCCGCCCGGAGCTGAACCGATGAGCAACATCGCCCCGGCCGAGCCCTGGGTCGTACGGGAAATCGGTCTGCCCGAGGGTAAGCCGGAGCTGCGCCAGGCCGAATCGCTGTTCGCGCTGGCCAACGGTCACATCGGGCTGCGCGGCAACCTCGACGAGCCGGAGCCGTGCGGGATGCCGGGCACGTTCCTCAACTCGCTGTACGAGGAGCGCGACCTGACCTATCCGGAGGCCGGGTTCGCGTTCCCCGAGCGTACGGAAACGATCGTCAACGCCCCCAACGGTAAACCGATCACCCTGACCGTCGGCGGGGAGCCGTTCGATCTGCGCACCGGCGATCTGCGGCGGCACGAGCGGGTGCTCGATCTGCGCGCGGGCACGCTCACGCGCGAGGTCGAGTGGGTGTCGCCCGGCGGGATCGAGGTGCGGCTGCGCAGCGTACGGGTGGTGTCGTTCGAACGTCCGTCGGTGGCCGCGATCCGCTGGTCGGTGCAGGCCGGCGCCGAGCTGAGGGTCGACTCGGACGTGATGGTCGACGAGGATCAGCCGCCGCCCAGCGACGATCCCCGGGCCAGCGCCGTGATCACCGACGCGTTCGTGCCCGTCTTCCACAACCGTGACCTGCTCGTGCACCGGACCCGGCGCAGCGGCATCACGGTCGCCGTGGCGGTGACCCACATCGGGCCCGAGGGCGAGATCATCACCAGTCCCGACCGTCTCCGCTGGACGGCCACCGCGCACGGCTCGATGTCGTTCGACAAGATTTTCGCGTACGGGTGGGACGGGATCGATCAGCGCGACCAGGCGCTCGCCGATCGGGACGCGGCCGCGCACGCCGGTTTCGACGAACTGCTGGCCGAGCAGCGCCGCTATCTCGACGACTTCTGGGCCAACGCGGACATCGAGATGGACGGCGACGACGAAGTGCAGCAGGGGACGCGCTTCGGGCTGTTCCACGTGCTGCAGGCGGGCGCGCAGGCCGGACCGCACCCGATCCCGTCGAAGGGGCTGACCGGCAACGGGTACGACGGGCACACGCTGTGGGACAACGAGACGTACGTGCTGCCCGTGCTCACCTACACCCATCCGGCGTGTGTCGGGCAGGCGCTGCGCTGGCGGCACAGCACCCTCGACCATGCCCGTGATCGGGCGCGGGAGCTGAAGCTGGACGGCGCGGCGTTCCCATGGCGGACGATCAGCGGGCCCGAATGCTCCGGATACTGGCCGGCCGGGACGGCGGCGCTGCACATCAACGCCGACATCGCCGAAGCCGTGCGGCGCTACTACGCGGCCACCGGGGACGACGAGTTCATGCGGGAAGCCGGCGACGAACTGATCGCCGAGACCGCGCGGCTGTGGCGCAAGGTGGCCTACCTGGACGAGGAAGGTGTCGCGCACATCGCCGGGGTGACCGGGCCGGACGAATACACGGCGCTGATGGACGACAACGTCTTCACCAACCTGATGGCCCGGCGCAACCTGCGGGCGGCGGCGCTCGACGAGGTGTCCGCGCACATCGCCGACCGGCTGGCCGTGCCCTACGACGAGCGGCGGGAGGTGCACGAGCAGGCGGCCGGCTTCACCCGGCTCGACGAGTGGAAGTCCTTCGAGGACGAGGACTATCCGCTGATGCTGCACCACCACTACCTCAACCTGTATCGCAAGCAGGTCGTCAAGCAGGCCGACCTGGTGCTCGCGATGGTGATGTGCGGCGACGAGTTCACGCCGGAGGAGAAGCGGCGCAACTTCGAGTACTACGAAGCCCGGACCGTACGCGACTCCTCGCTGTCGGCGCCCGTGCAGGCGGTGCTCGCGGCCGAACTCGGCCACCTGACGCTCGCCCACGCCTACCTGACCGAGGCCGCGCTGCTCGACCTGCGCGCGGGCGGCGAATCCGGCGGCGACGGCCTGCACATCGCGGCCTGCGCCGGGGGGTGGATGGCGGTGGTGATGGGCTTCGGCGGGCTGCGCGACACGGACGGGCGGCTGTCGCTCTCGCCCCGGATCCCGCCCCGGCTGAGCCGGCTGCTGTTCCGCCTGCGCTGGCGCGGAACCGGCCTGCGGGTGACGGTGACCCCCGAGACGGTGACCTACCATGCCGACGGCGAGATCACCTTCCGGCACTACGGCGACGACGTCTCGCTGATCGCCGGCGAGGAGCTGTCGTTCCCGCTCAAGCCGATCGAGGACCGCCCGGCCCCGCCGACTCCGCGCCCGCCCGGGTCGGCCGGCTGACGGATCCGAGCGCGTCTCGTAGCGGGCTCCGACCTGTGTCGGGCCGAGCTACGAGACCCGCCTCAGTGGTGGCCGTCGCCGGATTCTTCGGCCCAGACCCGCCAGTTCTCGAGGTCGCCGTAGAGGCCGGGGGTCAGCCAGCCCGGGGCCGAGCGGCGGAAGACGCCCGGGTCCATCGAGCCCGCGCCCTCGGGGAGGGCCCCGATCAGGTGGGGGACCAGCTCGCTCAGGTTGGCCCAGTGCACCAGGTCGGGGTCGGCGGGCCAGGCGCCGATGACCACACCGGCCGGGACGCCCCGGCGGGCCAGGGCCTCCAGCGTCAGGGCGGTGTGGTTGAGGGTGCCCAGACCGGCCCGGGCGACGACGATGGTGCTGGTGCCCAGCGTGGTGGCCAGGTCGGCGACCGTCCAGGACTCGCCGGACGGGCGGACGCCCATCGGAACCAGCAGGCCGCCGGCCCCTTCGACCAGGACCAGGTCGTGCTTGTCGGCCTCGGCCCGGATGGCATCGACGACCTCGTAAAGCTCGAGCGGCGGCATCTCGGCCACCGTGGCCGCGGCCAGCGGCGCCATCGGCTCGGGATATTCGGCCAGGGTGCGGGTGGTGTCGGGCCCGGCCAGCCGGGTGATCACGTCGATGTCGGTCGGCTCGCCGGTGTTGATGCCGGTCTGGCCGGGCTTGATCACGGCGACCCGGAGCCCGGACGCCTGAGCGGCGGCGGCCACGGCGGCCGTGACGATGGTCTTGCCGACCCCGGTGTCGGTGCCGGTCACCAGCACGACGCCGCGCCACTCGCCGTTCGCCGGGCGGTGCGGGGCCGGCTGGGCGCTGGTCGGGGTCTGCGCGGCCAGCTCGGCCGAGATCTCCGCGCCGATCGCCGCGGCGCCGGGCAGCTCGTCGCCCTCCGGCAGCGCGGGCGCGGGCCCTGGCGGGACGGGCGCGGGCGCCGGCCCTGGTGAGGCGGGCGCGGGCGCGGGCCATGGTGAGGCGGGCGCGGGCGAGACGGGCGCGTCCGGCAATGGATGGCCGGGGGAGGGCGCCGGGGGGATCGGCGGCGGTGAGATGGGCGCGGGCGAGACGGGCGCGTCAGGCAGGGGATGGCCGGGCGAAGGCGCCGGAGGAATGGGCGCGGGCGAAACCGGCGCGACGCTCGGTGGCGCCGGCTCGGGCTCGACTACGGGGGTGGTGGCGGCCGAGGGCGTGGGATCGACGGTGAGCCCGGTGGCACGTTGGACGGGGACCGTCTCGGGCGTGCCGGCCGAGGCCGGGATGGATGCGGGCCGACCGGCCGCGGAACCGGGCGGCGTGGGCCGGTCGGCCGCCGATTCGGGCGATCTGGCCTGCGTCTCCAGCTCGACCGGCGTCAGGACGCGCTCGGGATCGACCGTGCCGCCGCCCTGGGCCGTGAGCGTGAAGCCCGGGCCCCGGGCGGTCAGGATCACGTTGGCGGCGGGGAGGCCGGTCAGGACGGCGGTCAGGTCGAGCGAGGTGGGGGTCACGGTGAGCACTCCACGATGACGTCCAGGGCGCGGGCGAAATCGGCGTCGGGGACTCCGGCGTTCAGGGTCAGGCGCAGCCGGGAGCTGCCGTCGGGGGTGGACGGCGGCCGGAAACAGCCGACCGCCACGCCGCGGTCGCGGCAGTCCTCGGCCCAGGCCAGGGCGGCCTCGGGGCCGGGGGCCAGGACCGAGAGCACGCCGGCGGCGGGCGGGGACACCTCGAAACCGGCGGCCCGCAGGCGGGACACGGTGAGCCCGGCCCGCGCGGCCAGCAAGGCGCGGCGGTCGTCGGCCGCCCGGGCGATGCGCAGCGCCTCGTGGACGCCGGCGGCCACGGCCGGCGGCAGGGCAGTGTCGTAGATGAACGTGCGGCCGGTGTCGATCAGGTGGCGGATGAACTGCGCCGGGCCGGCGACCACGCCGCCCGCGCCGCCCAGGGATTTCGACAGTGTGGCGGTGACGACCACGTCGGAGCGGCCGGCCAGACCGGCCGCGGCCACGCCGCCCGCGCCCGACGGGCCGAGCAGACCCAGCGCGTGGGCGTCGTCGATCAGCAGCAGCGCGCCCCGCGACGAGGTGACCTCGTGCAGTTCGGCCAGCGGGGCCAGGTCGCCGTCGACCGAGAACACCGACTCGGTGACTAGCAGGGCGCGGCCGGGGTGGTCGTCGAGCAGCGCAGCCACGGCGGACGGCGAGTTGTGCGGCGCGACCACCGTCCGGACGCCGGAGATCTTGCATCCGTCGATCAGCGAGGCGTGGTTGTAGGCGTCGGAGATGATCAGGTCACACACGGCTGTGAGACTGCGCACGGCGGCCAGGTTGGCCAGATAGCCCGACGAGAACACCAGCGCCGACTCCGCGCCCAGCCAGGCGGCCAGGTCGGATTCCAGCTCGGCGTGGGCCACCGACGAACCGCGAACCAGCCGGGAACCGGTGGCCCCCAACCCGTACGCCCGCAAGCTCTGAGCGGAAGCGCCGACCACCGCAGGGTGGGCGGCCAGACCGAGATAGTCGTTGCCGGCCAGATCGACGACGGAATCGCCGGCCGATCGCGGCCGCAGCCGACGGGTCAGCCCCGCCTTGGCCCTGCTCGAGGCCAGGCTTTCCAGGGCGTCCAACCAGCCCGCCAAGACACCTCCACGGATCACGAGAAGGGCAAACTACCACCCACCTCCGACGAACCAGCCGGACCCAAGTCCTTGTTAGGGTTCGGTCATGCCAGAGATCCTCGACCGGGCCCGTTCGCAGGTGCTCAACGACGGTGCCGGCCTCGACGAGGCGCAGATCCTCGAAGTGCTGCGGCTCCCCGACGAGGCGTTGCCCGAGCTTCTGCAGATCGCCCACGACGTACGCATGAAGTGGTGCGGCCCCGAGGTCGAGGTCGAGGGCATCGTCTCGCTGAAGACCGGCGGCTGTCCCGAGGACTGTCACTTCTGCTCGCAGTCGGGCCTGTTCGCCTCGCCCGTACGTTCGGTCTGGCTCGACATCCCGTCGCTGGTCCAGGCGGCGAAGCAGACCGCGGCCACCGGCGCGACGGAGTTCTGCATCGTGGCCGCCGTGCGCGGGCCCGACCAGCGCCTGATGGACCAGATGCGCGAGGGCGTCAAGGCGATCCGGGCCGAGGTCGACATCCAGGTCGCGGCCAGCCTCGGCATGCTCAGCCAGGAGCAGGTCGACGACCTGGTCGACATGGGTGTGCACCGTTACAACCACAACCTCGAGACCTGCCGGTCGCACTTCCCCAACGTGGTCACCACCCACTCGTGGGAGGAGCGCTGGAGCACGCTCAAGATGGTGCGCGACTCCGGCATGGAGGTCTGCTGCGGCGGCATCCTGGGGCTGGGCGAGACGCTGGAGCAGCGGGCCGAGTTCGCGGCCCAGCTGGCCGAGCTCGACCCGCACGAGGTGCCGATGAACTTCCTCAATCCGCGGCCGGGCACGCCGCTGGGCGACCAGCCGGTGGTCGACGGCAAGGACGCGCTGCGCGCCATCGCCGCATTCCGGCTGGCCATGCCGCGCACGATCCTGCGCTTTGCCGGCGGCCGCGAGATCACCCTGGGCGACCTGGGCACGCGGGACGGGCTGCTGGGTGGCATCAACGCGGTGATCGTCGGCAACTACCTGACGACGCTGGGTCGCCCGGCCACCTCCGACCTCGAGCTGCTGCAGGACCTGAAGATGCCGGTCAAGGCGCTCTCGGCGACGATCTGAGATGTTCTGCGACCGATGCGGCGACCCGGCCGCCGACGGCGATCACACGGCGTGCGCGGCGGCGCGTGAACTCGAGCCGCCGCGCTTCTGCCCCGACTGCCGCCGGCGCATGAAGGTGCAGGTCGTGCCGACCGGCTGGACGGCCACCTGCGTCGAGCACGGGATGCGTACGGGTTAGAAAGCGGCCGGGGTCTGCTTGCCCACCGGGTGGGTGCCCGGCACCGGCAGCGTCACCGTGGTCAGGGCGCCGTCGCGCTCGGCCGGGCCCGCGCCCAGGCGCCGCAGCGTGCGCAGCATGGCCACGTTGTCGGCCGCCGTGTGCGCGATCAGCGCCGCGAACCGGGCCCGCCCGGCGTGCGCGAACAGGCGCCGCAGCAGGGCCGTGCCGATGCCGCGGCGCTGCCAGTCGTCCTCGACCAGCATCGCGATCTCGGCCAGGTCACCCTCGGCGAGCAGGACGGCCATCGCCACCACGCGCTCGCCGGCCAGGGCGATCAGGGTGCGCCCGGCGCCGGACGGTTCGAGCAGCCGGGCCAGCCGGGCCTCGCCGGGGGCGCCGCCGCCCAGGTAACGCCGCTGCAGGGAGGCCGCGGAACTGCGATCGTGCAGACCGCGTACGGCCTCCAGGTCGTTGATCGTCGCGGCCCGGATCGTCAGCTCGGTGCCGTCGGGCAGCAGCAGCGTGATCTGCTCGTCGGGCTGCCGCAGCATCGAGCCGGACAGCTCGACCAGCGCCTGGGCCCGTGCGTATTCGGCCGGGGTGAACGCCGGCAGGCGCCGCAGCACCTCGAACGAGCCGCCGGCCGGATCGGCCAGGGTCATGCGGGCCGCGTCGTAACCGGGGCGGCCGGCGAGCGGCTCCGGCCGCCAGCGCACCTCGGTCGCGTCGAGCAGGGCGACCAGCGCCTCGCCCAGCGCGTCGGGATCGTGCACGAGCCGCCCGGCCAGCGCGAGCGCCCGGGTCGGCTGATCGACCAGGCCCTGGGCCTCGGCCCGCGACACGAACGCGTCGCGGCCGCGGCCCTTGGCCACCGCGTTGAGCAGGTCGGCCTCGCCCATCGAGTCGGGCGCGTCGACCAGGAAGTCGTCGACCGCGCCGGCCTCGGTGGTGTGCACCTGAACGGCGAGAATGTTGACCGACTTGAGCGCGAGGCTCGCGGTCAGAACGGAAAGGTAGCCCGGCCGGTCGTCAACCGTTGCCCGGATCCGCCACAGCGCCATCTCCGGCACTCCTCTCGGCGAGTCACCTCAGTTGTACCGGGCTCAATCTTCCTCCGTAGCTGTTAAGCGGACATTGCTTGAGCAGGGAATTCGACGAGAGTCGGATCACAGGGCCGAGGGCACGGCGGCGGTGTCGAGACGGTCGCCGAGGATCACCGCGGCCGCGCGGACAAGCTGCGCCACCCGGTCCACCTCGGTGATGTGGAAGGCGGCGGCGGGCAGGTCGTCCTCGTCGGTCCGCGCGACCACGAGCACCAGCCCGGCCCGGCCGAACGGCGCGATCGCGTAACGCGTGTTCTCGGGACCGGTGAGGGGCCGGGCGCGCAGCGGGGTGATCTCGGGCAGCTGCAGCGGGGCCGGGGCCCGCCAGCTCGCGTACGCGATGCCGGGCTCGGCGCCGAGGCTGAAGCCGGGCTCGGTGGGCAGCGGCCGGGGCACCCCGGAGCGGGCGGCCCAGTCGGACGGCACGAACGCGGCGGCGGCCCAGTCGGCCGCGAGCAGGCCGGGCACCGCGTCCACCAGCGTGGCCAGCCCGTCGGCCGGGTTGGCGGCCACCTGGGCCAGCAGCTCGGCGTCGTGGCCGCCCGAGACGGGGGCGCCGATCGCCTTCCACACGCCGTCGACCTGCACACCGGGGATGGCGGCCAGCCCGGCCAGGAGGCGCTCCACGCGGGAGGCGCCCGGCCAGACGACCGAGAAGTCGTCGACGGCCCGCCCACCGAGGCGTTCCAGCACCACCACCTGCACGATGTCGGCTCCGGCGACGCCCAGCGTGCGGGCCACCTGACCGAGGGCGCCGGGGCGGTCGGGCAGAGTGACTCGAACCCGCAGCAACATGCGACTCCTCCCGTTCTGCGGACGGCACGGCGAAGCCGTCCCCGTAGGCGTCCAGGCTGCCAATTCGGCGTTTCGCCCGGGTTGCGGAGCCGTGTCCTTCGCCGACAATCCCACGGTAGGGTCAGCTCGTGATCTGTCAGGCCTGCCGGGACCGGCGGCACGAGGACTGCCGCGGCGGCTCGTGGTGCGACTGCCAGCACCGCGCGCCCGAGCCCACCCCACCGGTGACCGGGCCGCCCGGCCCATGACGTCGTTCCCCGCCTGGCCGTCCGGCGACGACGGCCTGGTCGAGCTGTATCCGCGTAACCCGGAGCCGACGCTGCGGATGAACTTCATCGCTGGCGCCGACGGGGCGGTGACCGTCGACGGGCTCTCCGGCGGGCTGCACGGCCCGGGCGACAAGGAGATCTTCGACTCGCTGCGGATGGTCTGCGACGCGCTGATCGTCGCGGCCGGCACCGTCCGGGCCGAGAACTACGACGCGTTGCGGCTGACCGCCCCGGCCCGGGCCTGGCGGGTGGCGCACGGCCTGCCCGAGTTTCCGCTGATGGTGATCGTTTCGCGGTCGATGGATCTGGACCCGGATCAGCTCGTCTTCTCCGATGCCCCGATCCGCCCGGTCGTGCTGACCCACCGAGGCGCCCCGGCGGCGCCCCCGGCGGCCGACGTCATCGCGGTCGGTGACGAGGAGGTCGACCTGGCGGCCGGGGTGCGGGCGCTGCACGAGCGCGGCGCCACCCAACTGCTCTGCGAGGGCGGCCCCAGCCTGTTCGGCTCGATGATCGGGGCCGACCTGGTCGACGAGCTGTGCCTGACGGTCTCGCCGCTGCTCGTCGGCGGCGGCCCCGGCCGCATCTCGGCCGGGGCCCCGTCCCCCGTTCGCCGCATGTCCCTGCGCCACGTGCTGACCCGCCAGGACATGCTTTTTCTCCGGTACGCCCGTCAGGGCCGCTGACCGGCCTTGTCGACCACCGCCATGCGCAGCTGGGCGGTCCACCGCGAGACCGCCCCCTTCGGGTACGGCTTGAGGTGCCCGACCACGACGACGCGTTCGCCCAGGAACTCGTGGGTGCGGGCGTCGAAGATGTAGTCGAGGCGGACCGGCCCGGAGAGCAGCGAGACCGCCATGCCCGTACGCCCGGCCAGGTCGGCCCGCTTGACCAGGGTGGTGCCGGGAATGGTGGCGGCCGCCTCGAACAGCGCGGCCCGCGAGTCCGGCGTCAGGTATTTCTCCCGGAGCGTCTCGCCCAGCTTCTCCCATGCCGCGGCGTCCGGACCGTCGTTGGCGGCGGTGCCTTCGTCGACGCTGTAGAGCCATTGGCGCATGGCCTTCGGGTCGGTGGGCAGCCCGGTGAGATAGGGCGTCGACCCGTACGGATCGAGCGGCACGTGATACTTCTTGCCGGTCCTGGTCTCGGTCTGCACGAGCAGGCCCGGCCGGGAGCCGTCGACGGGCAGCCAGATCTTGCGGTTGAGTTCCTGGGGCGGCACCCAGGTGGGCTTGGTCTCGAGGTTCTCGACGTTGTCCTGCGTCTCGATCGACTCGAAGTAGAGAAACTGCCCGGGCCCGGCCCGCAGCACCGGCTCGGCACGGACCTCGGCCGCGGCCAGGCGCAGCAGCCCGGGAGCGTCGGTGGCGCTCCGCGGGCGTTCCGGCGCCGACGATCCGCCGGCCTGGGGCGGGACGGGACGACTTTCCGGGTCGTGGCCGATTACTCCGGTGGCCACGGCGACGACGGCCAGCGCGGTCGCGGCGGCCAGGGCGGCGGCCGGTGCGACCCGCCAGGCCCAGCGGCGGCGCCGGGCCGGCGCGGCCGAGGTGAACATGGCCGCCCGGGCCGCGGCCAGAGTCGCCGGGGCGGGCGGCGGCACGTCGGCGCGGAACTCCTCCATCAGATCGAGGTCATTCATCGTCGATCCCGTTCGTGAGGTCGAGGTGGGGGACGGCCGCGCGGAGGCGTTTGCGGGCGCTGTGCAGCCGGGAGCGGACGGTGCCGATCGGGATGCCCAGGGCCTCGGCGACCTCGGGATAGCTCAGCTGCGCCTGGCTGATCAGGGTCAGGACGTCGCGCTCGCCCCCGTTGAGGCCGGCGAGCGCGCCGGCCAGGGCCCGGACCTGCTCGGACGCCGTGACCCGGGCCGCCACCCGGTCGTCGTGACCGGCGAGCGCGGGGTCGAGGCCGGTGCGGGCCAGGGCACGGTACTGCCGGGTCTCGGCCCGATGGTGGCCGCGCAGCAGGTTGGCCGCGATGCCATAGAGCCAGGGCAGGGCGTCCGGCCGGCTCGAGTCGTACGCGGAACGGCTCTTGAACGCGGTGAGGAAGGTCTCGGCGTTCAGGTCGTCGGCGAGCGTGCCCCCGGCCCGTCGCGACAGATAGCGGTGAATGGCCGGGGCATGCCGGTCGAAGACCGACCCGAACGCCTCGGGCTGAGTGGCCGAGAGCCGGATGAGGTCGCCGTCGGTCAGTTCGGCCCGGGTGGCCGTCGGTCTCATGCGTGCCCTCTCGAGTGCCGTGGAAGTCCCGTCACCCGTCTTTGGCCGATCGGCTCACATCGGTTCGTTCCCGGGCGCGCCTCCACCCGTACGTCAAGATCTTGTGGATAACTCTGTGTATGAACACAAGAACTTGTGGACAACGCGTGCCAACCCACGCCTGGTGCGAGTTCTGTCGTACCCCTGGTGCACGATGATCGACGTGTCTGACGACGAATCTTCCCCCGTCGGGCGGGTCCTAGGTACAGCCGACGCGACGCCGCTCCAGTTCTGGACGGCCGTGACCCCCGGCAGTTATCTACAACTCGATGACGTGGTGGTCACCAAGCGTGATCTGCCGGACCGCGAACCGGTGACGATCGCCGGGGTGGTCACCCAGGTCCGGGCGCGGCACGAGGGCGCCCAGTTCGACTCCGACGTCTTCGCCATCGCCGACGGCACGCTGCCGGCCCTGGTCCAGGAGGCGGCCGAGATCACCACCACGCGGGTCGACCCCGAGCTCTACGTCCCGCCCGCGCCCGGCGCGATCGTGCACCGCGCGTCCGGCGCGGCCCGCGACGCCGCGCTGCACTTCGACCGGATGGAGCGGCGCATCCCGATGGGCACCGGCCGCGACGGCGTGCCCGTGTTCCTCAACGCCGACTTCCTCGACGGCACCCGCGGCGCGCACGTCTCGATCTCCGGCATCTCGGGCGTGGCCACCAAGACGAGTTTCGCGACGTTCCTGCTCTATTCGGTGTTCCGCTCGGGCGCGCTCGGCGCCGACGGCACCAACGCCCGCGCGCTGATCTTCAACGTCAAGGGCGAGGACCTGCTCTTCCTCGACCACCCGAACACCAAGCTGGACGAGGCCACCCGGGCCAACTACAAGCTGCTCGAGCTTCCGGCGACCCCCTTCTCCGACGTACGGGTCTATGCCCCGCCCCGCGCCGGCGACTCGTCCGGCGCGCCCGACGTCAGCAGCCGGCTCACCGGCGTCGACGCGTTCTACTGGACGCTCGAGGAGTTCTGCGAAAAGCGTCTCCTGCCGTACGTGTTCGCCGACGCCGACGACGAGCGCCAGCAGTACACGATGGTCGTGCACTCGGTCACGGCCCACCTCAACCGCCATGCCGTGCCCGCCGAGGGGGGCATCAGCATCGACGGGCGCCGCATCTCGTCGTACGGGGACCTGGTCGACCACATCGTCGAGCAGCTCACCGACGACGAGACCCGCTCCACCTGGGCGGGCAGCGCGATCAACATGGGCACGGTCAACGCGTTCGCCCGCCGGCTGATCGGCAGCAAGCGCGACCTGGCCCGGCTGATCCGCGGCGACCTCGCCCAGCGCCGCCCGCACCAGATCAAGACGGCCGAGTCGGCCCAGGTCACCGTGGTCGACCTGCACAACCTGCCCGACCGCGCCCAGCGGTTCGTGGTCGGCGTGACGCTCAAGACCGAGTTCGAGGAGAAGGAGAAGGCCGGCACCGGCCGCCCGCTGCTCTTCGTCGTGCTCGACGAGCTCAACAAGTACGCGCCGCGCGAGGGCACCTCGCCGATCAAGGAGGTGCTGCTCGACATCGCCGAGCGCGGCCGCTCGCTCGGGGTCATCCTGATCGGCGCCCAGCAGACGGCGAGCGAGGTCGAGCGGCGGATCGTCACCAACTCGGCGATCCGGGTGGTCGGGCGGCTCGACCCGGCCGAGGCGGCCCGGCCCGAATACGGCTTCCTGCCCCCGGCCATGCGTCAGCGCGCGCTGCTGGCCCGGCCGGGCACGATGTTCGTCAACCAGCCCGACATCCCCGTCCCGCTGTGCGTCGAGTTCCCCTTCCCGGCCTGGGCCACCCGCAAGTCCGAGTCCGGTCCGCCGCCCGCCGAGACGATGAAATCCATCGTCCAAGGGGCCGACCCGTTCGCCGTCGTGGGCCACCGCGGCGGTTCGTCCGACGACGACATCCCGTTCTAAGGTTCTGCCGATGCGCATCCTGCACACGTCCGACTGGCACGTCGGCAAGGTCCTCAAGGGACGCAACCGGCACGAGGAGCACATCCGCGTGCTGGCCCAGGTGGTCGAGACGGCCCGGGCCGAGCGTCCCGACCTGGTCGTCATCGCCGGCGACCTCTACGACACCGCGGCCCCGACGGCCGACGCGACCCGGGTGGTCACGCGGGCGCTGACCGCGCTGCGCGGCACCGGCGCCCAGGTCGTGGCCATCGGCGGCAACCACGACAACGGCCCGGCGCTCGACGCGCTGCGCCCGTGGGCCGAGGCGGCCGGCATCACGCTGCGCGGCGCGGTGAAGGACAAGGCCGACGAGCTGGTGATCAGGGGAGAGACCGCGGGCGGTGAGAAGTGGCAGCTCGTCACGCTGCCGTTCCTCTCCCAGCGATACGCGATCCGGGCCGCCGAGATGTACGAGCTGACCGCGGCCGAGGCCAACCAGACATACGCCGACCACATCGCCCGGCTGATCGGGAAGCTGTCCGAGGGCTTCGACGAGCCCGGGGTGGTCAACCTGCTGACCGCCCACCTGACCATCGTGGGGGCGTCGGCCGGCGGCGGTGAGCGCGAGGCGCACACGATCATGGGGTACGCGGTGCCGGCCACGGTCTTCCCGCGCAACGCGCACTACGTGGCGCTCGGCCACCTGCACCGCGCCCAGCAGGTGATCTCGCCGTGCCCGACCCGGTACAGCGGCAGCCCGCTGGCGATCGACTTCGGCGAGGAGGAAAACGTCTCCTCGGTCGCGATCGTGGACGTCAGCGTCGACAAGGCGGCCCGCGTCCGCGACGTGCCGATCACCGGGGCGGTCACCCTGCGGACCGTGCGAGGAACCCTCGAACAGCTCGCCACGGTGAACCTTCCGGATGCCTGGCTCCGTGTCCTCGTACGGGAAAAGCCGCGGGTCGGCCTCCGCGAGGACGTGCAGGAGCTCCTGCCCAACGCCCTCGAGGTGCGGATCGACCCCGAGATGATGCCCAACCGGGTGGGGGAGCGGATGGCACAGCGGGCCGGGCGATCGCCGCGCGACCTCTTCGGCGACTACTTGGACAGCCGGGAGAACGCCGAGGACGGCGTACGCGAACTCTTCGACGAGCTGTACGACGAGGTGAGCACTCACTCATGAGCGAGCGAAGCGAGCGCCGCAAGCTCAGTGACCAGGTCTCTGGTCCGGCGGAGCGAAGCGGAGACGGATCATGAGACCGATCAGGCTCGACATGGCCGGGTTCACCGTTTTCCGCGACGAGACGACCGTCGACTTCACCGACGCCGACTACTTCGCGCTTGTCGGGCCCACCGGCTCGGGCAAGTCGACGGTTCTCGACGCGATCACCTTCGCCCTGTACGGCACCGTCCCGCGCTGGGGCGGCACCCGGGGCATCGGCAACGCGCTGGCTCCGTCGGCCGTCGAGGCCCGCGTCCGGCTGGTCTTCGAGTCGGCCGGTGACCGTTACGTCGCGACCCGCGTGGTGCGGCGCGACGGCCGCGGCAACGTCAAGACCGCCGGCGCCGGCCTGCAGCTGATGCCGGCCGGGTTCGACGTCACCAAGCTCGACACCGGCATGGACCTCGACGACCTCGGCGAGGTGCTGGCCGGCACCCCGGCCGAGATGGACCAGGCCGTGCTCGAGGCCGTCGGCCTGCCGTTCGAGCAGTTCACCAGCTGTGTCGTGCTGCCGCAGGGTCAGTTCGCCGACTTCCTGCACGCCAAGCCGGCCACCCGCCAGCAGATCCTGGTCAACCTGCTCGGCCTGCACGTCTACGAAGAGGTGCAGACCCGGGCCACCGGCCGCGCGCAGACGGCCGAGGGCAAGCTCGCCGTCGTCGACCAGAGCCTGGCCGGGCTGGCCGACGCCACCGACGAGGCGGTCGAGACGGCCGGGCAGCACGTCACCCGCATGCGTGAGCTGACCGCGGCCGTCGAGCTGGCCGTCCCGGGCCTGCGCGCCCGGCGCACGGCCGAGGCCGAGGCCGCCTCGGCCCGCGACGAGCTCGACGCCGACCTGCGGCTGCTCTCCTCCGTGCGTACGCCCCGGTCGAGCGTGGAAACCGCCGGCGTGACCGCGGCGGCCCGGGCGGCCGCCGCCGAGGCCGCGGACGAGGTACGCGCGGCCGAGGAGAAGGAAGACAAGGTCCGCGGGGAACTGGCCGCGGCCGGCGACGCCGGATCGCTGAGCCTGATGCTCGACCGGCACGCCGAGCTGGACCGGCTCGCCGGCCAGGCCGAATGGTTCGCGGGCGAGGTGTCGGTGGCCGAGGTCGAGCACCGGGACGCCGCCACCGCGGCCGAGATCGCCCACAGCGCCCACCTCGGCGCGGCCCAGCTGCTCGAACAGGCCCGGCTCGACTACGTGGAGGCGCAGCGCATCGACCGGGCCTCCGCCCTGCGCGCGCACCTGTCGGCCGGCGACCACTGCCCGGTGTGCGAGCAGACCGTCACCACCGTGCCCACCGTGCCCGAGGAGTCGGCCGTGCGCGCGGCCGAGACCACCGGCAAGGCCGCCCGCGCCGCCGCCGAGGTCGCCGAGGCCGCCTGGCAGCAGCGCGACGCCGTGGCCCGCAAGCTCGAGAGCAACCTCGAACGCAAGCGGGCCCAGCACGAGCACCACCTGTCCCGGATGGCCGAGGCCCGGGCCGCGGTCGCCGAGTCGCCCGGCGTGGACGCGCTGCGCCGCCAGCTGGCCGAGATCGACCGGCTGCAGAAGCTGCTCGACCGGGCCGGGGTGGCCGTGCGGACCACCCGGTCGGCGCACCGGCAGGCGCAGGCCGCGGTGATCGCCGCCGAGGAGCGTCAGCGCACCGCGTGGCGCGAGTTCGAGACCGTACGGGACCGGGTGGCCCGTTTCTCCCCGCCGCCGGCCGACCGCGACGATCTCGCGGGCGCGTGGTCGGCGCTGGCCGAGTGGGCCGCGGCCCAGGCGGCCGAGCGGGCGACCGCCCGGGCGTCGGCCGAGGAGGCCGTGGCCGCCGCCCACCGGTCCACGGCCGCCGTGCTCCAGGAGATCGCGGCGTTGTTCACCGCGGCCGGGGTCGCGGTTCCCCAGCCCGACGAGTCGGCCCTGATCCGGGCGGCCGCCGTGGCGGTGGAACGGTCCGAGGCGACCTGGCGGCGGCTGTCCGACCGGCGCGACCAGGTGGGCGAGCTGACCGAGCAGCGGATGACGCTGCAGCGCGAGATGCGGGTGGCCAAGTCGCTGGCCGGGCACCTGCGCGCCAACAACTTCGAGCGCTGGCTGCTCGAGGAGGCGCTCGACATGCTCGTCGACGGCGCGTCGCGGATCCTGCGCGAGCTCACCGGCGGGCAGTACGACCTGATGCACGACAAGGGCGAGTTCTTCGTCATCGACCACCACGACGCCGGTCTGCGGCGCGGGGTGCGCACGCTGTCCGGCGGCGAGACGTTCCAGGCCTCGCTGGCCCTCGCGCTCGCCCTCTCCGAGCAGCTCGCGGGCATGTCGACCACGGCCGCCAGCCTCGAGTCGATCGTGCTCGACGAGGGCTTCGGCACGCTCGACGCGGCGACGCTCGACGTGGTCGCGGCGACGCTGGAAAACCTGGCCGCGCGGGGCGACCGCATGGTCGGCGTGGTGACTCACGTCAACGCGCTGGCCGAGCGGGTGCCGGTGCGGTTCGAGGTGCACAAGGACGCCCGTACGGCGCACGTTCTGAGGGTGGGCCTTTGACCAGGATGTTCGTGGACGCGTGGGATCCGTCGTACGGGTCGTCGTTCGAGGGCGGCGCGGAGGGCGGGGACGGGCCGGCCTCGCCGAGCAGCGCGCAGGTCGACACCGACGTCGAGGTGCCCGCGGCCGAGTGGGCACCGATCGACGTGTCGTCCTCGGTGCGCTGCCCCGACGTGGTGTTTCTGGTCGACGGGGTCCGGCGCAACGACGCGGGACTGTGGACGGCCGAGGAGGACGGGACGTCGTACGCGGGGCTCGCCGCCTCGTACGCGGCCGGCGTGGTCCGGTGCGATCTGGCCCGCGGGGCGGCCGAGCTGGTGGGCGCGCGCGTCGGCCGGGGTCTGTTCACCGCGAGCCCGTCGGCCGGGGACGTGCAGGCGGGCTCGGTGCGCTACGAGGTGCACCGCATCCACGGGACGGGCGAGGCGAGCAAGCTGCCGGCCGCCGTACAGGGTCCGCTGACCGCTCTCGAGATCGACATCTCGTCGGCCGCCCGCGAGATGGGCGCGCCGGTCGCCGCCGACGATCTGCTGGTCGTGGACGGGCCGTTGCGCAACAGGCGTCAGCTGCCCCGCACGATCGGCTACGTGAAGACTCAGCAGAAGCAGTATCTGCCGGCCTCGCTGACCACGGTCGTGACGTCTTTGCGGCCCACGCAGCGGACCCCGGTCTTCCACCTGGGCACGGTGTGGGGCGGCTGGTCCTGGTATCTGCGTCTGCCCGGCGCCTCGGGAGCGCCGTGGTCGGGGATCGTACGGGTGGAATGCTCGCCCGATCTGGCCCCGGAGCAGGCGATCGAGCTGGCCGACATCTCGGGGGCCACGCTGCCGCGGTTCGCGTCGTCGGCGTACAAGGATCCGCGCGCGCCGCAGAACCTGGTGCCGATCGCCGGTCTGGAACGACGGCTGCGGGGCATGCTGGGCGACTCCCGGGTGCTGCACCGGGCGCTGACCCAGGCTACCGCCCGTTCGCGATGAGCTGACGGACCAGTTCCCGTACGCGTTCCGGGTCGGTGTCGTCCGCGCTGAACACCAGGTGGGCCGAGCCGACCACGCTGAGCGCCACCGTGTCGGCCCCCGGTTTCCGTTCCGCCCTCAGATAGGCGGCGATCACGGCCGTGGCCTCGGCCAGGACAGGCAGCCCGAAGGCGCGGTCGCGGCGCAGCCGGGCGCGTAGCTCGCCGCGCCCGATGACGAGGGCGATCAGGCCGAGCCCGACCCGGTCGAAGACGCCGAACAGGAAGTCGGCGATGTTCTCGGCCACGTCCCCGGTGCCGGCGTGCTCGGCCATGGTGGCGCCCCACGCCTCGAGACCGGCGACCCGGCGGCGCACGAGCTCGGCCAGGAACTCGTCGAAGTCGGCGAAGTGCCGGTGCAGCACGCCCTTGGCCACGTCGGCCTCGGCGGTGACGGCCCGGCTGGTCAGCCCGTTGTGACCGTCGCGCACGAGGACGCGCTCGGCGGCGTCGAACAACTGCTGGCGTACGTCGCGCAGCGCCACTCCGGTCGGCACGGTGCCCAGCCTCCCACATAGCCGAATGGGCACGTGCCCACTAGAGTGGGCGCATGCCCACTCCGCACCGTGAACGCGAGACCGCCGAATCCTTCGGCGCCGACGCCGCCCGCTACGACCGGACCCGGCCGTCCTATCCGCAAGCCCTGATCGACCGGATCGTGGCCGGCAGCCCCGGTCGTTGTTTCCTCGACGTCGGCATCGGCACCGGCATCGTGGCCCGGCAGCTGCGGGCGGCCGGATGCGACGTCCACGGGGTCGAGCCCGACGCGCGCATGGCCTCGTACGCCCGCTCGCAGGGCTTCGAGGTCGAGGTGAGCCGGTTCGAGGACTGGGAGCCCGCCGGGCGGGCCTTCGACGCCGTGGTGGCCGGTCAGGCCTGGCACTGGATTGATCCCGTCGCCGGAGCCGCGGCGGCCGCGGCGGCGCTGCGACCCGGCGGGCGGCTGGCTTTGCTGTGGAACGCGGCCCAGCCCGGGGCGGCGGTGGCCGAGGCCTTCGCCGACGTCCACGACCGGTTGCTGCCGGGCAGCCCGCTGGCCGGCCTGCGCGGAATGTCGGCCGCCGACGGCTACGCCCGGCTTCTCGATCAGGCCGACGAGGCCGTCCGGGCCGGCGGGCGGTTCTCGGACGTCGAGCGGTGGAGCCATGAGTGGGAGCTGGTCTACACCCGGGACGAGTGGCTGGACCAGTTGCCGACGCAGGGTTTGTTCACCCGATTGGCGCCGGAACGGTTGGCCGAGCTGACGGCGGCGATCGGAGCGGTCGTCGACTCGGTGGGCGGAAGCTTCCCGATGCGCTTCACGACCCTGGCCACGACGGCGCTCAGGGTCTGACGGCGATTCTCCGAAGGCGGCTCTGGGCGGGAGCGGCCGGAAGCGAGATCCGACAGATAGGTCCAACCGGGACGGTTGAGACACGGATTACTCGAACGGGCCGGATGGTGGGCAGACGTCCTCCGAACGGGCTACCGGACGGCATTGGGAGCGCTCCCAGTATGCGGGATGGAAACGCTCCGCAGGGACTTGCCTACTTAGCGGTAACGCCGCACCGGTGGTGCGTCACGCCTGCTCAGAAGGGCGTTACATGGGACCGCTGTGGCTGAGTATTATTCGGCTGCCCTGGCAGTCATATCGGTGCAGATCGATGAATTCACAGCGCGTATCCATGCGCCTCGTGACCCCCCACACGAGACCGGAGGACCGTTTGAGACCCCTTCCCGAAATTTTCCCGTCCGCGTTGATCCCGAGGGCGGTCCCCAGCCGTATCTCAGGCGACGGGGAAAGCTCCGGGCGGAGGTATCAATGCATGCGGTGGCCGAGCATCGGCTGGCGCCGGGCGGGGTGCGCCTGATGACACAGCAGCGTTCCGATGGACGGTGGCAGTCACTCGACGGAGGCCGTAGTGCGGGCGATGGTGGTTCGGTGATCCCCCGGCAGGCGCCGCGGCATGAGGCCGCGACCCCGGCGGGGGCGAGTCACGAGGACACTCTGGTCCGGATGCTCTACGAGGAGCACGCCGGTCCCTTGCTGATGTTCGTCCTGCGACTGACCGGCGGCGACCGGCAGCGCGCGGAAGACATCGTGCAGGAGACGCTTCTCCGGGCCTGGCGCAACGCGCATCGGCTCGGCGCGCAGGGCCAGCAGTCGCTGCGCCCGTGGCTGGTGACCGTGGCCCGGCGGATCGCGATCGACGATCACCGCAGCGCGAGCGCCCGGCCCGCCGAGACGTATGACCGGGAGCTGGAAAGCTTCCCCAGCCAGGCCGACGACACCGACCGCGTGCTGCAGTCGATGACCGTCTCCGACGCGCTGCGCGAGCTCAGCCAGTCGCATCGCGAGATCCTCATCGAGACCTACTTCCGGGGCCGCACGGTGCCGGAGGCGGCGGAGAAGCTCAACCTTCCGTTGGGCACCGCCAAGTCACGGGTGTATTACGCTCTGCGTGCGTTGCGGACGGCGCTGCAGCAGCGGGGGGTGACCGAATGACACAGGAAGACCACTTCGACGTCGCGTCGTATGCGCTGGGCGTGCTCGACGAGCACGACGCCGCGCGCTTCGAGGACCACCTCATCGAGTGCTCGCGGTGCGCGTACGAGTTGGAGTCGTTCGTCGAGGTCGCGGATCTGCTGGCCGACGTCGACGCCAACTCCGTGATCGTCGCCGAGGAGACCCGGCGCGACGGGGTCATGCTGCAGAAGGTGATCGGTGAGGTCAGCCACGAGCGGCATCGGGCGAACAGCCGGCGGCTCTACAGCCTGGCCGCCGCGGTCGTCATCTTCGCGATGCTCTCGATCGGCGCGTTCTTCGTGGGCGGCCAGGTGTTCGGCGGCGACAGCAGCGACCCGGCGACGACGAACACGGCGCAGCGCGACGACGGTCAGCTCGACCCGCTGCCCAACGCGGACGGCGGCCCCGGCATCGGCGGCCCCGACCTCGTGGGCGAACGCTTCACCGGTTCCGATCCACGCTCCGGCGTGCAGGCGTCGGTCGCCTTCGAAAAGAAGACGTTCGGCACCCAGATCTCGTTCTCGCTCTCCAACATCAGCGGTCCGAAGGTCTGCCGGCTGGTGGCTGTGCACACCGACGGCACCACCGAGCCGGTGCTGTCGTGGAAGGTGGGGGAGAACGGCTGGGGCACGGCCAAGAACACCGAGCCGCTGCTGCTTCAGGCGGTCACCGCCACCCCGCGCGAAGAGATCGCTCACGTGCAGGTGCAAGAGGTCGGCGCGAACGGCGCCGGAGAAACCTTGGTGCGCGTACCGTAACCAACCCTGTACGGAAAAGGACCTCGGCCGATTGGCCGGGGTCCTTTCTTTTTCCTTAGGGAGGCAGGTCCGGACCGGTCTCGCCAGAAACTCGGAAATTGATGGGAACTTTCTTCAACCGCCACGACCCCACCCTCGTACTACAGGCCGGAAACGCTAGACAAGAAACAGCCTGGAGGGCACGTGGTTCCGGAGAAGCGAAAGTTGATGGTCGTCGGCGCCGCAATCGCCGCGGCGTTCGCAGTGTCCGGCTGCGCCCCGCAGGGGTACAACGCCGCCGACTACGGCGATTCGGCCGAGCCGGCCGCCGAGAACGTCGCCGCCACCCCTGGTGCGGAGGCCGACCCGGCCGCCACCAGTGACCCGGCCGCCGCGGCCGACCCGAACGCGACCGAGGGCCCCGGCGACGCCAACGCCGCCCCCGAGCTCAGCGCCGAAGAGGCCACCAATTCGCTGACCGGCAGCAAGGTCGCGCGGATGGGCAAGGTCGTCGTCGACGACGAGGGCTTCGTGCTCTACCGCTTCGACAAGGACGGCAACAAGCCGGCCAAGAGCAACTGCGTCGGCGAGTGCGCCGAGACCTGGCCGCCGTCGCTCACCAACGACGGCAAGCCGACCATCAAGGGCGTCGACTCGAAGCTCGTCGGCACGGTCACCCGGGCCGACGGCAGCAAGCAGCTGACGCTGAAGGGCTGGCCGCTCTACCGGTACATCGGTGACAAGAAGCCGGGCAACTGGAAGGGCCAGAACGTCAACGGCACCTGGTTCGTCATCCAGCCCGACGGCGCCAAGAACCTCACCTGTCTTCCGAAGGTGTCGAAGCCCGTCGCCCCGCCCGCCGACGATTCCGCGGGTGATTCCGGCGCCGGCTCCGGTGGCGACTCCGGCACCGGCAGTGACTACAGCTACTGATTCATCTGTTGCTCGCGAACTTCTTTAATCGCTGACTCGGAGGTAGAAGAGAATGCTTACCACTCGCACATCGCGCCGCACGACGCGTTGGTTGGTGGGCATTTCGGCGACAGCCTTGGCATTCGTTCTGGCGCCGGTGAGCCCGGTTCACGCGGCTCCCGGCGCGCCGGTGCCGGTGCCGAGTTCGGGCGGCCTGAGCGACAAGGGTGTCGGCGCGATCAGCGACGCCGACCGGGACTTCGTCATCAAGGTCCGCCTGGCCGGCCTGTGGGAGGTCCCGGCCGGCAACATGGCGGCCGAGAAGTCGAACGACCAGCGCGTGGTCCAGATCGGCAAGTCGATCGCGGCCCAGCACGTGGTCCTCGACAGCCTGGACCGCGCGGCGGCGAAGAAGCTCAACATCGACCTGCCGAACAAGCCGAACGACGATCAGCAGTTCTGGCTGCAGGAGATGAAGGACGCGAACGCGACGACGTTCGACCAGATCTTCATCGACCGGCTCCGTGCCGCGCACGGCAAGATCTTCCCGGCCATCGCGACGATCCGGGCCACCACGCGGAACGATACGGTCCGCAAGCTGGCTCAGGAGACCAACCAGTTCGTCATGACCCACATGACGCTGCTGGAGTCGAGCAACATCGTCGACTACGCGGCGCTTCCCACAGCTCCCGCCCCCGCGGTCCCCGGCAGTGGACCGGTCCCGGTGGACGGGCAGATGCTCGCGGCAGCCAGCAGCAGCGGCGGCATTCCGGGCGTCAGCACCACCGTGATCCTGCTCGTCCTCGCCGCCGCGCTCGTGGCCGGCGTCATCACGTCCATGCGCATCTTCCGGGCTCGGTAGCCCCAACCGAGTTCATCGCGTAACAGAAAGGTGTCACCCCCATGCGAAGGTCCAAGTACCGGCGCGCATCCAGGAGTAACAACTGGTTCAGTGGCAAGCGCCGCATTGTCGCGGTGGCAGCCACGCTGGTGGCCTTCGGCGGCATCGTGACCGTCACCCAGGTCTCCAACGCGAGCACTGACCGGACTCAGCGCAAGGCGCTGTCCGCATGCGACAAGGTGCAGGCGCCCAACCGCACGAACCTCTCCACGGAGACGCGCCGCGGCACGTACTCCACCAACGGTGGAAAGGTCACCCAGCACCCGGACGACGGCGCGGGTGACACCGTGTCGACCCAGACGCTGCGTACCCGCTGCCGCAACTGGGTGATGAACAACGTCGGCAACGAGAACAACGAGACCCCGCCGACCGAGGCCGCGACCACGGCTCCGGCCGCCGACCCGAGCGCCGGTGGCGAGCAGGGTGGCGACCAGGGTGCTGGTGGCGAGCAGGGCGGCGACCAGGGCGCCGGCGGCGAGCAGGGTGGCGGACAGGGTGCCGACCCGAGCGCCGGTGGCGAGCAGGGTGGCGACCAGGGCGCCGGTGGCGACCAGGGCCAGGGCAACGGTGGCGAGCAGGGCAACGGTGGCGAGCAGGGCGGCGACCAGGGCCAGGGCAACGGCGAAGAGGGCAACGGCGGCGAGCAGGGCGGCGACAACGGCCAGACCACGCCTCCTCCCGGCGCCGGCCTGGGTGTGCTGACCAACAGCTGTGAGACCAGCAACCTGACTCCGCACAACGGTTTCCAGGAAGGCAGCCGCTGCGTCTCGACCGAGTTCGGTGAGGTCGGCGAGGCCAAGGACAACCCGAGCCTGCTGATCACCAACGCCCCGCGCGCGGTCGGTGTGAACCAGCCGTTCACGCTGAGCGTCAGCACCCGCAACCTGATCCGTGACCGGTTCCTCGCGGCCGGCCAGGGTGGTTACTACGTGGAGAGCTCGGTCCTGGCCAACGGCCTGGTCCGCGGTCACTTCCACACCGCTTGCCGCATGCTGGCCAGCACCAACGAGGCCCCGGCGCCCGACCCGGTCCCCGCGTTCTTCGTGGCGACCGAGGACCGCCAGGGTGGCGCGGCCCCCGACACGGTTCAGATCCAGGTTCCGGGTCTGCCCCAGGCCGGCACCGCGCAGTGCGCCTCGTGGGCCGGTGACGGCTCGCACCGCATCCCGATGATGGTCCGGGCCAACCAGACGCCCGCCTTCGACGTGGTGAAGATCCAGGTCGGCCGGCGCGGCCGCGGCTGATGCGAATCTAGGAGCCACGCCGCTTTTCCCGGAGGCGAACCTGACCGGGACGGGGTCACCGACATGAACCCGTTCCGGACAGGGCCCCCCATCGACTCCGGGTGGTCGCCCTTCCCCCTGACGGACGACAGTAGCGGCAGCTCCATGGCGGTCCGGACCACTCGGGTGTCCGGTCGCCCCCTCCGATGGCCCTGACCGGGAGCGCGGTCAGGGCCATCGGCCTGTCCGCAGGTGGTGGGCAACGGCCCGCGAAGGTGGCACAGTATGCCGGTGAGTTCGACCCGCAGGCTGACCGTGCCCGAGCGCTACCAGTTCGGCGCCTCGATCCGGTCGCTGCTGGTCCCCAAGCACGACCCCTGTGGCCGCTTCACCGGCAACGAATTCTGGCTGGCGCTGCGCACCCCCGACGGCCCGGCCACCCTGCGGCTCTCCCGCGACGCCGACGGCCTGCTGGCCACCGGATATGGTCCGGCCGCCGGCTGGGCGCTCGACCGCGCCGACGCGATCGCCGGTCTCCGCGACGACCTGAGCGCCTTCCCGGCCCTCGCCGAGGCCCATCCTCTCGTCGCCCGCCTGGCCAAGACCTTCGCCGGCGTACGCATGCCGGCCACCGGCCTGGTCTTCCGAAGCGTTCTGCGGGCAGTCCTCGAACAGAAGGTCACCGGCAAGGAAGCCCACCGGGCGTACCGGATGATCTGCAAGCAACTCAGCGAGCCCGCCCCCGGCCCGCTCGACCTGATGCTGCCGCCCGACCCGGCGGTGATCGCCGCGACGCCGTACTGGGTCTTCCACCCGTTCGGCATGGAGCAGCGCCGCACACAGGCCCTGCAGCGGGCCGCCGTGGTCGCCGACCGCCTCGAACGCTGCGCCGGCTCGGCCGAGGCCACCCTGCGCCTGACCGCGCTGCCCGGCATCGGCCCGTGGACCGCGGCCGAGGTGGTGCGGGTGGCCTACGGGGATCCGGACGCGGTCAGCGTGGGCGACTTCCACATCCCCAACACGGTCGCGTGGGCCCTGGCCGGTGAGGCCCGCGGCACCGACGAGCGCATGATGCAGCTGCTGGCGCCGTTCGAGGGCCACCGCGGCCGGGTGTGCGACCTGTTCGCCCACGGCGGCATCGGCGCCCCCAAGTTCGGCCCCCGCATGCCGATCCGGTCCTTCGCGCGCTTCTGAACGCTTCTGGAATCAGGCCGCCTCAGCCCCAGCTGGTCAGATCCAGAGTGCGCGCCAGCTCGTCGGCCAGCGCGAGCAGATCCCCAAGCAGCGGATTCTCCCGGCCCGGCACCCACGCCACCACAGTCGCCGCCCGCTCGCCCTCGAGCGGGACGAACACGACGCCGCCGCCGCGGATGCTTCGGGCCGACTGGGCCAGCCTGGTCACCCCGACGCCCGCGGCGACCAGGCCGAGCAGGTTGGGCACGCCGGCCGCCCGCTGGACGATCCGCGGGGTGAAGCCGGCCCCGGCGAAGTCGCGGTCGTACTTGTCGTGCCACGGCGGCCACGAGTCGCGCGGGGTCAGCACCCAGTTTTCGCCGGCCAGCTCGTCGAGCCGGATCGAGGCGCGGGCGGCCAGGCGGTGCTCCGACGGCAGGGCGACGCAGACCGGCTCGGTGACCAGGTTGCGGGTGGCCAGGTCGTCGACCAGCGGAGGACGGGTGAACGCGGCGTCGAACCTACCGTCGCGCAGACCCTCCACGAGCGTCGCGATCGGCACGTTGCTGGTGGTGAGCTTGGCGTCGGGGAGCCGCGAACGGACCGCGCGGACGATCGGCGGCAGCATGTAGTTGGCGGTCGACTCCAGGAACGCCAGGTTGAGGGCGCCGGCCAGGCCGCGTACGAGGGAAACGGCCTTGTCGACCTGCTCCAGGATCTGCCGCGCGGAAGGAAGGAACGCCGAACCGGCCCCGGTCAGCCGGGCGCCGCGGGTGTCCCGGTCGAACAGCCGCACCCCGAGCATCCGTTCGAGCGCCGCGATCTGCTGCGACAGCGACTGCTGGGCGATGTGCAGCTGCTGCGCGGCCCGGCTGAAGCTCGAATGCTCGGCGACCGCGACGAAGTAGCGCAGGTGGCGCAACTCAACAGTCACAGTTGGCGACTGTAGCGGCGGCAGGGAACCGGTGTTGGATCACGCCGCGCCGGTGAGCCAGCGTGGAGCGCATGAAGAACTGGCTCATCACAGGCTGCTCCTCCGGTTTCGGCCGTGCCCTGGCCGAGGCCGCCCTCGCCGCGGGCGATCAGGTTGTGGCCACCGCCCGGCGCCCCGAGACGCTCGACGGGCTGGGCGCCACCCGTACGGCCGCTCTCGACGTCACCGACGAGGACCAGGTCAACGAGGTGGTCGCCGGGGCCGTACGGGACCTGGGCCGCCTCGACGTGGTGGTCAACAACGCCGGGCACGGCAGTGTGGGCGCGGTCGAGGAGCTCACGATGGCGGAGCTGCGCGCGCTCATGGACGTGATGTTCTTCGGCGCGGTCGCCGTCACCAAGGCGGCCCTGCCCCATCTGCGCGCCCAGCAGTCCGGCACGTTCGTGCAGATCAGCTCGATGGGCGGCCAGGTCACCATGCCGGGCTTCGGGGCCTACTGCGCCGCCAAGTTCGCGCTCGAGGGGATCTCGGAGGCGCTGGCGGCCGAGGTCGCGCCGTTCGGCGTACGGGTCCTGATCGTCGAGCCGGGTTCGTTCCGCACCGAGTTCGGTGGTGGCCGCATGCACCGGTCGCGGACCATCGACGCGTACGGGATCTCGACCTCGCAGACCCGCGCCGCCGTCGACAGCATGGACGGCGCCCAGCCCGGTGACCCGGCGAAGGCGGCCGCGGCCATCGTCGACGCCGTCAACCGCCCGGACGCGCCGCTGCACCTGGCGCTGGGCGGCGACGCGGTGGAGGCGATCGCGGCGGCCCAGGCGAGCCGGGCGGCCGACCTGCGGGCGTGGGCCGAGGTCAGCCGTGGGACCGCTGGCGACTGGTCTCGTACAGGATGACCGTGGCCGCCGTCGCCGCGTTGAGCGAGCTGGCCGCTCCGGTGATCGGAATGCGGACCAGCACGTCGGCCGCCGCCCGCCAGGCCGCGCTGAGCCCGCTGGTCTCGTTGCCGATCAGCAGGGCGGTCGGGCCGGTCAGGTCGTGGTCGGCCACCTCGACCGCGCCGTGCTCGTCGGTGCCGACCAGCTGAATCCCGGTCCGGGCGGCCCAGTCGAGCACCGGCTCGGGCCCGTCCAGCTGGAGAACCGGCAGAGCGAAGATCGAACCGGTGCTGGCCCGTACGGCCTTCGGGTCGTACGGGTCGGCGGCGTGCCCGGTCACCACGACGGCGGCGGCGCCGAACGCGTCAGCCGACCGGATCAGCGTGCCGATGTTGCCGGGGGTGGACGGCCGGTCGAAGACCACCACGAGGTCGGCGGCGGGCAGCGCGGGCGGCTCGGGCAGGGCGACCACGGCGATCAGCTCGGCCGAGTCCTTGCCGGCCAGTTCGGCCACCAGTTCGGAGGACATGGCCACCGGGCGGGCGCCGGTGCGGTCGAGCATGTCTCGCGCCCAGCCGGACAGCGACTGCCGATCCGGGTAGATCAGGTCGCGGATCTCCCAGCCGTGCTCGGCGGCCAGCGAGATCGGGCGTACGCCATGGACCAGGAACTCGCCGGCCCGATGCCGCTTGGTGCGGTTGGTGAGCAGCGCCTGCCACTGCTGGAAGCTCGCGTTGCGGGTGCTCACCCGGACAGCCCTCGACATCGCAGCGACGATACCGGGTCACAATTGCTGTGCGAGGAGGTGTACTCCATGCAAACTGGCGGCGTGGCTTTCACCCTGACGATCGACTGTGGCGGCGGCGGCATCAAGGGTTCCGTGCTCGACGAGGCCGGCACGATGCGGGCGCAGCCGTTGCGCGTCCCGACCCCGTACCCGTTGCCTCCCGATCTCTTCGTCAAGACGTTGACGCAGCTCGGCGAGCGTCTGCCCGCGCACGACCGGGTGACCGTGGGCATGCCGGGGATGCTGCGCCACGGTGTCGTCGTCGCCACCCCGCACTACATCACCCGGTCCGGCCCCCGTACGAGGATCGACCCCGAGCTGCAGGACGCGTGGTTCGGTTTCGATGCCCGCACCGCGCTCGAGGACGCGTTCGGCCGCCCCACGCTGGTGCTCAACGACGCCGAGGTGCACGGGGCCGGCGTGGTCGCGGGCACGGGGTGCGAGCTGGTGCTGACCCTGGGCACGGGTCTGGGCTGCGCGTTGTTCGACGGCGGCGCGCTCGCCCCGCACCTGGAGATGTCCCAGGCCCCCGTACGGTGGGGAATGTCCTACGACACGTACATCGGCGAGCACGAGCGGCGCCGTCTCGGGGATGCCCTCTGGTCCCGCCGGGTCCGCAACGTCGTCGAGGGGTTGCGGCCCGTCTTCCTGTGGGACCGGCTCTATCTCGGCGGCGGCAACTCGCGCCTGATCACCGCCGCCCAGCTCGCGCGCATGGGCGACGACGTGGTGGTCGTGCCGAACACGGCCGGCATCGTGGGCGGGGTGCGCGCCTGGACGCTGAAGACGTCGCGCTGACATGCGACCCGCGGCGATCCTGCTCGATTTCGGGGGCGTGCTGGCCGACGCGCCGCCGCAGCGGACGGCCCCGCCCGGGCTGGTGCTGCGCATCTTCAACCTGGTGCGGGGCGCGCTGACTCCGGGCGAGATCCAGCGGTCGCTCACCGAGGGCGCGGTCGCCTATGCCGCGTGGCGCGACGAGGACTGGCCCGACGAGCTGAGCCAGGCCGAGGTGTGGAATCGGTTCATCCTGCCGGGGTGGCCTCCGGCGGCCCAGATTCCCGTACGCGGGGCCGTGCGCAAGCTGAGTTACGAGTGGGCCTGGCGGGACAACTGGTCGATCCGCCCCGGCATCGTCGAGGTCCTGCACACCGCCGCGGACGCGGGCATCCCGCTCGCCGTGGTCTCCAACACCCTCTCGGGCGCGGCCCATCGCGACTACCTCGACAAGTCCCACCTGGGTGACCTGTTCGCCGTGCAGGTCTACAGCGACGAGGCCGGCGTCCGCAAACCCAACCCGCAGATGATCTGGAACGCCACCGACGAGCTGGGCGTCGACCCGGCCGCGTGCTGGTTCGTCGGCGACACCCCGCGCCGTGACATCCTGTGCGGCCGCCGGGCGGGCATCGGCCGGGCGATCCTCATGCTCTCGCCGCGCACCGCCGCCGAGCCCACCGGTCCCGCCCCCGACGACACGATCGAGGACGGCCACGGCTTGCGGATGCTGCTCCAGAAACATCTCTAACCGAAGAGCCCGGCGAGCCCGTACGGTGCCCCGGCGCCGAAAATCAGCTCGATGGTCTCGCGTGCGGCGACGGCCTCGGCCTCGCTGCGCCGGAACATGACTTCCTCGTACGCCGCGTACGCGGTCTCGAGATCGGAGGGGTTCGCGGCGATCGCCTGACCGAGTTCCGCCCCGTCCAGCATCGCCAGGTTCGCGCCCTCGCCGCCGGGCAGGGTCACGTGCGCCGCGTCGCCGAGAAGTGTCACGCCGGGGGTCCGCTCCCACCGGTGCCGGTCGGGCAGCCGGTGGATGCTGCGCAGGACCGGCCCGGTGTCGCCGCCGGTGATGAGGGAGAGCAGTTCGGGCGCCCAGCCGTCGAACTCGTCCGCGATCCGCTCCTTGGCCGCCGGGGCATCGGCGAAGTCGATCCGCGCGAACCATTCGAGCGGGCGGTCGAGGACGACGTACGTGTGGATGACGTTCCCCGCCTCCCGGTGAGCGAGGAACCCCTGCCCCGGCACCAGGGCGTACATCGCGCCGTTCCCCACGGCCCGGGCCGCCCCGGGGTGACGCCGGTCGACGTCGTGCAGGTAGGTGTCGACGTAGCTCATGCCCGCGTAGACCGGCTTCTCGTCCGACACCAGCGCCCGGACGCGGGACCAGGTGCCGTCGGCGCCCACGAGGGCCTCGGAGTCGACCGCCGAGCCGTCCGTGAACGCGAGTCGATGGCGTCCGTCGCCGAGGGGCGTGGCCGACCGGAGCTTCTTGCCCCACCGGACGGTCCCGGCCGGCAGCGACTCCAGCAGGATGCGCCGGATGTCCCCGCGAAGGGCCTCCGGCCGGGCCGTCGAGCCGTCGTCGGGCATCTCGGCCAGCACCGTGCCGTGCCGGTCGAGAACCCGCTGCGCCGCCCCGCCCGCGTGGATGATCGACCGGAACTCGCTCGTGAGCCCGGCGATCTCCAGCGCGAGCTGACCGTTGTGCTCGTGCAGGTCGAGCTGGCCGCCCTGGGTGCGGGCGTCGGCCGAGGCGTCGGCGTCGTAGACGGTGACGGGGACGCCGTGCAGGTGCAGGACGCGGGCGAGGGTGAGCCCGCCGAGACCCGCGCCGACGATCGTGACCGGAGTCGTCATGGTGATCCTCTCCTAGCAGTTGGACCACTGGTCCATTCGCTCTACTATTGGACCGCCGGTCCAAAGATGTCAAGATGGTGTGCATGACCCCACGGCGCAGCGACGCGCTCTCCCGCGAGCGCATCATCGAGGCCACCGTCCGGATCCTCGACGCGGAAGGCGAGAGCGGCCTGACGGTCCGGGCGGTCACGGCGCATCTCTCGACCGGCCGGGGCGCGATCTATCACCACATCGCCAACAAGGACGAGCTCCTGGCCGCGGCGGCCGATGAGCTCGTCGGCGCCGTGGTGGCCGCGGGGCGGGGCGACGACCCGATCCGGGCTCTGGCCCTCGGGATCTTCGACGCGATCGACGCGCACCCGTGGCTGGGCACGCAGCTGGCCCGCGACCCGTTCCAGCCGGCCGTCCGGCGCATCTGGACGGGCCTCGGGGTGCCGCTGCGCGAGCTCGGCCTCACCGGGACGCGGCTGTCCGACGCGGGCGCGGCCCTGGTCAACTATGTGCTCGGCGCGGCCGCCCAGCACGCCGCGGGCGCCCGGCAGGCCCCGGACGCCGCGGCCCGGAAGGACTACCTCGAGGCTCTGGCCGCGGAGTGGGAGCGGCACGACGGCGATCCGCTCGTGCGGGAGGCGGCATCGTCGCTCCGCGAGCACGACGACCGCGCCCAGTTCCTGGCCGGGGTCGACATCTTCCTGGCCGGCATCAGCGGTTGACCAGCTGCCAGACCTTGGTGTGACGGGTGGGGACGCTTTCCAGGGACACCGGGACCGGGATGTCGTACGCGGCCCGCTCGATCAGGCCGGAATCGGGCAGGTAGGCCCGGCCGGGGTCGCCCACCAGCACCAGGGAGCCGCGGCCGGCCACCCGGCGCAGGAAGGGCAGCACCCGGGCCGCCATCTCGCGGCTGTAGAAGACGTCGCCCGCCAGCACCACGCCGTACTCGTCGTCGCGGTCGAGGATGTCCTCCTCCAGGGCGAGCACGTCGACGTTGTTGGCGGTGGCGTTCGCGGTGGCCGCGGCCAGCGAATAGGGGTCGATGTCGTTGGCCGTCACCGGGTGGGCGCCGGCCACGGCCGCCGCCACCGCGACCAGGCCCGAGCCGGTCGCGAAGTCGAGCACCGAACGACCCGCGACCAGGTCGGGGTGGTCGAGCACGTGCCGGGCCAGGGCCTGACCGCCGGCCCAGGCGAAAGCCCAGAACGGTGGCGGCTGGGCGACGCCGGCCTCCTCGGTCTTCTCCCAGAGCGCGATCGGCTCGTCGGCCTGGAACAGGGTGATCTCGGGGACGAACGGGACCGGGGCGGGGGTGGTGTTGCCGCGAATGAACTCCAGGAGCACCAGACGATTGTGCCCGGTTCCTCAACCGGGGCCGCGCCGGGCCGATCAGACGGCACGTCCCCCACGGAAAAGGAACACCCATGCCGGCTCGCTGGGCCGCCGCCCTCTTCGGCGGCTGGATGGCAGTGCTCGCGGTGCTCTTCGTGCTGGTTCCGGCCGGCGCGCAGACGCCGGTGCGCCTGCTCGCGGGGATCACCGCGGTCGCCGTGGTGACGCTCGGCGTGCGCCGGAACCGGCCCGCACACCGCTTCCCCTGGCGCATGCTGACCACCGCGCTGGTGCTCTCGGTGCTGGGCACCGCCATGTACCGCGCGCCCGATCAGGTCCACCTCAGGCTGCCCGACCTGGCCGGCGTCGGCTCGCTGCTGGTGCTGGCGAGCTATCCGGTGCTCGCCGTCATGCTCGTGGCCTTCCTGCGGCGCCGCTCCGCCAAGCCGCGCGACCGGGCCGCGCTGCTCGACTCGCTCACCGTCACCGCCGGGGTCGCGCTGCTGTCCTGGAGCTTCGTGATCGGCCCCACCCTGCGGCCCTCCGCGGCCGAGACGTGGCAGCAGATCGCCTTCCCCCTGTGCGATCTGCTGCTCGTCGGCGTGCTGGCCCGGCTCCTGGTCAGCGGCGTCACCACGACCGCGGGCCGGATCCTCGGCGCCGGTCTGGTGCTCATGCTGATCAGCGACGCCGGATACGGGATGTCGCTGCCCGGCGGTCCCACCTACCTCGTCGGCCTGGGCCGTTTCGCGCTCTACGCCGCGGCCGGCCTGGCCGCGCTGCACCCGTCGATGGCCGAACTCGACCGCCCGGCCGGTCTGCCCGTCGCCCAGCTCGGCCGGGGCCGCCTCGCGCTGCTCGGGGTGGCGTCGATGGTCGCGCCGGTCGTGCTGCTGGTCCGCACGGTGCTTGACGGCGAGGACCCCGACCTGACCGTCGTGGCCGCCCTCAGCGCCCTCACGTTCTTTCTCGTGCTGCTGCGGATGGCCGGCATCATGGCCGGTCACCGTCAGGCGCTGGCCCGGGAGCGGGCTCTGCGCACGGCCTCGGCAGCCCTCGTCTCGGCCGCCGACACCGACGAGGTCGGCGACGCCGTGCGTACGGCGGTGGCCCAGCTGCTGCCCCCGGACACCCAGCACGCCGTCGTCCTGGCCGTGACCATCGCCCAGAACGGGCCGCTCGCGCCCGAGGCGGCCGAGCAGGCGGCGCTCGACCGGACGACCGGCACCGCCGGGCGGATCATGCCCACGCGCGACGCCGACTGGGCGGTCTCGGTGCGGCTCGCCAACTTCCCGATGACGCTGCGCTGCCCGCTGGTCCTCGCCGACCGGCCGACCGGCGACCCCCTGCTCGGCGTGCTGCACGTGGCCGCGCCCGCCCGCGCGCTGCCCGGGCTGGTGCGCGCGATCGAGGTACTGGCCACCCAGGCCGCCCTGGCCCTCGAGCGGATCGCTCTCAGCGAGGAGGTCATCCGCCGCAACAGCGAGACCTATTTCCGTACGCTCGTGCAGAAGACCTCCGACGTCATCCTCATCGTCGACGAGGAGAACCGGGTGCGGTACGCGAGCCCGTCCGCCGCCGGCGTGCTCGGCGACGACCCGACCGGACTCTTCCTGCCCGCCGTGATCGACCCGGCCGAGCGCTCCCGCCTGACCGAGGTGCTGGCCGCGCTGCGGGCCGGCGACAACCTGCAGGAGGGCCTCGACTTCCGCGGGGACCGGGCCGACGTCGTGCTGGAGATGCACGGCCAGGACCTGCGCTCCGACCCGACCGTGGCCGCGCTCGTGATCACCTTGCGGGACGTGACCGAGCGCCGCCGGCTCGAGGCGGAACTGACCCACCGGGTGTTCCACGACGCGATGACCGGGCTGGCCAACCGGGTGCTCTTCCACGACCGGCTGGGACACGCGCTGGCCCGCGGCGCCCGCGACGGATCGGTGGTCGGCGTCCTGTTCATCGACCTCGACGACTTCAAGAAGGTCAACGACACGCTGGGCCACGCGGTCGGCGACCAGCTGCTGATCGGGGTGGCCAACCGGATCGCGGGCGCGCTGCGGGCCGACGACACCGCGGCCCGGCTCGGCGGCGACGAGTTCGCCGCCCTGGTCGAGAACGTGCAGGACCCGGGCGCGGTCGAGGAGACGGCCCAGCGCATCCTGGCCGCGCTGGCCGAGCCGATCATGCTCGACGACGGCTCCGAGCTGACCGCGGTGGCCAGCATCGGCATCACCACCACGCCCGAGGCCGACACCGCCGACGAGCTGCTGCGCCAGGCCGACCTCGCCCTGTACGTGGCCAAGGGCGCCGGCAAGAACCAGTGGCGCCGCTACCAGGCCCACCTGCACGGCGCGATGGTCGAGCGGCTGGAACTGCGCTCCGCCCTCGACCACGCGGTGCACGAGGGCCACTTCCTGCTGGCGTACCAGCCGGTGGTCGATCTGAGGACGGACGAGGCGGTGGGCTTCGAGGCGCTGGTGCGCTGGCACCACCCGACCCGCGGGGTGATCGCGCCGGCCGAGTTCCTCGAGGTCGCCGAGGAGAGCGGCCTGGTCGTGCCGATGGGCCGCTGGGTGCTCGACCAGGCCCTGCACACGGTGGCGCAGTGGTGGAGGACGTTGCCGCGCAGCCGCCGCCCGTACGTCAGCGTCAACGTCTCGGTCCGGCAGTTCCGCGACGGCAACTTCGTCGAGCAGGTCAAGCAGTCACTGGCCTACGCGGGCGTGCCTCCGCAGGCGCTGATGCTCGAACTGTCCGAGGACCTGCTGGCCGACGAGCACGACGCGATCTGGGCCGACCTCGCCGTGCTGCGCGATCTCGGCGTCGGCATCGCGATCGACGACTTCGGCACCGGGCACTCGTCGCCCGGCGACCTGCGCCGCCGCCCGCTGGACGTGGTGAAGATCGACAAGACCTTCCTGGACGACACGGCGCTGGTCACCGGTCTGATCACGCTGGCCCGCTCACTGGGCCTGACGATCGTGGCCGAGGGCATCGAGGACATCGCCCACCGCGACATGCTGATGCGCCTCGGCTGCCCGCTCGGCCAGGGCTACCTGTTCTCGAGCCTGCTCGACGGCACCGAGGCGCTGAGCCGCATGACCGGCGGCAGCCACCTCCCCCTCGTTGCGTAGGCCCTGTTTCGGAATTCACCCAAGTGCGAGGCGAGGTCCAGGTGACGCCAGGCGCCGGCTGGGCCACGCCGCAGCCCTGGGTGAATTCCGAAACAGGGCCTAGCTAGTACGGGTTGCCCTCGCCGGGGAGGCGGCCCTTGAGCAGGCCACCGAGCCGGCCGGGGAGGTCCGGGTTGCCGGACAGGGGCGGGCCGCCGTCATCGTGGGCCCGGTCGGCCATCCCGGCGATCAGCTCCTTGAGGGCCGACACGGCGTCGCGCCGGGGCTGCCAGCCCAGCTCGGTGGCGGCGCGGTCGCACGACATCAGCGGGGCCTTCAGGGCCAGCTGCACCCAGCCCGCGTCGATCGGCTGCAGGCGCAGCCACCAGCTCGCCGCGGCCGCCCCCCGCAGGGCGAAACCGGGAACGGGCACCTGGACGCCGTGGAACGTGCGCGCGGCCACGGCCGGATCCAGCACCGGGCCCGCGGCGATGTTGAACGCGCCCTGAGCATCCGACAGCACCGCCCGGGCGTACGCGTCGGCGACGTCATCGGCGTGCACGGCCTGCATGCGCAGACCCGGATGCGACGGCACGACCGGCAGCCACTGCGGCCGCAGCAGCCAGGCCGGAAGCAGCGGGCCCGCGAAATAGCGCGAGATCTCGGTGCCGACCGCGCGCTGGAAGATCAGCCCGGGGCGCAGCCGCACGACGCGGAGCTGCGGGTGGTCGGCCTCGATCTGGTCGAGCATCCACTCGACGAGCGCCTTGTGCCGGCTGTACGACGACTGCAGCACCCCGGCCCGCGGCCAGCTCTCCCGGACGAAGGCGTCCTTGGGGCCCGCCGAATAGGTGCCGACCGACGACGCGACGACCAGCGCGGGCACCCCGGCCCGCAGGACCGCCTTGGCCACCGCCCGGCTGCCCAGCACGTTCGTACGGTAAAGCAGCTTCTGATCGTGGCTCGGCTGGATCTGCCAGGCCAGCTGGACCACCGCGTCGGCCCCGGCGAACACCCCGGCCAGCTTGTCCTCGGCCTGCGACGAGCCGACGTCGACCGAATGCCACGACGCCTTGGCGTACACCCCGGTCGGGGCGGGCAGGCGCCGCGCCACGCCGACGAGTTCCACGTCCGGCTCGGCGCTCAGACGGCGCAACAGGGCGGTTCCGGCGTTCCCGGTGGCTCCGACGATCACGACTCGCATGTCCTGACGCCTACCCTGGCCCGCGCGGTTGAACCACTCCGGCGCGGGTACGGCCCAATCATGGATCTCGTCGTGAACGGTGACCGGCACAGCCTCGAGATGGATCCGCGGACGACGCTGCTGGACGCGTTGCGCGAGCATCTCGGTCTGACCGGCGCCAAGAAGGGCTGCGACCACGGGCAGTGCGGCGCGTGCACGGTCCTGCTCGACGGCCGGCGCGTCAACAGTTGCCTGATCCTGGCCATCACGCTGGACGGCGCCTCGGTCACCACGGTGGAGGGGCTGTCCCACCCCGTACAGGAAAAGTTCTTGGAGCATGACGGTTTTCAGTGCGGCTACTGCACGCCGGGGCAGATCTGCTCGGCGGTCGGCATGCTCGACGAAGCCGGGGACGACGAGCTCACCGACGACGACATCCGCGAGCGGATGAGCGGCAACCTGTGCCGCTGCGGGGCCTACCCGAACATGGTCCGGGCGATCCGGGAGGTGGCGGCCCGGTGAAGACGTTCACGTATCGCACCGCGACCTCGCTCGACGACGGCCTCGAACCCGGCGCGGTCTTCCTGGCCGGGGGCACCAACCTCGTCGACCTGATGAAGCTCGGCCTCGCCACCCCCGAGGTGCTGGTCGACGTGACCAAGCTGCCGCTGAACGAGGTGAGCGACCGGCCCGGCGGGGGGCTGCGGATCGGGGCGGGCGTACGCAACAGCGACCTCGCAGTCCATCCCCGGGTGCGCCACGACTATCCGGTACTCAGCCAGGCGTTGCTCTCCGGCGCGTCCGGCCAGCTGCGCAACATGGCCACCACCGGCGGCAACCTGCTGCAGCGCACCCGATGCCGCTACTTCATGGACCCGACCATGCCGTGCAACAAGCACGCGCCCGGCTCCGGTTGCCCGGCCCGGTCGGGCGACCATCGCAACCTGGCGATCCTGGGCGGGTCCGAGGCCTGCATCGCCACGCACCCGTCCGACATGGCGGTGGCGCTGGCCGCGCTCGACGCCGTCGTGCAGATCAGCGGCCCGTCGGGGGACCGCTCGGTGCCGGTGGCCGAGTTGCACCGCTTGCCGGGCGATGATCCGTCGGTGGACACCGTTCTGCAGCACGGCGAGCTGATTACGTCGGTTGACCTACCCGCTGTTCTGTCCCGTACGAGCGCTTATCGCAAGGTGCGCGACCGGGCCTCGTACGCCTTCGCGGTGGGCTCGGTCGCGGCTGTGGCCCGGATCGACGACGGCACGGTGACCGACGTACGCCTGGCCTTCGGAGCCGTGGCGCCCAAACCGTGGCGTGCCTACCGGGCCGAGGAGGCGCTGCGCGGCCGGCCCGCTACCCGCGAGTCGTTCCTGGCCGCCGCGGACGCCGAACTGGCCGCCGCCGAGCCGCTGCGCGACAACGCCTTCAAGATCACGCTGATCCGGAACCTGGTCGCCTCGGTGCTGGAGGACCTGTCATGACCGCCACCTCGGAACGGTCCGTCGGGCAGCCGCTGCGGCGCATCGAGGGACCGGACAAGGTCACCGGCGCCGCCCGTTACGCCGCCGAATACCAGGTCGGCGACGATCTCGCGTACGGGTGGGTGGCGCAGTCGCCGGTGGCCGCCGGCACCCTGACCGGGGTGACCGTCGACCCGCTGGTGGAGGCCGACGACGTGATCGCCGTCCTCTGGCACGGCAACGCGCCCCGGCTGAGCCCGGCCGACGACCCCGAACTGGCCGTGCTGCAGTCCGACCGGATCAGCTATCGCGGGCAGGCGCTGGCCCTGGTCGTCGCGCGCACCCTGGAGGCGGCCCGGGCCGCCGCGCAGTCGTTGCAGCTCACGATCACGGCCGGGTCGCACGACACGGTGCTCCGCGCCGACCACCCCGACCTCTACACGCCGGAGAAGGTGAACCCGAGCTTCCCCAGCGAAACGGCCACGGGCGACGTCTCCGCCGCCTTCGCCGCGGCGCCGGTCCGGATCGACGTCACCTACACCACGCCGGCCCTGCACAACAGCCCGATGGAACCGCACGCGACGACGGCGCTCTGGGCCAACGACGACCTGGTCCTGTACGACTCCAACCAGCACCCGCCGGGCATCGCGGCCACCGTGGGCGCGCTGTTCGACCTGCCTCCCGACCGGGTCCACGTGATCACCGAGCACGTCGGCGGCGGATTCGGCTCGAAAGGCACCGCCCGCCCCAACGCCGTGCTGGCCGCGATGGGCGCCCGCGTCACCGGCCGGCCCGTCCGGCTGGCCCTGCCCCGGCAGGCGCTGTTCAGCATGGTCGGCCACCGCACCCCGACGATCCAGCAGCTGCGGCTGGCCGCCGGCCCCGACGGCAAACTGGCCGCGATCGACCACCTGGCCGTCGAACACACCTCCCGCCTCTTCGAGTTCGCCGAGCAGACCGCCGTGTCGACCCGGCACATGTACGAGGCCCTGGCCGTACGCACCGGCCACCGGCTGGTTCGCCTGGACATGCCGACGCCGCGCTGGATGCGGGCCCCCGGCGAGGCGCCCGGCATGCTGGCCCTGGAATGCGCGATGGACGAGCTGGCCGTCGCGCTGGAACTCGACCCGATCGAACTCCGCGCCCGCAACGCTGGCTCCGCCGCGCTCGTCGACTGCCTGCGCCGCGGCGCGGACCGCTTCGGCTGGTCCGACCGTGACCCGCGGCCCCGCCGGCAACGCTCCGGCGACTGGTGGATCGGCACCGGGGTCGCCGCGGCGACCTACCCGGCGATGGTCCAGCCGTCCTCGGCGCGGGCCCGTCGCCTCCCCGACGACAGCTTCGAGGTCTCGATCGCCGCGGCCGACCTGGGAACCGGCGCCCGCACCGTGCTGACCCAGATCGCCGCCGACGCGCTCGGCGTCCCCCACGACCGGGTGCGCGTACGCATCGGCGACAGCACCCTGTCCTTCGCCTCGGTGGCCGGCGGCTCGTCCGGCACGGCCTCGTGGGGCTGGGCCGTCACGGGCGCGTGCCGGGCACTGCGCGAGTCGGGCCGCCCGGAGGAGACCTTCGACAGTTCCGCCCTGGTCGAAAAGCTGAACCAGGAAGGCAAGCACGCCTTCGGCGCCCACTTTGCCGAGGTACGCGTCGACGCCGTCACCGGCGAGGTGCGGGTGTCCCGCCTGTACGGCATGTACGCCCCCGGCCGCATCCTGAACCCGCGCACGGCCCGCAGCCAGTTCATCGGCGGCATGGTCATGGGCATGGGGATGGCCCTGCACGAGGAAAGCGTGCTGGACCCGGCCGAGGGGGTCTGGGTGAACCACGACTTCGCCGAATACCACGTGCCCACCCACGCCGACGTCGAGTCGGTGGAAGCCGAGTGGATCGAAGACCCCGACGAGGGCCTGAACCCGATGGGCAGCAAGGGAATCGGCGAGATCGGCATCGTCGGCTCACCGGCCGCGATCGTGAACGCGGTCTGGCACGCCACCGGCATCCGGGTGCGCGACCTGCCCGTCCGCCTGGACAAGCTGCTGCCCCACCTGTAGCCCCTACTGGCTCCTACCCCCATGGCCCGCCCTACCAGGGGGCCCCCACCCTAAACAGCATCCGGGCGCTCCGGCCGGTTGTCCACAGGCGCCTGAGTTATCCACAGGGCCCGGATTTCTGGTGGCGGCGGGGTGGATCGGTTGCCACGATGCCTGCGTGACCGACGATCCCTTGCTGCGAAGTGCCCAGAGCCTATGGGCCGAGCTGGCCTGCGCGCCAGTGGAGTTCCGGGCCGACGCGGTCGATGTCGCCGTCTCGCCGCGGTCGCTTCTCTGCCCACCGGGTTGGGCCGGCATCGTCAGCCTCGGCGGGTCCACGATCGCCACCGCACCCGATGAGGAATCGGCGGAGGCGATGCGGCAGGCGCTGTCCACAATCGACCGGCTGAATCGCCTTACCGTCCTCGAGACGTTGGGGCCGGCATCGCTTTCCTACTGCGATGCGGCGGCCTTCCGGCCGGTGGCGGAGGTCGGAGAGGGACAGGCGAATACGGGTGACGACCGCGGCCATGCGATCGGTGCGCCTGGCCGACGGATGGCCGCCGTCGAGGTCGTTTCCGCGGATGATCCCGAAGTGGAGGAGATGCGTGCCGGGGTCAGCGCCGAGGACGACGGGGAAGCGGGGCTGCAGGACGTCACGTCACGGCTTTTCGTCGTACGGGGAAAGGCCGCGGCCGGCTATCGGGTGTGGCCCCGGGGGACGGCTCACCTCAGCGTGCTCGTGGCCGATGAGTGGCGGGGGCTCGGGCTGGGGCGGCTGGTGGCTTCGGCGGCCACGGCGGATGCGCTCGACCGCGGGCTGATGCCGCAATGGCGGGCGCGGCCGGAGGCTTCGCGGCGGGTGGCGAAGCCGCTCGGGTTTCGCGAATTCGGTACGCAACTCAGCCTGCGACTGGGGCCCGGGGCCCGGTAAACCAAGGGTCCGGTGGCGCCGGCTGGTCGATCGCGGGAATGGACGAACCGCCCCGGCGTCGGAGAATCGGCGACGAGGCGGCTCGGGTTCGGGTGGCGATCTCTTTGCGGGATGCGCCAATCAGCGGGTCATGCGGTTGTGCACTGGGAGCCGTTCAGCGAGAACGAGGACGGCGCCGCGGTTGAGCCGGTGTGGTTGGCCTGGAAACCGAACGACGCGCTGCCGCCGGGCGGAATCGCGCCGTTCCACGTGATGTTGCGGGCGGTCACCGCGCCACTCGAACCGGTCAATGTGGCGTTCCAGGAACTGGTGATCGTCTGGCCGGCCGGCAGGGTGAAGGCGAGCGCCCAGCCGTTCAGGGCGGTCGATCCGGTATTGGCCACGGTCACATTGGCGGTGAGTCCGCTATTCCACGTGTTGGTGGCGTATGTGATGCGGCAGGAAGCGGTCCCGCCGGTCGGTGGCGAAGTGGGCGGAGTTGTCGGCGGCGTAGTGGTGGGGGGATTACTCGGAGTGCCGCCGTTGCCGTTCACCTGGGCGCTGAAATCGGTCACCGCGAGGCCCGCGCCGCCGATCCAGGGCTCGAATCCGGCCTGAATGCTCGTCAAATACCAACTGCTGGTGATGGCGCCGCGATTCTGCACGTCCCGGATGAAGTCGAGGACGCTGAAGCTCCAGCTGCTGATGGCCGACGGGGCGACGTAGGAGACGACGGCATTCGAGCCGTTGCTGCCCTGCCACACCTGCCACGTACGGCCGCCGATCGTCGCATTGCCGACAACCGAGCCGATCGGCTGGATCGAGCCCTGCCGGTTGAACCAGATCATGATTTCCTGCTGGTTCACGCCGTCCTTCTTGGGCGACGGGTCGAGCCAGATGTCGTAGGCCGCGTCGTAGGTCGCGCCCGAGACGTACCGGTAGCTGATGCTGCTGGTCGCGCTGGAGATGTCGCTGACCCGGATCGGCAGGTTCGTGCCCGGCGAGCAGTTGGTGTAGTGGCAGCCGAGATAGACCGCCGGATAGGACACCGGGGCGCCGCTCGTGCTGCCCGTGCCCTGCTGGCTGGTGATCGAAAAACCGGTGCTGGTGACGTCGATGCACTGCTGGGCCGAGGTGCCCCAGCGGTTGTTCATCACCACGTAGCGGCCACCGATCGTGGTGCTGCCGTACTGCTCACAGATCTGCGCGTCGGCCGCGGCCGGACCGGCGGCGGCAAAGGCGGTGACGGCGGCGGCCGCGAGCAGGCCGGAGGCCAGGGCGGCGCGGAGAAGACGTCGCATTTCGTCAGCTCCTTGGGGAGGGGGAACCCGTGGGGACGGGACTGGGAGCGCTCCCAGCGCACGTTACAGGACATTTACGAGCGTGGAAAGAGCCGGGACCACGGGCTCGCCGGGCGGGCCACCGGAGGGGGTAACCGGCAAGGGAATTGCGACATGCGGAAGGGGGCAATTTGCACCGGGAGTAATCGCAAGACAGAATGAAAGCGTATCGACATTCCACGGCGTTGCCGCACGCGCAAAGTCGTGGCCTCTAATGACATCGTGGTAGGAGCGGGGCACACCATGGCCAAGCAGGTAATAACCCTTCTGACCGACGACATCGACGGCGGCGAGGCAGATCGCACCGTCGAGTTCGGACTGGACGGTGTGAACTACACGATCGACCTCTCCGAGAAGAACGCCGGCAAGCTTCGCAAGGCGCTCGACCCGTTCCTGAGTGCCGCTACCCGGGTGGGTCGCACGGCTGTCGTATCGCCGACGCGGCGTACCGCCCCGGCCAGCACGGGCCGCGCCAGCCGCGACCAGAACCAGGCGATTCGCGAGTGGGCGAACAAGAACGGCTACGAGGTCTCCGAGCGCGGACGCATCCCGAGCCACATCGTGGAGGCGTACCACAGCAAGCGATAGGTTGACCCAGCAAGCGCTGAAATGACGGCGTCGCCGATCCACGGCGGCGCCGTTTCTTCGACAATGGGGTGGGACCATGCCGGTGGTAATCGTGACGGGCGCGTCCAGTGGAATCGGCCGCGTCACGGCCGAACGGCTTGCCCGCAACGGCGCCACGGTGGTGCTGGCCGCTCGCAGCACGGACAAACTCGCGGCCCTCGCCGAGCAATTGCCGAACGCTGTCGCGGTGCCCACCGACGTACGGGATCAGCAAGCTCTGGCGAATCTCGTCGAGCGCGCCACGGCGATCACCGGACGGATCGACGGGCTGGTCAACAACGCGGGCGTCGGCGGGGTCGCGTCCGTGCTCTCCGAGGACTCCGCGGTCGAGGGCATGATCCAGGTCAACCTGCTCGCACCGATCCGCCTGATGCGCGCGGTCGTGCCGATCATGCGGGCGCAGGGCGGCGGCTCGATCGTGAACATCGGCTCGGTCGCGGGCGAGGTCGGCATGAGCGGCGTCTACTCGGCCACCAAGTTCGCCTTGCGGGGCATGACCGATTCCGTACGCCGGGAGCTCGCCGGAACGGGAATCGGCGTCACCCTGATCGAGCCCGGCTATATCGCCGGCGCCGCCAACAAGAACCGCTCCGGCCTGCCCGGGCCCGAGATCGTCGCTGCCGCGGTGGAAAGCGCTTTGCGCCGTCCCCGCCGGCGCGTGATCGTCCCGGTCAAATATCGGGCCGCGGTCATCGCCGCGAACGTCTTCCCCGGGATTGCCGACCGCATGTACGCGGGCAATGCCGCCGGGAAGGGCGACGTCAAGGGCCGTCTCTGATTCCTGTGGACAGGGCGGCTGCTGTGGATAACCGGCTTTCCCCGCTTGACACCGCTTAGGGTTCATCCGTCTCCCCAGGGCGGGTGGGGGTTAGGGATGGCCGTACGGGCGGTACTACGAAGGCATGACGGATCCGAACAGTGTTAACGACCCCGGGGCAGACGTTTCCCAGGAGGCCGGCGGGGATTACGAGTACGACGAGGTGCACGGGGGCGGGAATGAGCCGACTGTGCCGGAGCACCTGTCGGATGACCCGCCGCCGTTGAACGAGTCGGCCGAATAGCGGGCTTCAGAGCACCCGGGCCCGGTGGTCCCGCATGATGCCGTGCAGGTCGCAAGCCTCGCCGGGCTCGCCGGGGCACAACACCCACAGGTCGGACGCGCCGGCCTGATAGAAGCGCCACGGCTGGTCGCCGGTGACATCCGCGCGGGTCAGGGTCCGGCCGCCGCGCGACTCGGGACCGGGGTAGTTGCTCAGTGCCTCGTCCAGGTCTTCCGGCAGGACCTCGCGGGCCTCGCCCACGGCGTACACGGCCCGGCCGTGATAGGCGGGAACGGTCGAGTCGAAGACCGAGATGCTGACCGCGGGACGATCGAGCAGGTTGAGCGAATGCTGGGCGTCGGCCGCCGACACCCAGAAGAACTCCCAGCTGGTGGCCACCGACGACCACGAGAAGTAGACCGGGCTCGTCCACGGCTGCCCGCCGGGCGAGACCGTGCCCAGGGTCAGATAGCGATTGGCGCCGAGCAGCTCGCGGGCGTGGCCGGCCAGGCTCTCGTGGGGCTGGTCAAGGTCCATCATGGGCACAGCCTAGGGCGCGGGACGCAGGGCTGCCGGGGCGTGCGCGGGGACGGCGGGGGAGCTGGGCGCGATCGGGGACAACCGCACGTACGGTGACCCGAGCGGCGGGCGCGGGTCGGCCGAGCCCTTGTTGGGCCACAACGAGACGGCCCTCTCGGCCAGCGCGGTGATGGTCAGCGACGGGTTCACGCCGAGGTTGGCCGGGACGGCCGAGCCGTCGATGACGTGCAGACCCTCGTACCCGAAAACGCGGTGATAAGCGTCGATCACGCCGGAGCCGGGCGATTCGCCGATCGTCGCGCCGCCCAGGATGTGCGCGGTCATCGGGATGTTGAAGATGTCGCCGACACCGCCGCCCGGGAAGCCGCCGATCCGCGTGGCGATCCGTCGTACGGCCTCGTGCCCGACCGGGATCCACGCCGGATTGGGCGCGCCGTGCCCGGGGCCGGTGGTCAGGCGGCCGCGGCGGGTGCGGCGCACGGTGAGCGAGTTGTCGGCCGTCTGCATGACGAGCGCGATGATCGTACGTTCGCTCCAGCGCCGCACCGACAACGAGCGGAGCAGCACGTACGGGTGGCGCAGGGCCTGCCCGAGAAAGCGCACCGGCCGGGGCAGCCGTCCGCCACCGTCGACGAGCATGGTGGTGAGCAGTCCCATCGCGTTGCTGCCGGGGCCGTACCGGACCGGTTCGATGTGGGTTGTCTCGTCGGGGTGGAACGAGGACGTGATCGCCACGCCGCGCGAGAACGGCTCGGCGGGCACGTCGGCCGTCTGCGCGCCGAGTAGCGCCTCCGAGTTGGTGCGGGTCAGCGAGCCGAGCTGCGCGGACAAGTTGGGCAGGACGCCGCGGTCGCGCATGGCGTGCAGCAGGCGCTGAGTGCCCAGGGCGCCGGCGGCCAGGATGACATCGCGGGCCGTGAAGACACCGCGGGACGTTTCGATCGACCAGCCGCCGGCCACCGGTCGCAACGCGGTCACCTCAGTGGACGGATGCACGACGGCGCCGGCCTGCTCGGCCAGATACAGATAGTTGACGTCGAGCGCGTTCTTCGCCCCCACCCGGCAGCCGATCATGCAGTTGCCGCACTCGATGCACCCCGTACGGGAAGGGCCGGCTCCTCCGAAGAACGGATCGGCGACGGTCTTGCCGGGTTCGCCGAAAAAGACCCCCACCGGCGTACGGCGGAAGGTCGAACCCACCCCCATGTCCTCGGCGACCTGGCGGATCACCACGTCGGACGGGGTCATCGAGGGTTGCTCGGTCACGCCGAGCATGCGGGAAGCCTGGTCGTAATGGGGCTCGAGCTCGCCGGCCCAATCGGTGATGCCGGCCCAGCGCCGATCGTCGAAGAACGAGCGCGGCGGGCGGTAGAGCGTGTTCGCATAGACCAGCGAGCCGCCGCCGACGCCCGCGGCCGACAGCACGACGATGTCCTTGAGCAGGGTGATCCGCTGAATGCCGCGCATGCCGAGCTTGGGCGCCCAGAGGAAGTTGCGCAGATCCCACGAGGTCTTCGGCAACGTCTCGGGGGTGAAGCGCCGGCCCGCCTCGAGCACGCCGACCCGGTAGCCCTTCTCGGCCAGGCGCAGGGCGCTCACGCTGCCGCCGAAGCCGCTGCCCACGATCACGACGTCGTAGTCCGCCATGGCCACACTCTGCCATTACCAGCTTGTTACAACAATACTGACCGGTAACTTGTTCGGCCATCCCAAGCCCCCACCCGCCCTGGGGAGAGGGAAGAGAACTTACTCGGTGTCAAGCGTGGAAAGCGGGTTATCCACAGGCGGCGGTCACGGCGCGGTCAGCAGGACTTTCAGATGGCGACCCGATGCAGCGTCGGCGAAGGCGGCCGCGGCCTCGTCCAGCGGATGCGTGGCGGTCACCATGCGCGACACGTCGACCTCGCCCGTCGCGAGCAGGCGCATCGACTCGGTGAAATCGGCCGGCAGGTACGTCGCGCTGCCCTGGATGCGCAGCTGGGCGTCCTGAATGAGCGGCAGCGGAATCCGTACGTCGGACGGCGGCACCCCGACCACGACGACCGTCCCGCCCTTCATCACCATGCCCAGCGCCTGGTCGGTCGTCGACTGCTCGGCCACGCAGTCGAACACCACGTCGGCACTCTCGCCCAGCGCCGCCCGCACGTCGTCGGCGCACGAGGGGGAGGAGGCGTCGGCGACCGCGTCGGCCCCGAACTCGAGTGCCCGGTCGCGGGAGGCGGCCGACCGGGCGGTCACCACGACCCGGCGGGCGCCGTAGGCCCGCGCCACCTGCAGGGTCAGGATCCCGATCGTGCCGGCTCCGAGAATCGCCACGGCCTTGTCCCGTACGCCCCCGGCCAGCCCGGCGGCGTGCACCGGGGTGCCCAGCGGCTCGATGAACGCGGCCGTCTCCCAGGACAACCCGTCCGGGATCACGTGCAGCCGCCGCTGGTCGACCGTGAAGTAGTCGGCCATTCCACCCTGATCGTGGGCACAGCCGAAGAACCGCAGCCGCTCGCAGATGTTCTGCCGGCCGGCCAGGCATTGCTTGCACTCCCAGCACGGCAGGAACGGCTCGAGCGTGACCCGCTGACCGACCGTCACGCCGGTCACCGCCGCCCCGACCGCCTCGACCGTGCCGCAGACCTCGTGGCCCGGCGCGTACGGCAGGGTGATGAACGGATGCAGCCCGGCCAGCGCATGCGTGTCCGACCCGCAGACCCCGGCGACGGCCGTCCGCACGAGCACCTCGCCCGGTCCCGGTTCCGGCGCCCCGGCCTCGACCACCGACACTCCGTCATCCGAAACGATCACTCGACGCATGGCCAGAGACTAGGGCCTAGCCTCCGTACGGGTCCATGGGTGATGCTGCCCACATGTCGTCCTATGCCTCGGGTGTCTCGGACCTGCCCCTTCTCGGTGAGACCATCGGCGCCAACCTGGAACGTACGGTCGGGCGCTTCGGGGACCGGGAGGCGCTGGTCGAGGTGGAGTCGGGGCGGCGATGGACGTACGCCCAGTTCGACGCGGACGTGAACCGGCTGGCCCGGGGGCTGCTCGCGCGGGGCATCGAGAAGGGCGACCGGGTCGGGATCTGGGCGCCGAACTGTGCCGAGTGGGTGATCACCCAGTACGCCACGGCGAAGATCGGCGCGATTCTGGTCAACGTCAATCCGGCGTACCGGACGCATGAACTTCGCTTTGTCGTCGAGCAGTCGGGGCTGAAACTGCTGGTGAGCGCGGCGTCGTTCAAGACCAGTGACTACCGGGCCATGATCACGGAGGTCGGGTTCGGCGACGTGGCCTTCATCGGCGAGCAGAGCTTCGCCGATCTGTCCGAGGACGGCGACAACGCGGCCCTCGACCGGCGGGCCGGGACGCTGGCGTTCGACGACCCGATCAACATCCAGTACACGTCGGGCACCACCGGCTTCCCCAAGGGCGCCACCCTCTCGCATCACAACATTCTCAACAACGGCTACTTCGTCGGCGAGCTGATCAACTACACCGAGCACGACCGGGTCTGCTTGCCCGTGCCGCTCTACCACTGCTTCGGCATGGTGATGGGCAACCTGGCGGCCACCTCGCACGGCGCCTGCATCGTGCTGCCCTCGCCCGGCTTCGACCCGGCCGCCACGCTCGCCGCCGTCGGCGCGGAGCGGGTCACTTCCCTGTACGGGGTGCCGACCATGTTCATCGCCGAACTCGGACTGCCCGGCTTCGGCGACTACGACCTGTCCTCGCTGCGTACGGGAATCATGGCCGGCTCGCCGTGCCCGGTCGAGGTGATGAAGCGGGTCGTGGCCGAGATGAACATGGGCGAGGTCGCTATCTGCTACGGCATGACCGAGACGTCGCCGGTCTCGACCATGACCCGCCCCGACGACAACCTGGCCCGCCGCACCGAGACGGTCGGCCGCGTGATGCCCCACCTCGAGTCCAAGGTCATCGACCCCGACACCGGTCGCGTCGTGCCGCCCGGCGAGCCCGGCGAACTGTGCACCCGCGGCTATTCGGTCATGCTCGGGTATTGGAACCAGCCCGGCGCCACGGCCGAGGCGATCGACGCCGCTCGCTGGATGCACACCGGCGACCTGGCCACGATGGACGACGAGGGCTACGTCAACATCGTCGGCCGCATCAAGGACCTGGTGATCCGCGGCGGCGAGAACGTCTATCCGCGCGAGGTCGAGGAGTTCCTCTACACCCACCCCGACATCGCCGACGTGCAGGTGATCGGCGTGCCCGACGCCCGGTACGGCGAGGAGCTGATGGCCTGGATCGTCATGCGCCCCGGCACGACCCCGCTGACCGCCGACGCCATCCGCGCGTACTGCGCCGACCGACTGGCCCACTACAAGGTGCCGCGCTACGTGCACGTCGTCGACGGCTTCCCGATGACCGTCACCGGCAAGGTCCGCAAGGTCGAGATGCGCGAGAAGGCGGTCACCATCCTGGGCCTCGAGGACGTCGCCGCCGTCCGCAACGCCTAGCTCGGCAGGACTCGCGCGATTGTGAGGGACGAGCTGGTCGGGCCGGCTGCCGGGTAGGCGGCGCTGCCGTCGGCGTACGGCTTGAAGGCCTGGTAGTTGTGGTCTTTAACCGCGATCGTGAACTGCTTGCCGATCGCCGCGCCCGTGCCCGCGTCGTGCGCCTGGGCCCGCATGGAGGATCCGGACTGCCAGGTCAAGAGCATGCGGTTCCCGTACGCGACCAGGTGCGGATGCTTCGACCCGGCGGCTGTGGTGATGGTCCGGGTGGCCGCCGAACCGCCCTTGAAGTGCGACAACCGCACCTTGCCGCCCTGGCTCCAGGCCGTCCAGTAACCGCTCGTCCGGGCCAGGACCAGGTCGCCGCCGAAGAGCGTGCCGTCGCAGGTGCCCTTGGCGACCGTACGGTAGGGGGCGGGCTGGGCGATGCGGCAGTTGTTGTCGGTCGCGCAGACGGTCACGAACTTCTTGGTCCTCGGGTCCCAGGCGATGCGCGGGGTCCAGGCGTGGCTGCAGCCCACCTCGAAGCCCCGGCCGGCGGCGATCTTGCCGGTCTTGGTGACCACCTGCATGCGGTCGCCCTGGTGAATGTCCACGCAGGAACCGTTCCGGACGGTGATCGCCACCCCGAAGTATGCCGCGTAGTTAGTGCCGTCCGACGCGAGCCGGCCGTGGTGCTGATACCACCAGACGAACCGGGCCCCGTCGTCGTACCCGTCTCGCCCGCCGGTCAGGTTCGTCACCTGGCGTTCCCACACGAGCCGGCCGGCATTGTCGAACCGGACCATGTGCATCGTGTTGCACGGGCTGGACTCGCCACCGCACAGGGGCCCGGTGCCGCAATTGCCCTTGCGGGTCAGCAGCAGCACCCCGCCGGTGGCGTCGGCCTGCACGTCCTGCAGGTCGATTCCGGTGAACGTGGTGGGCCGGCCGATCAGTTTGTCGTCGCAGCCCAGCTTGCCGAGGTGCACCTGGCCGCCGGGGCTGAGCCAGGCCAGCCAGCTCCCGCCGCCGGGGGTGGCGGCGATCGCCATCGGAAGCTTCTCGGTGTCGCCCTCGCCGCCGTAGCCGACGACCTTGGACCCGAGTGCGACCTGCGTGATCTTGGTGGCGGGCGATGCGCCGCGCTTGCGCCCGCAGGGTCCGGCCGGTTTGGGCTTGGCGGTGGCCACCGCCGTCGCACGGGCCGACGGCGAAGCAGCCGCCGATGGCGACGATGATCGACCGGCGGGGAAGCTGGGGGAGTCGCCGAGCGACACGGGCCCGCTCAAAGGCGATTCCGGTGAGCCGCCCCACCAGCCCAGCGCCCACGCCCCGGCCGGGAAGGCGACGGCGGCCACGAGCACCCCGGCCAGCGCGGCGGTCAGCAGCGACCGGCGGCCCGGCCGGCGGTGCCGGGACGGTTGCGGCGACTCGCTCATCGACCCTGCTCCCTGGTAGGTGTTCGCGGCCGCAGCGACTCTATTGGGAACGCTCCCACGCGGGGAGGGGCGAAGCGGAAAGCAAAGGAAAAGAAAAGGAACTACCGGCGGTAGATGGTCATCGAGTGGCCCACCTGGTCGACCGGGGTGCTGGAGTCGATCAGTTGTTTCAGGCGGTTGCGGGCCAGGGCCACCCGGGAGTCGGAGACGACGAGCAGGCCGCGTACCTGGTCGATCGGCACGGTGAGCGGGTTGCGGCCCTCGATGCCGTAGTACTCCGGCACGCCGGCGCCCTTGTAGACCAGCCAGACCGGCTGGCCCGGATATTCGGCCTCGAGGTGGGCGGCCAGGCGCGGCAGGTCCTGGCCCCAGTCGACGTTGGAGTCGTGCAAGTTGTTGTGCGTGTTGGCCGTGCCGCCGAAGGCCTCGTTCGAGTACGGCAGGTAATACGGGAACGTCCACGCCGAGCTCACCGCCACGAAACCGGCCAGCGCCGCCGCGGGAGCCCACGCCCAGCGCCACCGGAGCAGCACGATCGTCCCGGCCGCCACGGCCAGCAGCATCGGCATGAAGATGACGTACCGGGTGCCGTAGTCGCGCGCCCCGGTCATCGCCACCAGCATCAGCACCCCGGCCGGCACGAGCAGATACAGCGCGGCGACCCACTTCTTGAGCAGCAGCGTGACCGTGCCGGCCAGCCAGAGCAGCAGCATCCCGATCGGCGTCTTGATCAGCAGGGCGGCCGGCAGGTAGTACCAGCGCGATCCCCGGTACGCCTCACCGAGCAGGAACCCGTTGAAGGTGTTCTGCTCGAACCGGAACTGGATCAACACCCCGTCCCGGTACGACCGGGGCAGCGGCAGCAGGTCGACGGCGAGCCCCTTGAGGCCGCCCGGGTTGGTCAGCCAGGTCGGCGTGCTCCAGCGCAGCCGCGGGTCGACGATCAGGTAGACGAGCCAGACGACGGCCACCGCGATCAGGCCCACGCCGATGGCGGCCAGCGCGCGCAGGGCCAGTTCGCGCCAGCGTCGGCGATCACCCGGCCAGGTGAGCACCGCCGGGGCGAGAAGGGCCAGGAGCAGAGCCACCGGTACGGCCGGGAGCGTGCTCATCCGGGTGGCCAGCGCGGCCCCGAGCGCCACCCCGGCGAGCGGCAGATAGAGCCGGGGCCGGTCCCGCGCCCGCCACAGCATCCAGAACGTGACCAGCACGAAGCCCGCGGCCGGCACGTCCAGCGTGGCCAGCGAGCCGTGCGCGATGATGTCGGGCGAGAAGGCGTACAGGGAAAGGGCTGTCAAACCGGCCCACCGCCCGGCCAGATCGCGGGCGAAGAACAGCACGGCCAGACCGAACAGCAGCGTGAGCACGATGATCGGCAGCCGCGCGGCCAGCATCAGCTCGAACGGATTGTTGCCGCTCTCGTAGAGCAGGTGCCGTCCGAGGTTCGTCTGATTTCCCCGGTACGCCGGGTCGAGCTTGGCGCCGGTGAAGGCGAGCCCGGCCGCCATGAACAGCTTGGCCAGCGGCGGATGCTCCGGGTTGTAGAGCACCTGGTGCTGCTCGAGATAGAACTGGGCCGTGCCCGCGTAGACCGGCTCGTCGATGGTCGGCGACTGCTGCATGGCCGTGGTGACCATGGCGAACGCCATCTGCCCCAGCAACAGCGCCACGGCGAGCGGATAGAGCAGGCGCCGTCCAAGCATCGCGCCACATTAACCCGGCGACCGGCCAAGATCACATCAGCTGCGGAATTCACCCTCCGGGATGGTGGCCGGGTCGATGTTCTTGGTCGCCTCGGCCTCGCGCAGTTCGACCCGGCGGATCTTGCCCGAGATGGTCTTCGGGAGGTCGGCGAACTCGAGACGGCGGATCCGTGCGTACGGCGGCATGTGTTCCCGGGCGTACGCGAAAATGGTGTCGGCCGTCGCGGCGCTGGGCGACCAACCCTCGGCCAGCACGACGTAGGCCTTCGGCACGTTCAGGCGTACGGGATCGGGGGAAGGAACCACCGCGGCCTCGACCACCGCCTCGTGCTCGATCAGCACGCTTTCCAGCTCGAACGGGGAGATGCGGTAGTCGGACGCCTTGAACACGTCGTCGGTGCGCCCCACATAGGTGATGTAGCCGTCCGCGTCCCGGGAGGCGACGTCGCCGGTGTGGTAGTAACCGCCGGCCATCCGCTCGTCGGTCAGGCCGGGATCGCCGTGATAGCCGACCATCAGCCCGGTCGGCCGCGGATCCAGCGCGACGCAGATCTCGCCCTCGTCGGCCTCCTCGCCCGTGGTCGGGTCGATCAGCGCGATCCGGTAACCCGGCACCGGCCGGCCCATCGAACCCGGCTTGACCGGTTGCCCGGGCGTGTTGGCGATCTGCACGGTCGTCTCGGTCTGCCCGAAACCGTCGCGGATGGTCACCCCCCAGGCCTTGCTGACCTGGTCGATGACCTCGGGGTTGAGCGGCTCGCCGGCGCCGACCACGATCCGCGGGGGCGTGGCCAGCGCGGACAGGTCGGACTGGATCAGCATGCGCCACACCGTGGGCGGCGCGCAGAAACTGGTCACGCCGCAACGCTGCATCTCGGCCATCAGCCGGCCCGCGTCGAACCGCGTGTAGTTGTAGATGAACACGCAGGCCTGCGCGTTCCACGGCGCGAAGACGTTGCTCCACGCGTGCTTGGCCCAGCCCGGCGACGAGATGTTGAGGTGGACGTCGCCCGGTCGCAGACCGATCCAGTACATGGTCGAGAGATGCCCGACCGGGTACGACGCGTGGGTGTGCTCGACCAGCTTGGGCCGCGCCGTCGTACCCGAGGTGAAGTAGAGCAGCAGGGTGTCGCTCGCCTTGCTCTTCCCGGTCTTGGCGAAACCGACATTCCCGTCGTACGAGTCGGTGAAGGTGAGCCAGCCCTCGACGGGTTCACCGACCGCGATGCGGGTGATCTCGCCGTCCACCCCGGCGAACTTGCTCGCCGCCGAGGACGCGGCGATGACGTGCTGGGCGCCGCCGCGAGTCACCCGGCCGGCCGAGTCGGACGGGCCGAGCAGCGGCGTGGCCGGAATGAGCACCGCCCCCAGCTTGATGGCGGCGAGGATCGTGTCCCACAGCTCGGCCTGGTTGCCCAGCATGACGACGATGCGGTCCCCGCGGCGTACGCCCTGGGCCTGCAGCCAGGTGGCCACCTGGCCGGACCGGTGCGACATCTCGGCGAACGAGAACTTCTGCTCGGAGCCGTCCTCCTCGACGATCCAGAGGGCGGGCGCGTCGTTGCCCTCGGCGATCACGTCGAACCAGTCGAGGGCCCAGTTGAAATCGTCGTCGCCCAGGTCGGGCCATCGGAACTGCTCGACCGCGACGTCGTAGTCGTCGCTGTGGGCCAGCAGGAAGTCGCGCGCCGCCTGGAACGAGTTCGAAGTCATCTGATCCTCCCGGATCAGATGCTAATGGTCCTGGTCGCCACGAAGCCACGGTCAAGATCGCCGGTGACGGTGGCCATGGCCAGCTCGCCGCCGTCGTCGGCCACCGGGCTGGCCAGCGCCAGGTGGGCGGCATTAGCGGCGTACGCGGTGGTGCCGTAGACCCGGACGCAGGCATCCGCGGGCAGGCCGACCTGCCCCGCCCGCACCGGCGCCGCGGTGACCGCCGGGCTGATCTCGAAGCCCAGGTGCGGCCAGCGGCCCTCGCTCGCCCCCGGGAAGATCGTCGAGAAGGCGACCCAGCCCTGATCGTCGGTGACCTGGATACCTCGCAGGTAGTTCTGCCCGTCCAGCCCCGGTGAGTAAAGCGAATAGGCGCCGTCCCGGTCGGCGTGCCACACGTAGACGGAGTGCCCGGTGAGCGGGCGGCCGGAGTTCGCGCTGATCAGCCGCAGCCGCACCGCGAGCGGAACGCCCCGGGCGACGCCGGACGCCATGCCGAAGCTGCGCCGGATATCGTCCCGAACGATCCCCGAGGCGGTGAGGACGTCCTTGTCCGCACCGCCCAGGGACGCGACGGTGACGCCGTTGACCAGGCCCATCATGCGGCGGCGGCGCAGCACCGGGAAGTCAACGGCGAGCCCTGCGCGTTGCTGCTGCACTTCCGCCTTCACCTGCGTGGTCATCCGGTCCCCTCCGTCGGCAAATCAGGTTCCATTACGCAGGGCGTGGGTTGCATGGGGTGGTCGCGGACGGTTGCCGCTCGGGTGCAGCGGTTCGTGGTGTCCGGACGGGTGTTACCGGGGGATTCGTAACGTGACTGGCTGTTCATCCGTTATGAGTCGTGCGGTTACCAAGCGCGTTCGCAGCCGGTACTGTCCGTTTCATGGGCGAAGATCGATCTTCCGGGGTCCGGGAGCGGTCCGATGCGTCCATGGTGGACGCGGTGCACTACGACGATGAGGAACTGCCCGCCCGCCGGCTCACGGGTCGCATCGGCACGGGGGTGGCGGTCGTCGCCTTTGCGGTGGCGGTGCTTGTGTTGTGGCAGGTTTTCCGGCCGCTTGCCCGCGGCAGTCAGTACTACCTGATCATCTTTCTGGCGGGCACGCTGCCGCTGGTCTTCCTCGCGTACCGGTCGCGGATCGGCAAGCGGCGCAGTGACAGCCCCACGATCGCCGACTGGGTCCTGGCCGTGGCCACGCTGGTCGTCTGCCTCTATCCGGTGAGCCCGCTCGGCGGCGGATACGACGGGTTCCTCGATCGGCAGGGCCTGCTCGAGCCGGCCGACATCGTGTTCGGCGCCGTCCTGCTGGTCCTGGTCGTCGAGGCATGCCGGCGCACGACCGGGTGGGCGCTCCCGGTCGTCTGTCTGGCCTTCCTTGCGTACGGGTACTACGGCGGACTTCTCCCGCAGAACTGGCCGATCGCCCACGCGGGGCTGGACTTCTCGCAGATCGTCGACGCGCTCTACAACTCGGGCAGCGGGTTCTACGGCACCCCGCTCGACGTCGCCGCCACGTACATCGTCCTGTTCACGATCTACGGCGCCGTGCTCGATCTTTCCGGGGCCAGCCGGTTCTTCGTCGACCTGTCGGTGGCCGCGTTCCGGCGGTCGCGCAGTGCCGCCGGGCGTACGGCGGTGGCCGCGGGCTTTCTGCTCGGCACGGTGTCGGGCTCGGGCACGGCCACCGCGGTCAGCGTCGGCGCGGTCACCTGGCCGATGCTGCGCCGCGCCGGATATCCGGCCGAGCAGGCGGGCGGCATGCTGGCCGCGGCCGGTGTCGGGGCGATCCTTTCGCCGCCGACCCTGGGCGCGGCCGCGTTCATCGTCGCCGAATACCTCGACGTCTCGTATCTGACCGTTCTCGGCTGGGCGATGATCCCCACGGTTCTGTACTACCTGGGCATCCTGCTGGCGGTCGAGATCGACGTACGCCGGTTCCGGGTCCGCTCGCTGGAGACGCCGCCGGTCAGCACGCTGCGTCTGCTGGGCCGGTTCGGCTACCACTTCTCGTCGCTGGTGCTGATCGTGGTGCTGCTGGCCCTGGGCCAGAGCGCGACGCGCGCCGTCGTCTACGCCACCCTGCTCGCCTTCGCGCTGTCGTTCCTCGACCGGCGTTCCTGGCTGACCCCGCAGCGACTGTTCACCGCGCTCAGCGCCGGGGTGCGCGGGGTGCTGCCGGTCGTCGCGGTCTGCGCCGCGGCCGGGATCATCACCGCCACCACGACCAAGACCGGCCTCGGCGCGCAGCTGGCCTCGCTGCTCGTGCGGGGCGCGCAGGCGGTGACCGACAACCCGACCGTGGTGCTGGCCCTGACCGTGATCCTGGCCGCGGTCGCGCTGGCCATCCTCGGTCTCGCGGTGCCGGTGACCGCCAGTTTCATCATCGGCTGGGTCATCATCGGGCCGGCGCTGCTCGCCCTGGGTGTGCCGGCCCCGGCCGCGGCGATGTTCGTCTTCTACTACTCGGTGCTCTCCGAGGTCACGCCGCCGACCGCCCTGGCCGCGGTGGGCGCCAGCGCGATCACCGGCGGCCGCACGATCCCGACGATGTGGCAGGCGCTCAAGTACGCCCTCCCGGCGTTCCTGGCGCCGATCGCGTTCGTCCTCACCCCGTCGGGGTCCTACCTGCTGGCGCGGGGCCCGTTCCTCGACATCGTCTGGGCCTCGGTGGCCGCGATGCTGGGCGTGGCGGGCCTGGCCGTCGCCACCGGTGGCTGGGTGCTGGGCGTGGGCCGCGCGGGCACCGGTTCACGGGTCCTGGCCGCCCTGGCCGGGCTGCTCCTGCTCTACCTGGAGCCGGTCACCATCGCCGCCGGCATCCTGCTGCTGGCCGGATCGGCTGCCTGGGCCGCAATCGACCATCGCCGCTCCGACCCGGCCGCCCCCGGTATGGCGGAAACGACGCCTGCGCCCGCCACGCCCGGCTTGGCCGAAACGACGCCTGCGCCCGCCACGCCCGGCTTGGCCGAAACGACACCTGCGCCCGGCCTGCCCGAGCCCGCGCACAGCGAGCCCTCACCCGCTCCCGCGCAACCCGCGCCGGCCTCGACCGCGGACCGGACCGCTCCGCACCGCGACACCACGCATCCGGACACCACGAATACGGAAGAACGGGGTTGATATGAGACGAATGGCAGCAGCCGGGGTCGCGCTCGCCCTCACCGGCGCGCTCACGGCCTGCGGCGGACGGCAGGATGCCGCCTCGACCGATGCCGGCGGGGAGGTGACCTGCGACGTCGCCAACGAGACCCGGATCGGCATCGCCACCGGCAACGCGACCGGCGTCTATTTTGCGCTCGGCAACGCGTACGCGGAACAGATCGGGGCCTCCGGAAGCAAGGTCAAGGCCACCGCGTCCGAGACCGGCGCCTCCGTGCAGAACATCCAGCAGCTCGTCGCGGGCACGTACGGCGTGGCCTTCTCGCTGGCCGACACCGCCGCCGATGCGGTCAACGGCACCGGCAGCTTCGACAGCAAGCAGCCGATCGCCGCCCTGGCCCGCATCCACACCAACTACACGCAGGTGATCGTGCGCAAGGCGGCCGGCATCAAGGACGTGGCCGGCATGAAGGGCAAACGGGTCTCCACCGGCTCCCCGAAGTCCGGCACCGAGGTCATCGCCAACCGCCTGCTGACCGCGGCCGGGCTCGGCCCCGCCGACATCAAGGCCCAGAAGCTCGACCTGACCAAGACCGTCGACGGCATGAAGGAAGGCTCGATCGACGCGCTGTTCTGGTCGGGCGGCCTGCCCACCCCGGGCATCACCGACCTGCTCACGACCTCCGGCGACCAGGTCGAGTTCCTCGACATCACGCCGCTGCTGCCGGACATGCAGAAGATCAACGAGGTGTACGAGGCCGGCTCCATCCCCGCCGCCACCTACAAGCTCGCCGCCGACATTAAGACGATCGTCGTCCCCAACGTGCTGCTCGTGAAGAACGACCTGGACGCCAACGTCGCCTGCTCGCTGACCAAGACCCTGTTCGACCGCAAACCGCAGCTCGAACAGGCCAACGCGGCGGCCAAGGAAATCACCCTCGAGAAGGCCCGCAAGACCGACCCCGTGCCGCTGCACCGCGGGTCGCAGAAGGCCCTGGACGATTTGGGAGCACCCAAATAACGAGTTGCGGAAACGACTGGGCGAAGGTCATCATGGGCGCATGATGACCTTCTCTCGGAAGGGCGCGTGCGCCCTCGCGCTTTGATCGCGACCGCGCGGCGACAGGCCGCGCTCCGGACAGAACTGTGGTTGCAGGCGAAGGAAATTCGCCAGAACTGGCTCGAGATCGGAACCTCCACCAAGCCGGTCGACCACATCACCACCGAAGAGGCGATCGCCTCGATCTACGCCCGGCACGGCCGGCGGCGTCCCGAATTCGTCTGGGTCACGTCACCCCGCGCCGCGCTTCCCTTCCTCGACGGGTTGCCCACCCATGAGGGCCTGATGACCGAGTTCGGCGCCCGGCCGGTGGCCAGTGACATCGCGGCCGGACTGTCCCGGCTCAGGTCCGCGCTCGAGGCCGACTTCACCGAACCGCCCGCCGACCGGCCGCCGCCCAAGCGTAAGAAGGGCGAACGCTGGCCCGTCATGGCACCCGACCAGGCCCTCGAGGCGGGGCTGCCGTTTCATGAGGTGCTCGTGCAAGGCGTACGGGAAGAACTGTTCCGCCGTCTGTCCCAGATCTATCTGCCGATCCGGGCGGCGCTGGGCCCGGTGCCGGTCGGCTGGTACGGCCACCAGGACGCGTACTGGATCGCCTTCGCCGACGTTCTCCGGAAGACCAACCTCGTTCCCGTACGGGAAAATAGCGCTTTTGACCTCTGGGCGACGCTGACCCGGTCGGGTGGCTGGTGGTGGCCCGGCGACCGCCGATGTGTGCTGGTGGAACGGCCGGTGACCCTGCGAACCGACCCGTTGTTCGTCGAATACGGCGACGGCTGGTCCGTTCGGTAGACCGCGGGCCCGGCGATCCCGTACGGGGTCGCCGGGCTCAGTCATGATCGGGAGATGCTGCCCTTCCGGACGTGCCCGAAAAAGAATTGCGGCGGGCGCTGGTGGGCTCTATGGTTTGGTGAGTCCGCGAGAGCGCCACACGAAAGGGGATCGAGATGAAATGGCATGACGCCATTGTTGTCCGCCTGTGTGTGAGTGCCGCGGAGATGTGGCGCCCGGGTGTCCGGAGTGCTGTCATGCGGCGGCGTCTCATGTGGCGTCCGGTCGTGGATCGGGCTGGTCTCGCCTACTAGGCGATCCGTGTCGGTTCTGGGAGCCTGACGCTGTAACGGCTTGCCCGTCTGACGACGTAGCCCCCTGCGCCGATCTTCATGGTGTGTGTGACTGCAGGCCACCGTGCCCGGACTTCGTTGTGCCGTTCCAGGCCGATGTCCCGTGGTTTGCGGGCGATTCTCGGTTGATGCCGCCTGGCTTATCGACGCGTGTCCTGAATGGTCCTATGGGTGTAGCTCAAATGGTAGAGCGACGGCCTCCAAAGCCGTAAGGTGCGGGTTCGAATCCTGCCGCCCGTGCTTTTCCAGTGACAATTTAATAGGGGGCGGTGGCTCGCGCGGGCCGGCTGCGGCGGGTAAGGCGACCGCCGGGCTCGCTGGAGGGGATCACTTGCGCTACCCAGCCAACGCGCAGCCGCCGCCCCAAATCGTCAGCCGTCGTCGCGTACCAGACAGAAGGGATGCCCGGCCGGATCGAGCAGGATCCGTACGTGCGACTGCGGCTGGTGATCGGCCAGCTTGGCCCCCTGGGCCTGCGCCTCGGCCACCGCGGAGTCGAGGTCGCCGACCTGGAAGTCGAAGTGCATCATCGGCCGCTGCTGCCGGCCGGTGGGCGGCCAGACCGGAGGTTCGTAGTCGTCGGCCTTCTGGAAGACGACGAAGTTCGAACCGTCGGGCCGGGTGGCCAGCACCGTGGTGCCCGGTTCCTCGTGGACCACGGGCCAGCCGACCAGCTCCGAATAGAACCGGGCCAGCGCCGCCGGGTCGGGTGCCTCGACGGCCATGCCCCACCACATGTCTTGGGTGCGTGATTGCAGCATGCCGAGCACCCTAGGGCCGGTTGCGGACGATCCGCTTCCGTAAAAGACCGGACGAGCAGTGCACGTCGTCGTAGCTCAGCGGGAGAGCGCCGCCCTCATAAGGCGGAGGCTGGTGGTTCGAGACCACCCGACGACACGACGCCCCCGTAGCGCAGCCGGACAGCGCGCCTGGCTTCGAACCAGGAGGGCGGGAGTTCGAATCTCCCCGGGGGCTCAACGTTGAACTTTCTGGTTCAGTTTTCTAAGGTGAACCATGTGGTTCAGCAAGAGGGATTGGATCGGGTGTTCGCCTCGCTGGCGGATGCCACTCGCCGTGGCGTGCTGATCCGGCTCGGGGCGGGGCCGGCGACGATCGGCGAGCTTGCCGAGCCGGCCGGCATCACGCTGACCGGCATGAAGAAGCACGTTCAGGTGCTGGAGGACGCCGGCCTGGTGGTCACCGAGAAGGTCGGCCGCACCCGGCAGTGCAGCCTCGCGCCGGCGCCGCTCGACTCGGCCATGGCGTGGATCAGCTTCTACCAGCGACTGTGGGCACGCCGCCTCGATGGCCTCGACGCCTACTTCACCCTGACCCGAGGCGCCGCAGCCGAACAGAACGCCGCCACCGAGCCGGAGGTCGCCGTCGAGCGGGGCGCCGCCGAGCCGGGCGCCGTCGAGCCGGGCGCTGCCGTGCCGCGGGCGAGGGCTGCCCAAATCAAGCCCCGCGTGGGGAAAGCCGACGAGAGAGAGCACACCGATGACGCTTGACATGCGGGTCACCCGGCAGCTTCCGGCCACTCCGGAGGAGGTTTTCGACGCCTACACCGATGCCGGGAAGCAGAAGATCTGGTTCAGCATTCTCGACGAGGAGCCGGGCATCGTCGAGATCGAGGTCGACCTGCGGGTGGGCGGCCGGCAGACCGCCGTGTGGGGGCCCGACGAGAACACGCTGTTTCGCGAGACGCAGACGTTTCTCGAGATCGACCGGCCGCACCGGCTGGTGACCGAGTCGATCGGGTCGGGGCCGGACGGGCTGGAGATGACCACGCGGGTCGAGGTCACCTTCGAGGCTCAGGGCGACGGCACGCTCATGACTGTGGTGCAGAGCGGCTTCCCGGTGCCCGAGGTTCGCGACTTCTTCGTCGGCGAAGTGTGGCAGGGCGCGTTCGCTCGCATCGAGGCCTACCTGAAGCAGGCGCACGCCGATGCGTAGGAGCCTGGTCACGGTGGCCGCGGCGGTCGTCCTCAACCTGATCATCTATGCGGTCGGGCGGGCCGCGGGTGGCCGCTTCGAGTTCACCGCCAACGGCGTGAGCAACGAGGTCGACGCGATCACCGTGGCCGGTTTCACCGCCGTGCCGCTGCTGATCGGTCTCGTGCTCGTTGCCCTGCTGTCGCGGCTCGGTTCCTGGGTCACACGGACGGCGGCGATTGTCGCGCCGGTTCTCGCCATTGTCACGATCTTCGTCATGACGCTGCCGGCCGACCTGGACACGGCCAGCACGGTCGCTCTGACCCTCTGCCACGTCACGCTGGCCCCGATCAGCGTGGTCGCCGTGCTCGCACTCGGCCGTCCCGCGCCGCGCAAACAGGAGCCGGCCGTCGCCTGAACCGCGGACCGGAACCGGCCGTCGGGGTGAAGCCCGCGGACCGGGGCGGCCGGGAAAGGTTCGGCCCGCGCCGAAGGGTGGCCGGGTCAGAATGAGGCATGACCTCGGCATCCGACCTTGCGGCGCTGGCGGCCCTGCTGGCCGACGAGACTCGGGCGGCGATGTGCCTGGCGCTGCTTGACGGGCGTGCGTGGACGGCGGGGGAGCTGGCCGTCCACGCGGGAGTGGCGCCGTCCACCGCCACCGAGCACCTGCATCGGCTGGTCAAGGGCGGCCTGCTGGCTGAGCGTAAGCAGGGCCGCCACCGCTATGTGCATCTGGCCGACCCGGCCGCCGCGCAGCTCATCGAGGATCTGGCCGCCCGCCTCGGGCCGGGGCCGGCCCCGCGGGGGCTGCGGGCGGTCACCGCGTCGGCGGCCCTGCGGCGGGGGCGCACCTGCTACGACCATCTCGCGGGGCGGCTCGGGGTCGCGGTCACCGATGCGATGACGGCCGGGAAGATGCTGGATCAGGACGGCGGGTTCGCGCTCACCGCGTACGGGAAGGAATGGCTCGTCTCGACGCTCGGGATCTCGCTCGAAGCGGGACGCCGGCCTCTCGCGCGCGCCTGCCTCGACTGGACCGAGCGGCGGCATCATCTGGCCGGGGTGGCCGGGGCGAGGCTGTGCGAGGCCTTCCTCGAGCGGCAGTGGGTGACCAGAATCGGTACCGGGCGTGCGGTGCGCCTGACCGCGGACGGCACGAGCGCGCTGCGGTCCCTGCTGAAGGCGGAGGTGAACTGATGCGCCTTACCGTGCTCGGCGCCAGCGGGGCGTTCCCAACGGCCGTCGAACCCTGCAGCGGTTTCCTGGTCGAGCTGGACGGCTTCCGGCTCGTGCTCGACCTCGGCTACGCCACCCTGCCCCGCCTGCTCGGGCACGTCGAGGCGGAACAGGTCGACGCCGTCCTGATCAGTCACGGTCATCCGGATCACTGCGCCGACATCAACCCGCTGCTCCGGGCGCGCGCGCTGTCCGCGGTCAAGACCCCACCCCTTCCCCTGTACGCCCCCAGGGCCGCCCTCGACGCGGTGCTGGCGCTGGACCGGCCGGAAATGCTGGCCGGGGCCTTCACGCGGCACGATTTCCAGCCGGGCGACCGGTTTCCGATCGGGCCGTTCGACGTGCTCAGCCGCCTGTTGCCGCACATGCTGCCCAACGCGGGGCTGCGCCTGGAGGCCGGTGGCCGTTCGATGACCTACTCGGGCGACTGCGCCCCCTCGGCCGCCCTGGTCGACCTGGCCGCGCAGGACGACCTGCTGGTGGCCGAGGCCACCTATGTCGACGAGGTGCCCGCGGATCTGCGCGAGGGGCTGTCGAGCGCGAGCGACGCCGGCCGCCGGGCGAGCCAGGCCGGCGTGGGCCGCCTGATGCTCACCCACCTGTGGCCGGGCACCGATCGCGACGCCGCGCGGGAGGCCGCCGCCGCGCACTTCGACGGCCCGATCGACATCGCCACGTCAGGCCTGGTCCTCGACCTCTGACCCCGCCGGGTCACGCCTCGCCACCGAGTTGCCCGGCGCCGCCGGTGTCGGTCGCCCCGGTCAGGCCCGCCTCCAGCAGATCGACCGCCGCCAGCAGACCGGCCTGGGGCGCGTCCCGCCAATCGGTGGCGACCGGTGGCAGCCCGGTCGAGAGTGGATAACGCGCGGCGAAATCGGGGATCGCGGTGGCCCGGGCCAGCCAGGCGGCCTCGTCCGCGGGCGTCAGGCGGCGATAGGCGGCCGCCGTCTGAGCCGTGGCCCGCGTCGTCGCATAGAGCATCGTGACGGCCGGCGCCCGCACCTCGGCCGCGACCCCGAGACGCTCGAAGACGGCCAGCAGCGACTCCATCCAATCTTGCTCGTTCGGGCCCTGGCTGCCTTGGGCCCACGACCGTTCGGTGAGCCACGGATGGGCCAGATACAGCTCGAACAGCGCCGTCGCCCACTCCCGCAGTGTCGCCGGGGGTGTCGCGGGTGCCGCGCTCGCGTGGTCCTGCATCAGCGCGAGCAGATTCTCCTTCGTTCCCACGTACGGATAGAGCGCCATCGCCGTCTTGTCGAAGCGTGCGGCGACGGCCCGGGTGGACACGGCGTCGAGCCCGGACGCGTCGGCCAGGGCGATCGCCGCGTCGAGGATGGCGTCGAGGTCGAGTTGCTGGCGGGGGCCGCGGCGGGGCGTGGGCAGGGTCGTCCCGCGATGCCGCCAGAGCCGCCTGAGGTGATCGTCCATAACTCCTGACAGTGTATAGTGTTTTGCATGCCTACCGCGCGACTTCACGACGGTTCCATGATCGATGTCCAGGTCCAAGGCAGTGGACCGGCCGTTCTCACCCCGGTCGGCACCCGGCTGATCGAGGGCGAGCAGGCCGAGACGATGCGGGCCTGGGGCGCCGACCCGGCCAACGGGCACACCCTCGCGGCCGGTCTGGCCGACGCCGGCTTCCGGGTGATCACGGCGGACTACGAGGGCCATCGCAACGAGCACCCGGCTCCGCTCACGCTGACCGCCGACGCCGTGGCGGCCGACCTGCTGGCCCTGGCCGACGCGGCCGGCGCCGACCGGTTCGCCTACTACGGCTACTCCTGGACGGCGCTGTCCGGGCTGCAGCTGGCGCTGCGCACGGATCGGCTCACTGCCCTGGCCATGGGCGGATTTCCCCCGCTCGGCGGGCCGTACGAGGCGATGCTGGCCGTCACCGGCGCGGCCCACCGCATGGCGCTCGACCCGCCGCCCCCGCCGTCCGGTGAAGCCGTGCCGGGCGACTGGGATTCGGTGGCCTTCACCCAGACGCCCGACCAGACCCGGCAGTTCGTGACGCTCTACGAGTCGCTGCGGGGCTTCGACGACAGCAAGGTGCGCCTGCGGATCCCGCGACTCGCCTTCGCCGGGCGGAACGACAACATCCAGTACGGGCCGGCCTGGGACAACGCCTATGTCGCCCTGGCCGGGCCGCTGCTGGAGCATCAGAGCGAGCTGACCGCGTACGGGTGGGAAGTCTGTCTTGTCCCCGGCGCCGATCATCTGGTGGCCATGCAGGCCGCGCAGGTGCTGCCCATCCTGATCCCGTTCCTCAGGTCGTCACTTTGAGCCAGCCGCCGTCGACGTAATAGGTCGACCCGACGGAGTAGGCCGCCCGTTCCGAGCACAGGAAGACGAAGAAGTCGGCCACTTCTTCCGGGGTGGCGAACCGGCCGATCGGCGCGTTGTCGTCGGCGATCTTCTGCAGGTACTGCTCCCACGTCTGGTCGGTGCCCTCGGTGAGCGACTTCGCGGTCTTGATCCAGTCGCCGGTCATCACCAGGCCGGGGTTGACCGCGTTGACCCGGATGTTGTCGCCGATCAGCTCGTTGGCCAGGCACTTGGAGAACATGACGAGCGCGGCCTTGGTGGTGTTGTAGATCGGCTCGTAGCCCAGCGGCTGGGTGGCGCAGATCGACGCGTTGTGCAGGATCACGCCCCCGCCGCGGGCCTTCATCAGCGGCGCGATCGACCGGGCGAGCCGGACGGCCGCCATCACGTGCAGCTCCCAGTAGAACTGCCACCGCGAGTCGGGGGCGGTGAGGATCTTCTCCTCGCTCCCGGTGCCGGCGTTGTTGATCAGCAGGTCGGCCCCGCCGAACTCGGCCTCGACGGCCGCGGCCACCCGGTCGGCGGCGTCAGGTTCGGTCAGGTCGGCGGCGACGGTCAGCACGCGTACGCCGGAAATCGACTCGGCCACGGCGGCCAGCCGGCCCGGATCGCGGGCGACGAGCACCACGTGCGCGCCCTCGGCGGCCAGCCCGCGGGCGATCGCCTCCCCGATGCCCGCATTACCGCCGGTGACCACGGCCACCTTGTTAGTGAGACGCAGATCCATCCCTGACTCCGTTCGCGCGCTTCGACACTCGGGTAACCCACGCACATTCGCACGAGGTCGGGAGGCCGCGGTGTTCGGTAGGGGAAAGACAGTCGCTGACCAGTTCGTCGAGGTGCTGGTGCAGGCGGGCGTGGAACGCATCTACGGCATCGTGGGGGACAGCCTCAACGCTCTGTCGGACGCGATCCGGCGCAACGACGCGATCGAGTGGGTCCACGTGCACAACGAGGAGTCCGCGGCGTTCATGGCGGCCGCCGAGGCCCAGGTCACCGGAAAACTCGCGGTTTGCGCGGGCAGTTGCGGGCCGGGCAACACACACCTGATCCAGGGAGTCTTCGACGCGCACCGATCGGCCGCTCCGGTGCTGGCCATCGCCTCGCACATCGTCTCGGGTGAGATCGGCACCGGCTTCTTCCAGGAGACCGATCCGAAGCGGCTGTTCGAGCAGGCCAGCCATTGGACCGAGATGGTGTCGTCGCCGGAGCAGATGCCGCGGATGGCCCGGATCGGCATCCAGCAGGCGGTCGGCAAGCGCGGCGCGGCGGTCCTGGTGGTGCCGGGCGACGTGCTCGAGGCGGACGCGGCCAACGACACCGGGCACGGGCACGCGGTGGCCGGTCCGGTGCTCGGCGCGCCGCCCGACGACGTGATCGCGGAGCTGGCCGAGCGGATCAACGCGGCCGGCACGGTCGCCATCTTCGGCGGGATCGGCTGCGCGGGCGCCCGCGACGAGGTGCTCCAGCTGGCCGAGCTGCTGGGTGCGCCGGTCGGGCATTCGCTGCGCGGCAAGGAGTCGCTGCAGTACGACAACCCGTACGACGTGGGCATGTCCGGCCTGCTGGGCTACGGCGCCTGCTACCAGGCGACCCACGAGGCCGACCTGCTCCTGCTGCTCGGCACCGACTTCCCGTACCGGCAATTCCTGCCCCAGAAGAACACGATCCAGATCGACATCGACCCGTCGCGTCTGGGCCGCCGCAGCGCGCTCGACATGGGGGTGGCCGGTGATGTCGGCACCACGCTGCGGGCGCTCCGGCCGCGGCTCGAGCGCAAGGACCACAAGTTCCTCGGACGGATGCTGAAAAAGCACGTCGACGAGCTGGAGCGCGTCGTGGGGGCGTACACGAAAGACGTGGAAGATCTGGTGCCGATCCACCCCGAGTACGTGGCCTCGGTGCTCGACGAGGAGGCCGCGGACGACGCGATCTTCACGGCCGACACCGGTATGTGCACGAGCTGGGCGGCGCGTTACATCACGCCGAACGGACGCCGCCGCGTGCTGGGCTCGTTCGTGCACGGAACGATGGCGAACGCGCTGCCGCACGCCCTCGGCGCTCAGAAGGTCGACTTGTCGCGGCAGGTGATCTCGATGAGCGGCGACGGCGGGCTGGCCATGCTCCTGGGCGAGTTGCTCACCGCCAAGCTGCACAACCTGCCGGTCAAGGTGGTGGTGTTCAACAACTCCAGCCTCGGCATGGTGCGCCTGGAAATGCTGGTGGCCGGGGACCCGCCGTACGAGACCGACCACGATCACGTCGACTTCGCGGCCATCGCGCGGGCGGCCGGGCTGCACGCCGTACGGGTGGAGAAGCCCGCCGATGTGCGCGGCGCGCTGCGTCAGATGCTCGACCACGACGGGCCGGCCCTGCTCGACGTCGTGACCGACCCGAACGCGCTGGAGATCCCGCCCCACATCACCAAGGAAGAGGCGGCCGGGTTCGCGCTCGCCGCCGGACGGTCGGTCATGTCCGGCGGCGTGGGACAGATGCTTCACCTGGCTCGCACGAACCTGCGCAACATCCCCCGCTAGGCGGCCGCGCGGAGGTCGGCGCCCACGTCGTGCAGATGCTGCAGGGCCTGCCGGTACGAGTCGGTCAGGCTGGTCATCTCGTACGGGACGCCGATCTCCGCGCAGTACTGCTGCACGATCGGCTGGGCCTTGCGCAGGTTCGGGGTCGGCATGGCCGGGAACAAGTGGTGCTCGATCTGGTAGTTGAGCCCGCCCAGAGCCGCGTCGACGAACCGGCTGCCGCGCACGTTGCGCGAGGTCAGCACCTGCTTGCGAAGGAAGTCCTCGCTGCCGTCGGGGTGCGGCATGCCCTTGTGGTTGGGGGCGAACGTCATGCCCAGATAGACGCCGAAGATGGCCTGGTGCACGACGAGGAACGCCAGCGCCTGCAGCGGGCTGAGCACGAGGACCAGTGCCGCGACGTAGCCGATCAGGTGGACGCCGATCAGCGCGGCCTCCAGCGGCTTCTTCTTCTCGTTGATCCACCGCAGGCTGTCGCGCTTGAGGGACAACCCGAGCAGGGTCAGCAGCGGGAAGAAGAAGTACGCCTGGTAGCGGGTCAGGAAACCCTTGCCCCGGGCCGCCTCGCGCGACCAGACCAGCACGCCCGGCCCGACGTCCGGGTCCAGATCGTCATGGTTCGGGTTGGCGTGGTGTTTGGTGTGCTTGTCCATCCAGTAGCCGTACGACATGCCGATCGCCAGGTTGCCCGCGATCAGACCGGCCCGCGAGCTCGGCTTGTTGGTGCGGAACACCTGCCGGTGCGCGAGGTCGTGGGCGACCAGCGCGGTCTGTGCGAACACCACGGCGAGGAATGCCGCCACGGCCAGCGTCCACCAGGAGGCGCCGATCAGGAAGAAGGCGGTCCAGCCGAGGATCAGCGCGCCGGCGACCAGGCCGAGCCGCAGGACGTAATACCCCGGCCGCCGTCGCAGCAGGCCCGCCTGGTTGATCCGCCGGCCCAGCTCGGCGAAGTCGCTTCCGGCCGTCGTGCGCGGCCGCTCTGCCATCGTCGTCATGCGTTCCAGCACACCGTACGGACCCCCTCAAGGTCAGGAGTGCAGGATCCCCTCGCGTTGGTAGGGCTAGCACTACTGAGTTGGCGGCGCCGGTGCTTCAGGATGGAAAGCGTGGAGACCAGAGACTGGATTCGTGACGGGCTGCGGGCCATGGCGGCGGGGTTGCTGGCGATCGTGCTCGCGGTCCTGAACTTCCCGCTCTTCGTGCTCTTCCTGGTGTCGCTGGTGCTCACCCCGGTGCTGGGGATCGGGCTGGTGGCGTTGCCGGCGGTGACCGTGCTCATCCGGGCCCGCGCCGACCTGGCCCGCCGGGTGGCCGGCTGGCACGGGGTGAGCATCCCCCGGCCGTACCGGCCGAAGCCGCACGACGTCGGGGCGGTCGGCTGGAAGCGCTACCACTGGGTGATCACCGACCCGGCCACCTGGCGCGACTTCGCGTGGCTGCTGCCGGGCGGGATCGGCGGGGTGGTGCTCGGCGTGCTGACGCTGGCCATCCCGGCGTACGGGGTGGAAGGCATCGTGCTGCTGCCGCTCTGGATGTATCTGGGCGGCGAGTGGTCGGGCTACGGCGTGAACTGGCCCATCGAGAGCGTCAGCGAGGGCTTCCTTTCGCTGCCTCAGGGCCTGGTCTTCCTCGCGCTGGGCCTGGCCGCCGCGCCCCATCTGCGCCGGTTCGAGGGGCTGTGGGCCCGGCTGTTCCTGGCCCCGACCCGCGCCGCCGAGCTGCGCCTGCGGGTCACCCAGCTCACCGTCACCCGGGCCGACACGGTCGACGCCCAGGCCGCCGAGCTGCGCCGCATCGAGCGTGATCTGCACGACGGCGCCCAGGCCCGGCTGGTGTCGCTCGGCATGACGATCGGCCTGGCCGAGGAGTTGATCGAGCGTGACCCCGGAACCGCCCGCAAGCTGCTGGCCGAGGCGCGCGAGAACAGCTCCACCGCCCTGGTCGAGCTGCGCCATCTCGTACGCGGGATTCACCCGCCGGTGCTGGCCGAGCGTGGCCTCGACGGGGCGGTCCGGGCCCTCGCCCTGACCTCACGCATCCCGACCACTGTGGACTCGGGCATCGAGGGCCGGCTGGAGACGCCGGTCGAGTCGGCGGCCTATTTCGCGATCGCCGAGGCGCTGGCCAACGTGCAACGGCACAGCGCGGCCACCTTCGCCTACGTCAGCATCCACCGCGCCGGTGACCTGCTGCGCATGGAGGTCGGCGACGACGGCCGGGGCGGCGCCGACATGTCCAGGGGCACCGGGCTGGCCGGAATGGAGCGACGCCTCGCCGCCTTCGATGGCACGATGACCCTGTCCAGCCCGCCGGGCGGACCGACCATCGTCACCATGGAGTTGCCGTGCGCGTCGTCATCGCCGAGGACCATGCTCTCCTCCGGGACGGATTGACCCGGATCCTGGAGGCGTTCGAGTTCGAGGTCGTCTCGGTGGTCGGCCGCGGGCCCGATGTGCTGCCCACGCTGCTCGACTGCAAGCCCGACGTGGCCGTGCTCGACGTGCGCCTGCCGCCCACGTTCACCGACGAGGGGCTTCAAGCGGCCATCGCCGTACGCCGTGAGCTCCCCGGACTGCCGATCCTGGTCCTCTCGCAGCACGTGGAACCGCTGTACGCCCGCGAGCTGCTCTCCGACCGGCGCGGCGGGGTGGGCTACCTGCTCAAGGACCGCGTGTCGGACGTGGCCCAGTTCGTCGACGCCGTACGGCAGGTGGCGGCCGGCGGCACGGTCATGGACCCCGAGGTGGTGGCCCGCCTGCTCGACCGCTCGCAGCCGCTCGACGTGCTCACCGCGCGCGAGCGGGAAGTGCTGGGCGAGATGGCGTCCGGGCGTTCCAACGCGGCCATCGCGGGGCGGCTCTTCGTCACCGAGAAGGCGGTCAGCAAGCACATCAACAACATCTTCACCAAGCTGGGCCTGCCGCCGTCCGAGGACGACAACCGCCGGGTCCTGGCCGTGCTCGCCTATTTGGACAGCTGAGCCTATTTGGACAGCTCCGGCAGTACCTCGGCGGCGATCAGGTCGAGGTGGTCGAGATCGTCCATCTCGATGATGCGCAGGTGCACGCGGGTGGCGCCGATCTCCCGCATCTCGCCGATCCGCTGCACGAGCTGGGCCGGCGAGCCGACCACCGGGTCCTCCGGCGGCAGCGCGCTCTTGACGTGCAGGGGAGCGGCCCGGCGTTGCGCCTCGGCGTCGCTGCGGCCGATCGCCACCACGATGCCCGCCGACAGGGTCAGCGGCCTGGTCCGGCCCGCCTTCTCCGCCGCCTGACGCACGCGGCCGAACGCCGCCGCGGTCTCGTCCACCGACTTGAACGGCATGTTGTATTCGTCGGCGAACCGGGCCGCCAGCTCCGGCGTACGGCGGGGACCCTTGCCCCCGACGATGATCGGCGGATGCGGCCGCTGTGCCGGCCGGGGGAGAGCGTGCGCGTCCACCAGCTGGTAATGCTTGCCGTGGAACGAATAGGTCTCGTCGCCGGCCGTCGCCCACAGGCCGGTCAGGATCTCGAGCTGCTCCTCGAGCCGGTCGAAGCGCTCACCCACCGGAGGGAACGGGATCCCGTACGCGGTGTGCTCGCGCTCGACCCAGCCGGCGCCCATGCCCAGCTCGACGCGGCCGCCGCTCATCTGATCGACCTGCGCCACGATGATCGACAAAGGACCGGGCAGACGGAAAGTGGCGGAATTCACCATTGTGCCGATGCGCAGTGTTTTCGTCTCGCGCGCGAGACCGGCCAGCGTGATCCAGGCGTCGGTCGGACCGGGCAGTCCCGGGTCGGGCGTGAGCGCGCGGTAGTGGTCGGCGCGCAGAAGTCCCTCGTAACCAGCGTCTTCGGCGTGCCGGGCGAACCTCAATTGGGTGTCATAAGAGGCACCCCGGTGGGGCTCGATGAACAGACAGACGCGCATCATCGACCCCAATAAACGCTGTTCGGACGCATACTCGCTCATCATGATCCATCGTGAGAGATACGTCTACTTCGGCGTTTGAGACGAACTTGTCATCGATGCATGTGCCAGTTTGCCCTACGATCCCCGGTCGGGGCACCCCCGTCCCACGTACGACCCCTTAGGCCTCGGCGCGCCATTTGCCTCGATGCCCGTCTGGAAGGATTACGGTGCACAGAAGGACCCTCGTTCGTTCCGTTGTCGCCGGCGCGCTTGCTCTCACCATGAGCGCGGCCGCTGGGTGCAGCGACGACTCGGCTGACGGCGACGGTGGCGGCGGCGCCTCGCTCGAGAAGATCACATACCTGACCTCGTTCGGCACTTTCGGCCGTGACTCCTACGCGTACGTCGCCCTCGAGAAGGGCTACTTCAAGGACGCCGGCTTCGACGTCACGATCAACCCGGGCAAGGGCTCCGGTGAGAACATCAAGTCGATCGTGTCGGGCCAGGCCCAGTTCACCCCGATCGACCTCACCGGTGGCCTGATCGCCGCCGGCGGCAAGGACAAGACCACCGGCTTCGTCGCGGTGAGCGCCATCCAGCAGCGCACCATGGCGGCGATCATCGCGCTCGAGGGCAACGGCATCAACGCGCCGAAGGACCTCGAGGGCAAGACGCTGGCCGACGCGCCCGGCTCGGTGGTCCGCACGCTGTTCCCGACCTACGCCAAGCTGGCCAACGTCGACGACAAGAAGGTCAAGTTCGTCAGCGGCGAGGCGCAGACGCTGATCGGCATCCTCGCCTCGGGCCGGGTCCAGGGCATCGGCCAGTTCGTGGTGGGCAAGCCGACCGTCGAGACGGTGGCCAAGCCCAAGAAGGCCGTCGTGCTGCCCTACAGCGACGTCCTCCAGGACCTGTACGGCAACGTGCTGATCACGTCGTCGAAGTACGCGCAGGACAACCCGGAGAAGGTCAAGAAGTTCACCGAGGCGCTGCTCAAGGGTCTCTCCGACTCCATCGAGAACCCCGATGACGCCGGCAAGATCATGCAGAAGTACGTCCAGACGGCCAAGCCGGAGGGCATCGCCGCCGAGCTCACGCTGATGGGCCCGTACGTGAAGTCGGCCGCGGCCGGCATCCCGGTCGGCGCGCTCGACGCCGAGCGGGTCGCCCGCTCGATCGCAATCCTGCAGGGTTCCGGCCAGATCGACCCGGGTCTCAAGCCGGAGCAGGTCATCAACTTCGATCTGACCCCGAAGGCCTGATCGTTCTTTAGTGTGACGGGGGTACGCCGGCGACGGCGTGCCCCCGCCCTTTTCGAGGAGCACCGGTGCAAGACACCCTGACGCCCCCGTCGGAGGCCACTGTGGCCCGTCCCACCCGCCCGGCGCGGCGGATCTCCCTGTCGATGGTGGCCTGGCCGGTGTTCGGTATCGCCCTGACCATCGCGGTCTGGGCCGCGGCCGTCGAGATCTTCGACATTCAGCCGATCGTCCTGCCGTCGCCACTCGACGTGGCCGAAAGCTTCCGCACCTATCCCGAGCTGCTGCTCAACACAGCCTGGGACACGACCCGGGTCACCCTGATCGGCTTCGCGCTGTCGATCGTCATCGGCGTCGCGCTGGGCACAGCAATCGCCGCGTGGAAGCCGTTCGAGCGCGCATTCGGCCCGCTGCTGGTGGCCCTCAACGCCGTCCCCAAGGTCGCGATCGCCCCCTTGATGATCGCCTGGTTCGGTTTCGGCACCAAGCCCGTGCTGGCCATGGCGTTCCTGCTCTGCTTCTTCCCGATCGTGCTCTCCACAGCGACCGGCCTGACCAGCACACCGGCCGACCTGGCCGAACTGGCCCGCTCGCTCGACGCCACCCGGGTCCAGACCTTCCTGCGCGTACGCGTCCCCGCCGCGCTACCCCAGATCTTCGTCGGCCTCAAACTGGCCATGCCGCTGGCCGTAATCGGCGTAGCCGTAGGCGAAATGCAGTCCGGCTCGGTAGACGAGGGCCTGGGCACAATCATCGTCCAAACCGCAGGCCAGGGCGACACCGCCACGGCGTTCGCCGCCCTGACGCTGATGGCCATAGTCAGCATCATCCTGTACTACGCGATCGTAGCCATCGAACGCCTGGCCCTGCCTTGGGTCCGAGGCACGACAGCCTGATCCACCACGCACAAAGCCAACCGTCACCCCGCAGCCGCGCACGCCATCGCCATCGCCATCGCCATCGCCATCGCCATCGCCATCGCCATCGCCATCGCCATCGCCATTCTTGCCTTTTATCACCGCGCCCACAGAATGGCGAGTTGCACAAACCCGGCGGAAATTCACGGCATCGAGTGTCACCGCAACCACCCACTAAGAATGCCCAAAGAAATCCATTAAAGACCCACAAGGGCGCAACCCGCCCAACACCCGCCCGACAATCATCGCGGCCCGCGAGCCCAAGACCACACAACCCCGATCCGGCGTCACGGATCTGCCCGCGGAACCCCGCATGCGAACTCACACGCAGCGGCCGCGAAGCCCCAACCGAAAGAGGCCGAGCCCGCAACCGGGACCGACCAAATGCGACTGCAGGACGCCCGGCCGAGCCCGGGCCTGGGGTCGGGACCGGGACTGGGGCTGAGACCGCGACCCGGACCGGGACTGGGGCTGTGACCGGGATCTGGACCGGGACTGGGGCTGTGACCGGGATCTGGACCGGGACTGGGGCTGTGACCGGGATCTGGACCGGGACTGGGGCTGTGACCGGGATGTGGACCGGGACGGGGGCTGAGACCGGGGCTGGGGCTGGGGCCGAAAGTGAGCCCGCGACTGGAACTGAGCTTCGCGTTTAACGTCTGAGCTTGGTTCAGTCGCTCTGTTGAGGGACTGGCATGGAACAGCCACCTGATCACTCTGAGGAGAGGCGAATCTTCTCGGGAGGATCAGGTGGCCGTTGTTCGTAGTGTGGCGCAGGCTGGGTGGGCTGACAAGGGTGAACTTCACCGTTTCCGGGGCGAGGTGTACGACTGCTTCACCGCGCGGGCGGACGCGTTGTTCGACTTGATCGACGGGCTGTGCACCCCGATCACCGTCGGTGGAGTTGCCTATCTGAGTTTGGCGCCGGGTGCCCGGCGCGGGCACGGCGCCGGCTATGCCGCGGTGGCCGCGGGCCGGATCGACGCTGACATGCTGCGTGATCTGTTCGCCGCGGCCCGGCCGCAGCGCTGGCAACCGGACTTCGCCGTGGACACTACGGTGTGGATGCGCAGCGACGCCGAGTGCTCACCACAGCGCGGCTTCTACTACCACCCGTCACGGCACTCGGCGGGGCAGCCGATCGTGGCGGGCTGGTGCTATTCATGGCTGGTCGCGTTGTCAGCCGGCGCCGACTCGTGGACCGCGCCGCTGGATTCCCGGCGCGTGTTGGTCGGCGAGAACGCGAACGTGGTGGCCACGCAGCAGATCCGGCAGCTACTGCCCAGGCTCGGGCCGCTGCCGATGCCGGCGTTGTTCGCCTTCGACGGCGGCTACGACCCGGTTCAGGTGACCGTCGAGCTGGCCGGCGCGAACGTCCAACTCGTGGTCAGGGTCCGTGATGATCGCGTGTTCTTCGCCCGCCCACCGTCACGCTCACCCGGCCCTCGCGGCGGTGCGCCTCGCCGGCACGGCGCCCGTTTCGCCTGCGCGGATTCGTCGACCTGGCCGGTCTCGGACACCACCCTCGAACTTTTCGACGAGGTCTACGGTCAGGTGAGCGTGGCCGCCTGGCATCAATTGCATCCCAAGCAGCGCACCTACCGCGAACCTGGTGGAGCCTTGTCCATCGTCGAGGGCACCCTGATCCGGTTGCATGTCTCGCGGCTACCCGGACGCCGTGACCGGGAACCGAAAACGGTGTGGCTGTGGTGGCACGGCGAAGACCCAGCCGCGTTGAACCTCGACCGGGTCTGGCGGGCCTACCTGCGCCGTTTCGACATCGAGCACACGTTCCGCTTCACCAAACAAGTCCTGGGCTGGACCACCCCGAAACTCCGCACCCCGGAACAAGCCGACCGGTGGACCTGGCTCATCATCGCCGCACTCACCCAGCTCCGCCTGGCCCGCGACCTGGTCGGCGACCACCGGCTGCCCTGGCAACCACGCCAGCCTTCCCACGCGCTCACACCCGGTCGCGTCCGGCAAGGTTTCAGTCATCTACTACCCCTGATCGGCAGCCCGGCCAGCCACCCGAAACCCACCCGGCCAGGGCCGGGACGCCCCAAAGGCTCCCGATCCACGCCCGCCCAACGCCATCCCGCCCTCAAGAAAAACCAGGTCAAGACCCCGAACCAGCGAAATCCACGTTAAACGCGAAGCTGAGGCCGCGACCGGGACTGGGGCTGAGACCGCGACCTGAACCGGGACTGGGGCTGAGACCGGGACTGGGACTGGGGCTGAGACCGCGACCTGGACCGGGACTGGAGCCGAGACCAGGGCTGGGACCGGGACTGCGACCGGGACTGGCGCCGCGGCCGGGACTGAGGCCGGGGCTGACTTCGGGACCGGGACTGAGGCCGGAACCCGGGCAGGCAAGGACGCAGCCGGTGACGCGGACCGCCCACCCCCAACGGGCGACGCGGGCCGCGAGGTCGCAGACCCCCGGTTCCCGGCAGCAGAACCAGGCACCGCCGAAGTCGAAAGCCGCCCCGAGTCGTCGCAAGCAGCGGCCACGACAGGCACCGCCCCACCGCCGCCCCGCACACGTTGCAATTTCTCTGCGTGGCGCCGTCGCAGCCCCCAAGCACGGTGCCTCTCATGCTCCCGCCGAAATTCGTCCCGGCTGGCAGAATAATTACGCGCCGCCGTGCGATCACGCATTGCTGCGATCTCAGCCCGACCGAACAACGACATCTGCGCCATGCATCATTATCTCGCACCAAATCTGCGCCACATCAGTATTCGATCATGCCAAATACCGCCCAATAAATTGCTCGGCGGACGTCCCGAATGCAAATATAACGTCGATTGTGAACCCCAGACACGAGCAGACCGGCACGACGACGGCCGCGGCTACTCACTCCGTCCGGTGCCGTTGCCATGCTGAGCCGCCCCCAGGAACCTGTCGCGCAGGCCGGCCAGGAACCGGGCGTAGCCGTCGGACCCGAACGCGGTCACCGTCATGTCCACTGAGGCGACCGCGGCCGCGAGCGGGTCTTCGATGGAGGAGCAATCCAGCGCCGACAGCGCGTACAGCTCCCGGCTCGGTTGCTCGCCCCGGGGATCCGCATTGAGGACCGCCAGGAACGGCACGCGCGTGCGCTCAGTCACCTCGCCGGCCACCGAGTGCCAGTCGTCCATGCCGTCGAAAGGCGCCGGAGGCCTCCGGCCGGCGCGCAATGCCGTGACGGCCTCGGCGACCACCCGGTGGTCGGTGAGACCGGCTACGTCGAGGGCCTGCCACGCGCACCAGCGTGCGATCTCGCGCAGAACGATGTCCTCGAGCTCGGACAGGGTCAGCAACAGGTCGCGGTCGATCAAGACCATTGCCGCGGTGTACCCGTCCACGGCCCGCAGTCGCGCATTGGGCAGGACGCCGCCGTACTGCTGGCGAAAGTAGCGTTCCGCCGCGGCCGTCAGTTGGCGGTCCTCGGCTTCCTGATTCTCGGCCGGCAGCGCTCGTCCGCGGTTCTCCCGGTGCCAGTAGGTGGCCGCATCGCTGGTCCTTCGCACGATCCGGTCCGGGGCCGCCGGGCCGGGCCAGAACTGCAGCAGGTACTGGTCAACCGGCTCGCCCTCGTACCGCTGATCCTCCTCGCGGCCGGCGTCCATTCCGCGGGCGGCGTAACGCACCCGGTAAACGCCTCGCGTCAGCCGCAACGGGTAGCCGTCGCCGTCCAGTTCCGCGACCCGGATCCGGTTGCGGCGCTGCCGGAACGAGACCTCGACCACCTCCTCCCAGGTCTCGTCGGGTGGCGGCTCGCCGGCGTGCAACTCCACGCGCAAGCCCACAACGCCGAAGCGCAGACCTGTCGTCAGGAACAAGGCGCCGGCTACGGCCGCGCCGCACAGCCCGTTCTCCTGCTCCCGGAACGCCTCCTCGGGCGAGAGGTCGATCTCATCACCTCCGACGAGGAGGATCTGGCCGTAGCCGGTCCGGACCGGGCCGTCGAGCAGGACCTTCACCGGGCCCCGCCCTCCTCGATGCTTCGCTGTTCGGCGGCCCGGAGCCGCTCGTAATGCTCGGCCCGCCGGCGGTCGCCGAGCTTGCCGGCCGCGTCGGCGGCGGCCTGCAGGACGACCAGGGGCAGGTTCGGGACGCCGGGCGCTTCGCGGTCGGCTTCGGCGAACGCTTCGGCGGCCAGTTTGCCGCCCCCGGCGCCGGCCAGGCGGAACAGCTCCTCGACGTAGCTTCGGCCCAGGCCGACCCGCCGCCAGCCGTCCACGTCACGCAGGGCTCGGCCGCACTCGCGCAGAGCTGACCGGGCCGCTTCGTAGTGGCCGGCCTGACGTTCCAGCTCGGCCAGGGTCTGCCACGCCGACGCGGAGTCCCAGGGGTTCGCGGCGAACGGCAGACTTTCCCGCTGGGCGGCGGCCGCCTCGGCGTAGGCTCCGAGATCGGCCAGCTCGTAGCGGAGCACGCCCAACGTGGACTGGTCCCGCGGGGCCTCGGACGCCCATCGGTCCAGCAGCTGACGGGCCAGTTCCCGGTCACCGGCCAGTTTGGCGCGCCCGACCCAGGTGAGCGGGTCCTCGGCGTCCGGGTCGTCGGGGAAATCGGACCGCCGGCCGTTCGCCCACTCGGCCACCTCCTCCTCGGACCTCTCCGGGCGGCCGTCCTCCAGCACAATCCGTTCCAGCAGCGAGTCGCGTTCCGGGTGGTCGCTGCCGCGTACGAAATCGAGGGTCTCCTGAACCCCGGCGGCGAACACGTGCTCGATGTCGTAGCCGCACCAGGTGTCGAAGTTCGCCTGCTTGATCTCCCACTGCAGCCAGACGTCCTGGGCCTGCCGGTGCTCGGCGAGCAGGAAGCCGGCCAGCTCGGTCTGCTCAGTCACGCCCTGGAACGGCGCCTCGGCCCGGCACACGGCCTCCTGCCCGGCCAGCCAGCGCAGCAGCGGGAGATCGTCCGGCCGCCGGTCGTACTGCAGGGCCCACAGCACCGCCGCGCGCCGGGCCTCGTTCCCGTCGCAGTCGTATCCCTCGTCGTCGGTTCCGTGCTCGTACCGCAGCTCCGGCCACGCCTCCACCGACTGGCGCATGCGAGCCAGCTCCCGGCGTGCGCTCTCCATCATCCGCACAAGATCGCATCACCGGCGCCGCCTGTCGACAGCAAATTCGCCTCAGTTGTCGAGCAGGGCGCGCAGGCGCAGGGTGTCGGCCACGGTCCAGCCGGGAGGTGGGGCCAGGGCGGCCCAGCCGTCGACGGCGCCGGACTTGTAGACGTGGCCGTGGCCGATCGGGGCCTTGTTGGCGAACAGCAGGTCGACCGTCGTCTGCCAGAACGTGATCACCGGGTACCAGTGCATGTCGGGGGTGACGTCGGGGCCGCGGGTGCCCTGAAGCCACTCCGGCTTGTGCCACAGCAGGCTCGGGCTCCACCAGACGACCGGGTCGGAGGAGTTCTGCATGTAGACGACCTTGCGCGGCGGGCCGGACAGGCCGCGCAGCTCGTGCGCCTCCGACGAGAACTCGACGGGCAGTCCGGGGTACGACGGGTCCCACACCGGCGAACCGGCGGCGCGGCCCGCGGTCAGCTCGCGGTGCACGGGATTGGCGAACATCGGTCCCTCGAGCAGGATCCCGTCGGCCCCCTCGACCATCGCGGACGCCGTGCCGAAGGTCTTCTCGGTCCCGTACGTGCCCAGGCTCTCGCCGAAGATGAGCAGCTTGGGACGGTGGCCGGCCGGCATCTGGACCCAGCGCTCCCGGACGGCGGTGATCAGGGCCGAGGCGGCCTCGACCACCTTGGACCGGTCGACGGCGAACGAGATCCAGCTCGGCAGATAGCTGTACTGCATCGACACCAGCGCCGTGTGGCCCGAGTACATGTATTCGAGCGAGCTCGGCACGTCGTTGTCGACCCAGCCGGTGCCGGTCGGCGTGAACACCGCGATCACCGAGCGGTCCCAGGCCTGCGTACGGTCCATCTCGCGCACCACCAGCGCGGCGCGGTCCTCGGCCGACCCGGCCGAGGAGAGCCCGGCGTAGATGCGGATCGGGTCGAACGCCGCCCGGCCGGTGAACTCGGCCAGCGCGGCCACCGGGGGCGCCTTCGTCACGAAGTTGCGGCCCTGGCGGCCGAGCGAGTCCCAGGTCACCAGCGAGCCCCGGCTGCCCGAGCGCAGCGCCGAAGCCGGTTGCACGACGCCGTCGCCCGTCCCGCTGTCGGTGATCGCGGCCGAACGGTCGGCGCTGGTGTAGAGGTTGCCGACCAGCAGGCCGTCGAAGGCGGTGTAGCTGAGCAGGGTGACCACAACGAAGCCCGCGCAGTACGCCGCCGACTCGGGCACCAGCCGCCCGAACAGGCGGGCGAAGCCGTGGGCGGCCAGGCGCAGGCAGCGGGCCAGCAGCAGCAGGACGCCGAAGGTCAGGATGCTGATGCCGGCCGTGCGCATCAAGTCGTACTCCTGCTGGGGCGGCATGCCCAGGCGCAGCCGCAGGTCGCGCTGCCAGCGGGTGCCCAGCCAGAGGAAGAGCAGGATCAGCGGCGGTACCAGGACGAGGAGCATGCGCCAGGCGATCCGCTCGACCCGGCGCGACGGCCACCATCGCAGGCGCACCACCGCCCCGATGGCCGTGCCTCCGGCGTACCCGAAAGCGGCGGTCAGACCGGCCACGACGCCTTGCAGAAACCAGGGCCTCGGCAGCAGGGACGGGGTGTAGGTGAGGCAGTAGAAGATGGCGCACAGCCCGACGCCGGTCACGCTGAGGCCGCAGCGCATGACCTTGCGGCTGCCAACCACGGTCGGGGCGGCGACGACGGCGGCGACCCGGCGCTGCGCCGGTATCAGGGGGGCGGCGACCAGTTTGCGCATGCGCTCCCCCTGCTCCCGTCACGGCCGTCGATATGCGTGACCCCAGCCCCACCGGCGGTTACGTTGACCCGATGGCAGGATCTTCCGTTCGCACCCGGGCCGCAAGCGCGTTCGAGGCCCTGCTTCCATCATTGACAGCCGATGCCACTGAGCGGCTGGGTCGATCGGAGGCTCTTGCCTTCCTGGCCCGGATCGAGACGTCGCTCCTCGACATCTACGAGCCGTTGGAGATCGTTTACGGCACGGTCCCGCTGAACGACCTGGTGAGAACGGCCCTGGACGCGGCGGCCGAGCGTCCGGCCGCACTGCGCGAGCTCGATCGGCGCCGGGAGATCGATCCGCGCTGGTATCAGCGGGCGCGGCAGGTCGGGTACGTCTGTTATGCCGACCGGTTCGCCGGGTCGCTTCGTGCGGTGGCCGAGAACCCCGACTATCTGGACTACCTGGACGAGTTGGGTGTCACCTATCTGCATCTGATGCCGCTGCTCCGGCCGCGCGAGGGCGAGAACGACGGCGGCTACGCGGTGGCCGACTACCGCGCGGTCGATCCCCGGCTGGGCACGATGGACGACCTGAGCACGCTCGCGGGCCGCCTGCACGAGAAGGACATGAGCCTCTGCGTCGACCTCGTGCTCAACCACACCGCCCAGGAACATCCGTGGGCCGAGGCCTGGCGGGCGGGCGACCCGGCGTACGCGGACTTCTACATGTCCTTCCCCGACCGCGGGGTGCCCGACGCGTACGAGCGGACGATCGTGCCGGTCTTTCCCGACCGCGCGCCGGGCTCGTTCACGCTCTTCGGCGACCGCTGGGTCTGGACCACGTTCTGGAGCTACCAGTGGGACCTCAACTGGGCCAATCCGCACGTCTTCCGGGCCATGCTCGAGACGATCCTGTGGCTGGCCAACCGGGGCGTCGACGTCTTCCGCCTCGACGCGGTCCCGTTCCTGTGGAAGCGACTCGGCACCACCTGCCTCAACCAGCCCGAGGTGCACCGGATCGTGCAGGCGCTGCACGCGCTGACCCGGACGGCCGCCCCGGGCGTGATCTTCAAGGCCGAGGCGATCGTGGCCCCGGACGACCTCGTGCCCTATCTCGGCGGCCACGACCGGTACCGGCCCGAGTGCGAGCTGGCCTATCACAACCAGCTCATGGTCATGCTCTGGAGCAGCCTGGCGACCAAGGACGCGCGGCTGATGGCCCAGTCGCTGGCGCGGATGAAGCCGATCCCGGCCGAGGCGTCGTGGGTGAGCTACGTGCGCGGGCACGACGACATCGGCTGGGCGATCAGTGCCGAGGACGCGTCGGCGGTGGGCTGGGACTGGTGGAACCACCGCAACTTCCTCAACTCGTTCTTCAGCGGCAAGTTCGTTTCCTCGTACGCCCGGGGAGCGCTCTTTCAGGAGAATCCGGACACCGGTGATGCCCGCATCTCGGGCTCGGCCGCTTCCCTGTGCGGGATCACCGAGGACCCGGCGAGCTGGCCGACGGGCGTACGGAGGCTGCTTCTGCTCCATGCCGTGGCGTTCGCGTACGGCGGCATCCCGCTGATCTACATGGGTGACGAGCTCGGCCTGCGCAACGACGACGCCTATCTGCGGGACGAGGCGTTGCGGGACGACAACCGCTGGATGCACCGCCCGCACATGGACTGGGCCGCCGCGGCCCGCCGGCACGACCCGTCGACGCTCGAGGGCCGGGTGTTCGCCGGGCTGCGTGAACTGATCGGGGCGCGCAAGGACCTGCTCGCGCTGCGCGGCGGGGGCGAGACCGCGATCGTCGGCGTCGACAACGGCCACGTGTTCGCCTGGCGGCGCCGGCATCCGCGCAGCGGGACGTTCCTCGGGCTGGCCAACTTCAGCGAACAGCCGCAGACCGTCGAGGCCGCCGCGATCGGTCACTACGGCTGGCTCGAGACCGCCCTGAGCAGCGACGGCCCTCTGGTCGTACGGGAAGGTCGTGCGCATCTGCCCGCTCTGGGGTTCGTGTGGCTGATCGAGCGCTGAGAGAGGGCACACTGGGACCCTGACCCCTCCTTCGAGAGAACGGCGGTGCCGGCGGTGTCCAAGATCCTTTCGCGTCGCGACCTTGACTTCCTGCTCTACGAGTGGCTCGACGTCGAGGCGCTCACGTCCAAGGAGAGGTTCGCCGACCACTCGCGCGAGACGTTCGACGCGTTCCTCGACGTCTCGGCCCAGATCGCCGAGCGCGACTTCGCCCCGCACAACCGCCGGTCCGACCTCGAGGAGCCCACCTTCGACGGCGTACGGGTGCAGGTCATCCCCGAGGTCGCGGCGGCGCTCAAGGTCTTCAACGAGACCGGCCTGCTCAGCGCCGCGATGGATGCCGAGGTCGGTGGTCTGCAGCTGCCGCACGTGGTGGCCCGGGCCTGTTTCGTCTGGTTGCAGGCGGCCAACCTCGCCACCTCGTCCTATCCGCTGCTCACGGCGGGCAACGCGAGCCTGCTCCTGACGTACGGCTCCCCGTCGCAGATCGACACCTATGTGCGGCCGATGCTCGAGGGCCGCTTCACCGGCACGATGTGTCTCTCCGAGCCGCAGGCCGGCTCCGCGCTGGCCGACGTGATGACCCGGGCCACCCCGGCCGGCGACGGCAGCTACCGGGTCACCGGCTCGAAGATGTGGATCTCGGGCGGCGACCACGAGCTCAGCGAGACGATCGTGCATCTGGTGCTGGCCCGCGCGGCCGGGGCGCCGGCCGGGGTCAAGGGGCTGTCGCTGTTCATCGTGCCCAAGCACCACATCGAGCCCGACGGCACGGTCGGCGAGCGCAACGGGGTGTCGCTGGCCGGGCTCAACCACAAGATGGGCTACCGCGGCACGACCAACGCCGTGCTCTCCTTCGACGACGCCACCGGCTATCTGGTGGGGGAGGAGGGCAAGGGCCTGGCCTACATGTTCCACATGATGAACGAGGCCCGGATCGGGGTCGGCTCGGGCGCGGTGGCCCTGGGCTACACCGGCTACCTGCACGCCCTCGACTACGCGCGCGAGCGCACCCAGGGCCGCCCGGTGGCCGACAAGGACCCGGCCGCGCCGGCCGTGCCGATCGTGCGGCACCCGGATGTCCGGCGCATGCTGCTCGCCTCCAAGACGTACGTGGAAGGGGGCATGGCTCTGATCCTCTACGCCTCGAAGTTGCTCGACGAGCCCTCCGACGAGAACGACCTGCTCCTCGACGTGCTGACGCCGATCGTCAAGGCGTGGCCGTCGCAGTGGTGCCGGCTGGCCAACGATCACGCGATCCAGGTGCACGGCGGCTACGGCTACACCCGCGAATATCCGGTCGAGCAGTTCTACCGCGACAACCGCCTCAACTCGATTCACGAAGGTACCGACGGCATCCAGGGCCTCGACCTGCTCGGCCGCAAGGTGATCATGCGCGGCGGGGCCGGGCTGCAACTGCTGATCGGGCGCATCGTGACCACCGCCCTGGCCGCGCCGGCCGAACTGGGCCAGCCGGTGATCGCCCTGTGCGACCGCCTGGCCACGACCACGCGCAAGCTGTGGGCCGCGGGCGACCCGACCTCGGCGCTGGCCAACTCGACGGCCTATCTCGAGGCCACCGGCCACCTCGTGATCGCCTGGCTCTGGCTCTCGCAGCTCAACGCGGCGGCCGGCCGGGAGGGCGCGTTCTACGACGGCAAGCGCCTGGCCGCGCGGTACTTCGTCACCCACGAGCTGCCGCGCATCGGCCCCCTGCTCGACCTGCTCGACTCCGGGGACACGCTGCTGGCCGACCTCGACGACACGGTTCTCGGTTAAGTTGATCGCATGGCCTCTTCGAGCAAGAGCCCGGCGACCGAGATCGAGGTCGGCGACCTCACCGTGCGCGTGTCGAACCCCGACCGGATCTACTTTCCGGAACTCGGGCTGACCAAGCTCGACCTGGCCAGCTACTACCTGTCGGTGGCTGACGGCATCGTGCGGGCGCTGCGGGAGCGCCCGTGCATGCTGCACCGCTTCCCGGACGGGCTGGCCGGCGAAAAGGTGCACCAGAAGCGGGTGCCGCACGGCGCGCCGCCCTGGCTCGAGACCGTGCGGGTGAAGTTCCCGCGTTACAACCGCCATGCCGACGAGCTGTGCGTGACCAAGCCGGCCGACGTCATCTGGGCCGTGCAGATGTCGACCGTCGAATTCCACCCGTGGAACTCGCGCCGCGCCGACACCGAGAAGCCCGACGAGTGGCGCATCGACCTCGACCCCATGCCCGACTGCTCGTACGACCGGGTGCGCAGCGTGGCCGGGGTCGCCCGCGCCGTGCTCGACGACCTCGGCATCACCGGCTATCCGAAGACCTCCGGCGGCCGCGGCCTCCACATTTATGTGCGCATCGAGCCGCGGTGGGGCTTTTCCGACGTACGCCGGGCCGCGCTCGCCTTCGCCCGCGAGGTGGAGCGCCGGGCCCCCGACGACGTGACCACCACCTGGTGGCGCAAGGACCGCGACCCATCGAAACTGTTCGTCGACTACAACCAGAACGCCCGCGACCACACGATCGCCAGCGCCTATTCGGTGCGCGGCGTGCCGACGGCCACGGTCTCGACCCCGGTCACCTGGGACGAGATCCCCGACGCCGACCCGCGCGACTTCACCATCAAGACCGTTCCGGCCCGCTTCGCCACGCTCGGCGACCTGCACGCCATGATCGACGACAAGCACCATTCGCTCGAGCAGCTGCTCGAATGGGCCGAACGAGACGAGAAGGCCGGCCTCGAGGGCCCGGCCGACCCCACAGGGAGCTGAGGATGCCCGGTCGCAACCGCACGCGCTGACTTTCGTCCTCGTGTGCTTTCCTGCGATCAAGGGGCCACTGTGCCCTCTTCCCTCTGGCAAGACTCCGACTTCCGCCGGCTCTGGGCCGGCCAGACCACCTCTCAACTCGGTGAGCATTCGAGCCTGGTGATCCTGCCGCTGCTCGCCGTCCTCTCCTACGGCGTCAGCGCGACCGAGCTCGGCGTCCTGCGCGCGGCCGGGCAGGCGCCTCTGCTGCTGGCCCTGGTCGCCGGTGTGTGGGTGGACCGCCGGCGAACCCGTACGGTCATGGCTTTCGCCGACTTGGGCCGGGCGCTCACCCTTGCCGCGGTCACCCTCCTGGCCTTTCTCGGCCCGCCGCTGCTGATCGTCGCCGCGTTCGTGATCGGCCTCCTGTCGGTGTTCTTCGACGTGGCCTATCAGGCCTCCGTCGTACGCCTCGTCGGCCGCGACCACCTGCTGCCGGCCACCGGCGCGCTGGAGGGCAGCCGGTCCGCGGCCCAGATGGGCGGCCCCGCCCTGGGCGGCACCCTGACGTCCCTGCTCCCCGGTCCGTTCGCCGCCGCCGCGTCGGCGCTGTTCTTCGCGGTCTCGTTCGGCTTCCTCATCCGCATCCGCCGCCGTGAACCCCTGCCGCCGCGGACCCGGCGTGAACTGGGCGTCCGTTTCGTGGCCGGCCACCCGCTGCTGCGGGCGATCTGCCTGGCCTCGGCCGCGTTTCAGTTCTTCCTGGCCGCCACGATGACCGCCTACCTGCTGTTCCTGCCCCGCGATCTGGGCCTGTCGGGCGCCGAGACGGGCCTGGCGCTGGCCGCCACCGGGCCGGGCGCCCTGATCGGGTCGGTGCTGGCCGCCCGGTTCGGGTCGGCGCGGGTGCTCGTGCTGTCGGCGGTGATCGGCGACGGTGTGCTTCTGTTCGTGCCCGCGGTGCATGGCGACGGCCCGCTCACCCTGGCCGCGCTGATCGCGATCAACCTGGTCTGCGGCACCTTCGGCCAGATCGTCAACGTGACCGTCATGGCCATCCGCCAGTCCGTCACCCCCGACGCGATGCAGGGCCGGGTCGCCGCCACGATCATGTTCGCCGGCATGGGCTTCACCCCGTTCGGCTCCCTGCTGGGTGGTTACCTGGCCACCACCTGGGAGCTGCGCACGGTTCTGCTGGTCACCGCGGCCGGAACCCTGCTGTCCCCGCTGCTGATGGTCCTCAGCGGCGTAACCAGGGCTGGAGCAGCCTTGTCACCTGGGGCAGCACCAGATAGGTCATGACCGGGGTCAGGCAGAGGGTGCTGATCAGCGTGCGCAGCACGACGTTCAGGTCGACCAGCAGGTGGTTGAGGGTCACGGCGGCCAGCAGGCTCACCGGGAAGAAGCCGAGCCAGATGGTCACGGCCTGCTTCCAGCGCGGCGGCGGCTTCGGGGCGGCCTCGCTGATTTCGCGGTCACGGGGCGGTTCGAACCAACCCTCGATTCCCGTACGCCGTTCCGTGCGCGTGTGCTCGACGAAGGCCTCGGCCGACGACAGCCACCAGCGCCGCTGCGGGGATTCCTCCCAGTTGCGCAGCGACGCCTCGTCGGCGAACCGGTAGAGCATGTGCCACTCGTGGGACCGCTGGTCGGGCCGCACCCAGCCGGTGCCGAGGAAACCCGGGAAGTCCTCGGCCAGCGTGGTGCCCGCGTTCACCCAGGCGATCATCTCGGCGTTGCGGGAGGGATCGGCGCGACGGGTGATCGCGACGGTCACGGCGGGAGACTGCATGTCTCACATTGTGGTATCCCGCCGTTTCCGGCAGGCGGCGCTTCCGGTTTCCGTGCCGTGGCTCACGCGGTAAGTTCCGGCTCATGACCTTGCAGCGAAAGTTGTCGATGGCCGTGGCCACGGTCGCCCTGCTCGCCGTGACACCGTCGCCCGCCCAGGCCGGCGGTCACGACCTCGGCTGGAAGCTCACCCCCACCGGCACCGAGGCCCGGTTCCGCGGCCTGGCCCCGGTCAGCGGTTCGACCGCGTGGGTCGCCGGGTCGGCCGGCACCATCCTGCGGACGGTCGACGCCGGCCGCACCTGGTCGTCGGTCGGCCCGGCCGACGCCTCGGCGCTCGAATTCCGCGACATCGAGGCGTTCGACGCCCGGCACGCCGTGGCCCTGACCATCGGCAACGGCCCGGACTCGCGCGTCTACGCCACCTCGGACGGCGGCCGCACCTGGACCGAGACGTTCCGCAACGAGGACCCGGCCGCCTTCTACGACTGCATGACGTTCCTCGACCGGTGGCACGGGCTGGCCCTGTCCGACCCGGTCGACGGCAAGTTCCGCATCCTCGCCACCCGCGACGGCGGCCGCACCTGGCAGGTGCAGTCCCCGGCCGGCATGCCCGACGCGCTGGCCGGCGAGTTCGCGTTCGCGGCCAGCGGCACCTGCCTGGTCTCGGCCGGCGGCAAGGCCATGTTCGCGACCGGCGGCGGCTCCTCCGCGCGTGTCTTCACATCCCGTGACTTCGGCCGTTCCTGGTCGGTCACCAGCACTCCGGTTCCCAGCGGCGCCAGCGCCGGCATCTACAGCCTGGCCCTGCGCCCCTCCGGCCAGGCGATCGCCGTCGGCGGCGACTACGTGACCCCCACCGCCGCCCCCGACGGCGCCGCCTACCTGCGCGGCCGCACGTGGACCGTCGCGGCCCAGGCCCCCGGCGAATACCGCTCCGGCTCGGCCTGGCGCGGCCGCACCGCGCTGGCCGTCGGCCCCACGGGCAGCGACGTCTCGTACGACGGCGGCCGCACCTGGAAGCGGTTCGACACCGGCAGCTTCGACGCCGTCGAATGCACCACGAGCGGCGCCTGCTGGGCCTCCGGCGAAAAGGGCCGCGTCGCCAAGCTGACCCGCTAGAAACGTTCGTCGCTCCAGCGCCACCACGCCTCGCCGCCATCGAGGTGAAGCAGAAACTCCGGAACGTCGTGACCCTGCGGATTGCGGAGGGTCACGACGTCCCGCACCCTCTCGTAGGCCGGGTCGAAATCCTCGTCGTCGTCCATCAGCCGCAGCTGCTCGGCGAAGAGCGGCCGCACCTCGTTTAGCCCGTCGCGGCCCTCCACGCGGGCATGAAGCCACGGAAAGTCGCCACCGGTCACCACCAGCTCGGCCAGCAGCCACCCGTCCGCCCGCCGATGCAGCCGCCACGTCTCACTCACGCCGCATCACCGGCGCGCCCGCCCGGATGGCCCGCGGAATCTCGGCCACCCGGTCCACCCGCTCGAGCAGAGCGGCCCGCTCCTCCGCCGAGGCCTGCGAGTCCAGCTCCACCTCGTACGCGATCCCGGTCGAAGCCCAGCTCCCCACGTCGAACCCGCCCGACGCCGTGACCCGGACCCCGTCCAGCCGGAGCCCCATCTCGGCCGCCTCGCGATAAAGATCGTTGAGCACACACCCCGCCGCGGCCAGATGCAGCAGGTGGGCGCCGGTGAACTCCGCCTCGACGCTGACCCCCTCCTCGGTCCACCGATGCCCGAACCGGACGCCCTCCACGGCCCGGAAAGACCCGGCCCCCACCACGACCACAAACCCGTCCACCCGCAGCCCCTCTCCACCTCGACGATCATGCTCCCGGGGCCCCGCACAGACCCGCCCTCCCTGGGGGCCACCGCCTCGCCGGAAGTGTGACGGGTTTGGCCGATCTTCGCGGGGTGCCCTGTGGACAACCTCGGACTGTGGACAGGCCCGCGCAGCCGGCCGAACTGTGCTACGGCGGGCGAGATGGCGTTACGGCAGCAGGCGGGACGGCGTTACGGCGGGAGGGTCGGCACTACGGGCAGGCGGGACGGCGGCGCTACCGCGGGCGCGACGGCGCTACGGCAGGCGGGACGGCGCTACGGGCAGGCGGTCGGCGCTACCGCGGGTGCGACGGCGCTGCGGCGGGCGGGATGGCGCTACGGCGGGCGGGTGGGCGCTGCGGCGGGCGCGACGGCGCTACCGCGGGCGGGATGGCGCTGCGGCAGGCGCGACGGCGCTACGGCAAGCGGGACGGCGCACCAGCCGAAACCGCCACCGCGCCCGCCGCGCGACAGGACCGACGGGCCGGCCCGGGCGGACGCAGGGCAGCAGCAGGACAGAGACGGGAAGGCATGCCGGACGGGCGTAGCTGGGCTTTGCGATCAACGACGGCGCAATGCGCGAGGACTCGGCCACGTTTGTCGGCTATGCGGCTTACGGCCAGACGATCACGACGTGGAACCCGGCGCCTTCGCGGCGGGAGCTGACGAGCGGTTCGCTCTGAGTGGCGGCCGTCGGTAAGGATGAGGGATGCGGGTTTTTCGGGACGGGTACGGGGTTCCGCATCTGCGGGCCGACTCGGTGGATGAGCTGGCCTTTCTGCAGGGGCGGGTGACCGCGGCCGACCGCGGCGACCAGATCGAGGTGGAGCGGCGGCGTTCCGAGGGGCTGCTGGCCGAGATGGTCGGTCCGCAGGGGCTGGGCTGGGACAGGTTCGCCCGGCGGGCCCGGATCGACGACACCGCCCGCCGCGCGTTCGCCAAGCTCGATCCGCGCACGCGGGAGTGGCTGCGGGCGTACGCGGAAGGGGTCCGCGCCGGCGGTGTCACCTGGCACCCGTGGTCGTCGCTCGGGGTGTTTCTGGCCCGGCACATCATGTTCGCCAGCTTCCCGTCCAAGCTGTGGAACTCGCACGTCGAACGCACCCTCGGCCCGCACGCCGTCGGCTGGTTCCTGGCCGACGGCGATCTCGCGGGCAGTTCCGGCAGCAACGCCTGGCATGTGCCGGGTGAGATCGCCGGCGACCCGCACCGGCTGATTGAGCTGCCCGGCGTCTATCAGCAGATCCGGCTGGCCTGCCCGGAGTTCGACGTGGCCGGCCTGACCTTCGCCGGTGTGCCGGGCGTGCAGCATTTCGGGCACACCGGCGGCGTCGCGTGGGCGGTCACCAACGCGATGGCCGACTATCAGGATCTCTTCGTCGAGGAGCTGCGCCGCACGGCGTCGGGTCTGCAGGCGTGGGGCCCGCACGGGTGGGAGCCGGTCCGGGTGCACACCGAGACCATTCCCGTACGCGGGGGAGGCAGCGAACTGGTCGAGGTGATCGAGACGGCGCGCGGCCCGATGATCGACACCGCTCTGAGCCTGCGCACGCCGGCCCGCGCCGATCTCGATCTCGGCTTCTCAGCGCTGCTGCCGCTGCTGCACGCGTCCACCGTGGATGACGTCGCCGCCGCCCTCGAGCGCTGGGTGGAGCCGGTCAACAGCATCCTGACCGCCGACACCACAGGCCGCGCCCTGCAGCTCACGGTGGGCAAGGTCCCCGTACGGGATGATCGCAACGGCCGTGTGCCGGTGCCGGCGTGGGATCAGACGCACGCGTGGGCGGGCGGATACGTGCCGATGACGCGCCTGGAGGTGACCGGTGTCGCCGTGAACGCCAACGACCGGCGGCCGGACACCGAGCCGTACGGGAACGCCTTCGCCTCGAAGACCCGGGCGCGGCGGATCCGGGAGCTGATCGACCAGGGAGTGCCCGCGCAGCGGATCCACATGGACACGCCGATGCCCGCGGCGAGCGTCGAGGCGGGCAAGCACGCGGCGTGGCGGACCGAGGTGGCGCGGCGCCTGCACGAACACCCGGCGCTCAAGCCGCTCATGCAGCCGCACGGGTTCGACCCGCTGTTCGACGGCTGGACCGACCCGCGGATGCGGATCGGCGGGATGCTCGACGGCGTGCTGGCCGGGCTCGGGCTCACCGCCGGGGAACTGGTCGTTCCGGCCACGATCGAGTCGGGCCCCTGGGGTGCCAGACACCTTCTTGATCCCGTACGGCTTCCGGGGCTGACCGCCGAGATCCCGCGCACCGAGCTCGGCGGCGAACGCGACTCGGTGCTCTGCCTCAACAGCATCCCGGGTGTGACCGACCGGTGCTCGCGCGGCCCGGTCGCCCGCTACGTCTGGAACATCGCCGACCGGCAGCTCAGCCGCTGGATCGTGCCGTTCGGGGCGTCCGGCGACCCGGCCTCGCCGCACTTCGCCGACCAGCTGCCGCTGTGGCAGCACGGCGAGCTGATTCCGCTGGTCACGGACTGGTCCGCGCTGATCGAGGAGCCGTTAGGCTGACGCCCATGAGGTTTCGGGCGGAGCTGCGGCGTACGGGCGGCACGACCACCGGTTTCGAGGTGCCCGGCGAGGTCGTCACCGAGCTCGGCGGGGGCGGCCGACCCAAGGTCACCGTGGTCGTCAACGGCTTCACGTTCCGCTCGGCGATCGCCAAGATGGGCGGCAGTTACTGGCTGGGCGTCAGCGCGGAGCGTCGCGAGGCGGCCGGCGTGAGCGGCGGCGAGACGTACGACGTCGATGTGGAACTGGACACCGCGAAGCGCGAGGTCGAGGTGCCCGATGATCTGCGCGCCGCCCTCGACGCCGACCCCGCCGCCCGGGATTTCTGGGCCACCCTGTCGTTCTCGAACCAGCGCTACCACGTCGACCAGCTCACCTCGGCCAAGACCGCCGAGACCCGGGAGCGGCGCCTGGCCAAGTCGCTGGCCCTGCTCGCGTCGGGTAAGGCGCGCTAGACCGGCCGGTACGCCACCTCGGAGTCGAGCAGCCGCACCCAGGCCGGTCGCCACTGCGGGGCCCGGCTGTTCATCTCTTCCTGCAGGTTGGTGCGCCACGGGCCCGAGACGCCGTCGTCGGCCCACCACTGGGGCCAGGAGTCGTACCGGCGTTCGACGAGGATGCCGGTCGCGGTCGTCTGCACCCGGATGAACAGCCATCGCCCGTACCGGGGATCGGACTCGGCCCGCCGCAGCCCCCGCAGCAGATCGCTGACCTCCTGGAAGGAGCCGAACCGGTTCTCGCCCGTACGGTCGGCCGGCGGATGCTTGCCGGCCTGCGTGCTGAGGCTGGTGGCGTCGGCGAAGGCGAGCACCGTGCACCGCCCGTCGTTCTGCGGTGAGCGGTCGCGCATCCACGCGGCCAGCGACTCGAGCTCGGCCGTCTCCGGCGGCTCGGGCCGGTTGAGCTCGACGGCGTCGTGCATGGCCGCCCAGACCAGGCGATCGTGCTCGCCCTGGCTGAGCCGGCGCACCCGGCGCATCGGGGGGCGGACGCCGGCCGGGATGCGCGGCGGCCGGGTGCCCGCGGTGATGCCGCCCCGACCGGCCGCGAACAGCGCGGCCCGCAGGTCGAGTTCGGGCGCGGTGAGCCGGCCGAGCAGCCGTTCGAATGCCGCGCCGGTGACCTCGCCCCGGATGGCCGCGATCAGCAGGTCCTCGCTCGCGCTGCGCACCTCGTCGCGCTCGTCCGGCGTGCCCAGGTCGTGCTGCCCCCACTCGGTGATGATCTCGGCCAGTTCGTGCAGCGTGTTCTCGTTGCTCAGCACCGGGCCGGCGGTCTGCACGAGGCCGTCGCTCAGCCCGTCGCGATAGCGGGTGCGCGACCATCGGCCCTCGGCGTGCCACACCACGAAGCCCAGCCGGTCGGACTCGGCCAGCGCGGTCAGGTCGTCCCAGGGCACCCACTCGGGCGCGTCGGTGAGCAGGTCGATCGGCGGATCGGCCTCGGCCGTGGAGCTGTGATCGCGGTCGTAGCCGAACAGCACCGCGCGGGCGCCGTCGACCAGCGCCAGCCGGGCCCAGCTGCCGCCGTGGTCGTCGCGGTGGGCCCCGCTGTCGTCGACGAACCAGACGTCGGGGTAGCCGATGCCGGTCAGCGCGGCGGACAGTGTCGCCCAGCGGGTCCAGATCAGTCCCGGTGCGGGCAGGTCGACATCGGTGCGCATCCGTCCACTGTGCCAAATGCCGCCGGGGTGGTCACACCCCCCTCGTGTGCCGGGGGCATGGCCGCCCGCGAAAAAGGTCGGACCGGACGGGGGATCACCAACGGTGACCTCGTGAGGCTGGTCCTGGCCGCGTAACGGACTTCTGGGCCGAACCCGATCGAGCATGATCACTCTGCGTGCATCGACTCTCTACAATGCCTGGGGTCGCGGCACTGCCGCCGTGACCCCATCGTCAGAAGGGCCGTCCGTATGCCACGAACGCACCGACTACTGACCACGGCGCTTGCCGGCTCCCTCGTGATCGGCGCGGCTTTCGCCGGCGCCGCTCCCGCCTCCGCCGGTCGCGCTCCATCGGAAGCTCGGCTCGTCGACGCAGTGCCTACGCCGAAGCTCGACTGGTACAAGTGTTACGAGATCGCCGAGTGCGCCACCGTGCGCCTGCCGCTCGACTACCGCAAGCCCAAGGGCAAGACCACCGAGATCGCCGTGCTGCGGGTCAAGGCCAAGAACCAGGCCAAGCGCATCGGCAGCCTGTTCGTCAACCCCGGAGGTCCGGGCGGCTCGGCGACGTCGTTCGCGCTGGCCGCGCCCGAGTTCCTCAGCGACGCCCTGCTCGAACGGTTCGACGTCGTCGGCGTCGACCCGCGCGGCATCGGCGCCAGCGAGCAGGTCAAGTGCTTCCCGTCGGTCAAGGCGCAGACCGAGGTGCTCAACCTCATGAACGTGCCGTTCCCCGTCACCGCCGCCGAGGAACGCGACTACGTCACCGGCTCCAAGAAGCTGGGCCGGGCCTGCTCGACCACGGGCCGGCCGCTCACCGCCCACGCCTCCACGGCCGAGGTCGCGCGCGACATGGACGTCGTGCGCCGGGCGGTCGGCGACAAGAAGCTGAACTATCTGGGCTTCAGCTACGGCAGCGCCCTGGGCCAGTACTACGCCAACATGTTCCCGGAACGTTTCCGGGCCCTGGTCGTCGACGGCGTGCTCGACCCGACCGCCTGGGTCGGCAACACCCGGCAGATCCTCGACCAGCGGCTGCGCTCCAGCGACGGGGCATACAAGGCGCTGCACGAGATCCTGGTCCGCTGCGACAAGGCGGGCGAGTCGCGGTGCGTCTTCGCCGAGGGTGACCCGGTCAAGCACTTCGACCAGGTCGCGAACCGGCTCAAGACCGACCCGATCGAGTTCCCCGACGGGGCCGGCGGCACCATTCAGGTGACGTACGCGATCTTCATCAGCGCGGTCCTGGGCACGCTCTACAGCACCGACGCCGGCGCCGGGGTCACCCAGCTGGCCGACGAGGTCGCCACCGCGCAGGAGGGTGGCACGACCGCGCCTCTGCTCCGGCGGGTCAACGCGGCCAAGGCCTCCCGGGCGTACGACTTCCCGTACGAGAACGGGTTCGAGGCGGGCAGCACGGTGATCTGCACCGACGGCAAGCACCCGGCCGACGCGTCCTCGTGGCCGGCCGCCGTCGACCGCCGCGAGCGTGAGGCCAAGTACTTCGGCCGCTCGTGGGGCTGGATCGACAGCCAGTGTGCGAACAAGACCTGGACCGTGCGCGATCCCAACGCGTACACCGGGCCGTTCACCAACCGCACCGCCGCCAAGTTCCTGATCGTCGGCAACTTCTGGGACCCGGCGACCAACTACCGCGGCGCCGTGTCCTCGCGTGCGCTGGCGCCCAACGCGAGCCTGCTCTCCAGCAACAACTGGGGTCACACCGCGTACGGCTCCGGGGTCTGCGCGACCACGACGATCGACAACTATCTGCTGACCGGCACGGCCCCGCAGGACGGTAAGACCTGCACCGACGCCGCTCAGCCGTTCACCGAGCCGCTGCCCGCGGCCTCGGCCACCACGAAGGCGGCCACCGCGAAGCAGCGGCCGCCGGTCGCGACGATCCGCCCCGATTCGGTGCTGATCGCCGACTGACGAGTGCCGGCTTCCGTCATGCCCTAGGTGTGGCGGAAGCCCTCGTTCGAAGGCTTCCAGTCGGCGCTGTCGCGGGTGTCCGCGGTGTGGCCGGTGACGGCGGCGGCGAGGATCAGCAGGAAGAAGATTGCGATTGCGATAGCCATGACCAAGAGTTTCGTCTTGCTCGCAGATGGTCGACAGTGGCAGTGATGCCACACATCTTCAAAATCCTGCCAACCGGCCGTATGCTCCGTCATATGCTGCGCAACGTGGCCGTGATCGTCCTTCCCGAGGTGGCCGTCTTCGAGCTCGGGGTCCTCTGTGAACTGTTCGGTTACGACCGCACGGCCGACGGTCTGCCGGGCTACGACTTCGCCGTCTGCTCGATCGACGGCGGACCGGTCGCCAGCCGGGCCGGTTTCGAGATTTCCGTACGCCATGACCTGTCCCGCACCGAGCAGGCCGACCTGGTCGTGGTGGCCCCGTTCGACAACCCGGAGTTCGAGCCGCCCGCCCCGGTGCTCGACGCCCTCCGCCGCGCCCACGAGCGAGGCGCCTGGGTGATGAGCGTGTGCACGGGCGCGTTCGCGCTCGGCGCGGCCGGCCTGCTCGACGGCCGCCGCTGCACCACCCACTGGCTGCACACGGCCCGCCTGGCCCGCCTCTATCCGGCCGCGATCGTCGACCCCGACGTGCTCTATGTCCAGGACGGCCGGGTCCTGACCAGCGCCGGCACGGCGGCCAGCATCGACGCCGGCTTGCACCTGATCCGTCAGGAGCACAGCACCGCCGTGGCCCGGATGATCGCCCGGCGGATGGTCGTGCCGCCGCACCGCGAGGGCGGCCAGGCGCAGTACATCGAGACCCCGCTCCAGGCCGTCGAGTGCGCGACCCTGCAGCCCGTGCTGGCTGCCGTGCTGGCCTCGCTGGACCAGCCGCACACGGTCGACACGATGGCCGAGATCGCGCACATGGCGCCGCGCACGTTCGCCCGCAAGTTCCGCGACGAGACCGGGGCCACCCCGCACGACTGGCTGATCAGCCAGCGCATGCTTCTGGCCCGCAGCCTGCTCGAGGATTCCCACCTGGGCATCGACGCGATCGCCGCGCGGGTCGGGTTCGGCAGCGCGGCGACCCTGCGGCATCACTTCGCGCAGCGGCTCGACACGACCCCGCAGGCGTACCGGGGAACGTTCCGGTCGTCACAGCCGGTGTGAGCGCGTCGATCGCCGGGCAACACCACACCATGGCGAAGACTCCTGGTCCCACCGTGTTCGTGCTCTTCGGGGCGACCGGCGACCTGGCCCGGCGAATGGTGCTGCCGGCCTTCTACACGCTCGCGATCGAGGGGCTGCTCCCGGACGACTGGGTGCTGGTGGGCAACGGCCGGGGGGACGTGAGCCATGAGAACTTTCGTGGTCACGTACGGGAAGCTCTCGAAGAATTCGGGCCCAAGCCGTCGCAGGGTCCGTGGAAGGAGTTCTCGTCGCGGCTCCGGTTCGCCGGCGGCGGGTTCAACTCCGACGACCCGGGCAGCCTGCTCGACGTGATCGCCTCCGCCCGGAAGGAACTGGGAGGATCGCCCCAGCTCGTGCACTATCTGGCGATTCCGCCGGTGGCGTTCGAAGAGACGACCAAGGCGCTGGGTGAGCACGGGCTCGCCGCCGGGGCCCGCGTGGTCTTCGAGAAGCCGTTCGGCACGTCGCCGGAGTCGTTCCGGTCGCTCAACCGGCTCGTGCACCGGGTGCTCGACGAGGATCAGGTCTATCGGATCGACCATTTCCTCGGCAAGGAGGCGACGCAGAACCTGCACGTCACCCGGTTCGCCAACGAGGTGTTCGCGGCCATGTGGAACCGCGACCACATCGAGAGCGTGCAGATCGACGTGCCCGAGACGCTCGGGATCGAGCAGCGGGCCGCGTTCTACGACGCCACCGGAGCGGTCCTCGACATGCTCGTCACCCACCTGTTCCAGGTGGCGGCCGAGGTCGCGATGGAGCCGCCGGCCAGCCTCGGCTCGGCCGACCTGCAGGCCGCGCGGGAAAAGGTGATCCGCTCGTTCCGGCCGCTCGACCCGGCCGAGGTGGTGCTCGGCCAGCACACGGGCTACAAGCAGATCAAGGGCATCAAGCGGGGCTCGGCCACCGACACGTACGTGGCGGCGAAGCTCTGGATCGACAACCCGCGCTGGCGTGGTGTGCCGTTCCTGCTGCGTACGGGAAAACGTCTGGCCGAGAGCCGGCAGGTGGTGAGCCTCGTGCTGCGCACCCCCACGCGCCCGCTCGGCTCGCTGCCGCCGCAGGCCAACGTGGTCACGTTCGACCTGGCCGGCGACGGCAACATCGACCTGTCGCTGCTGGTCAAGCGGCCCGGGGTCGCGCTCGACACGGAATCCGCCTCGGTGCGGCTGCCCCTGGACAACGTGCCCAACGGCGAGCCGCTGCCGCCCTACTCCCGGCTGATCCACGACGTGCTGCTCGGCGACCGGGCCCTGTTCACCCGGCCCGACGGGCTGAGCGCCACCTGGAAAGCGGTCGGGCCGCTGCTCGACGACCGCCCCAAGCCGGCGTCCTACGCGCCGGGATCGTGGGGGCCGGCCGCCGCCCGCAAGCTGGCCGCGCCGCACCGGTGGCTGCTGGGTCAGTGATCCCGACCGGCCCCGGCGACGAAGAAGTGCGTGCCGTCGGGGTCGGCCAGTTCACCGCGCCCGGCGTCGATGACCGTCGCCCCCAGCTCGAGCAGCCGGTCGACGTCGCCCTCGATCTCGAACAGCACCCGGTCGGGCCCGTTGCGCGGCGCCACCGGCGGCCCACCCCACGCGATCTTCGTGCCGCCGCGGGGTGACTGGATCGCCGTCTCCTCGTTCTCATCCCAGACCAGCGGCCAGCCGACCGCGGCGCTCCAGAAATGCCCCACCGCCCGCGTGCCGTCCCAGGCCCATTCGCCGAGAAAGCCGGTGCCGGCCAGAAACTTGTTGCCCGGCTCGATCACGCAGAACTCGTTGCCCTCGGGATCGGCCAGCACAATGTGGCCCTCCTCCGGCTTCTGCCCGACGTCGAGATGCCGCCCGCCCAGCTCCAGGGCGCGGGCGACGGTGCGCTGCTGATGGTCAGCCGACTCGCTCGTGAGGTGCAGGTGGGCCCGGTTCAGCCCGGATCGGGGCTGGTCAAGCGGAAAGAACCGGATCGGGACGGCGAGGTCGTCGCGGGGGCGGACGGTGACATCGTCCCGCTCCCAGTCGAGCAGCCCGGCCCAGAATTCTGCTTCGCGGCGGGGATCCTGGGCGGCGAAGAGGATCGATCTCATTCCCGCTTTCTACGGCGGCGCCCCCGGGTCCGCATCCCTATTTCCGCGCGCTGATCAGATCCACTGCCTCGGCGACGGTTGCTGCGGTCGGCGCTGACGACGGGGTGGGCGGGCGGTTGACCATGATGACCGGGAGGTCGCGTTCCCGGGCGGCCACCAGCTTGGCGTCCGGGCCGCCGCTGTCCTTGGTGACCAGCACGTCGATCCGGTGGTCGGCCAGCAGTCGCCGCTCGCCGTCGAGGGTGAACGGGCCCCGGTCCAGCAGCACCTCGAGCCGGTGCGGCACGGGCGGCGACGGCGGTTCCACCGAGCGGGCCAAGAACCAGGCGTCCACCTGGGCGAACGCCGCGATGCCCTGTCGTCCGGTGGTCAGGAACACGCGGTGGCCGAGCCGGGGTATCCGGGCGGCGGCTTCCTCCAGATCCCGTACGCGATGCCAGACGTCCCCGTCCCGTTCGGTCCACCCCGGTCGTCGCAGCACCACCAGCCGTACGCCCGCAAGCCGGGCCGCGGCCGCCGCGTTCTCGCTGATCCGGGCCGCGAACGGGTGGGTGGCGTCGACGAGCACCTCGATGCGCTCGGCCCTCAGATAGCCGGCCAGCCCGTCCACGCCGCCGAAGCCGCCGATCCGCACCTCGCCCGCGGGTCGCCGGGGAGCGGAGGTGCGCCCGGCCAGCGAGCTGATCACGGTCCCGGGCAGCGCGTCGGCCAGCTCCCGGGCCTCGCTGGTCCCGCCGAGGATGAGCACTCGCGGCGGCGACCGGTCAGTCATGCGGGTCGGTGCGGCTGCGGGCGGCCGAATACAGGTGGCTGTCCGGGAACTGCGAGGCGGTCAGGGCGGGACCCACCACGATGACGGCCGTGCGGCGGATGCCGGCCGCGACGACCTGGGCGGCGATGCCGGCGAGCGTGCCCCGCAGGATGACTTCGTCGGGGCGGCTGGCCCGGGCCACCACGGCCACCGGGCAGTCCGGGCCGTAGGCGGGGATCAGCTCGGCGGTGACGGCCTCGATGCGCTGGACGGCCAGGTGCAGCACCATCGTCGAGCGGCTGGCCGACAGGGTGGTCAGGTCCTCGCCGGCGGGCATGGCGGTGGCGCGTTCCGCGGTCCGGGTCAGGATCACGGTCTGGGCCACGCCGGGCACCGTGAACTCGCGGGCCAGCGAGGCGGCCGCGGCGGCGAAGGCGGGAACGCCGGGCGTGACGTCGTACGGGATGCCGGCTTCGTCGAGGCGGCGCATCTGCTCGGCCACCGCGCTGAACACCGACGGGTCGCCCGAGTGCAGGCGGGCCACGTCCTGGCCGGCCGCGTGGGCGGCGGTCAGCTCGGCGATGATCTCGTCGAGCGTGAGCGGCCACGTGTCGACCCGGCGGGCGCCCGGCGGGCACCCTTCGAGCAGTTCGGCCGGCACCAGGCTGCCCGCATAGAGACACACCGGCGACGAGGAGATCAACCGCTGTCCCCGTACGGTGATCAGGTCGGCCGCGCCCGGACCGGCGCCGATGAAGTGGACCGTCATCGCGTCACCGACCAGATCGTCACCGGCATCATGGGTCTCCATCCCGTAAAGCCGCCCACCGGCGAGCCCCGGCTCACCGACAGGCGGGTCAGCTCCCCGCCCCGTTCCGCGTGCGCCCGGGCCAGCACGGCCTCCGACTCCACGGTCACCGCGTTGGCCACCAGGCGACCGCCCGGGCTCAAGGCGTCCCAGCAGGTCTCGAGCACCCCGGCCGTGGTCAGCCCGCCGCCGATGAAGATCGCGTCGGGGGCCGCCAGCCCGGCCAGCGCCTCCGGGGCCCGGCCCTCGACAACCGTGAGGCCGGGAACACCCAGGCGGGCGGCGTTGGCCCGGATGGTCGGCACCCGGGCGGGCGAGGACTCCACGGCGACGGCCCGGCAGGTCGGGTGGCTGCGCATCCATTCGATACCGATGCTGCCCGAGCCCGCGCCCACGTCCCAGAGCACCCGCATCTCGGCCGGGGCCAGCAGCGCCATCGTCACGGCCCGCACCTCACGCTTGGTGAGCTGGCCGTCGGTCTCGTACGCGGAGTCCGGCAGCCCGGGCACGATCGACGTCCGCGGCCCGTCCCCGCCGCAGTCGATCGCGATCACGTTCAGCGGGTCGCCCGGCGGATGCTCCCACCCGGCCGCCACGCCGCTGTACACGCGCTCTTCGGGCCCGCCGAGCTGTTCCAGCACCGTGACCCGGGCCGACCCGTAGCCGGCCTCGGTCAGCAGCGAGGCGACCAGCGCCGGGGTCGACGCGTCCCGCGACAGCACCAGCAGACGCCGGGCCGGGTTCAGCCCCCGGCGTACGGTGGCCGGATCGGCGGTGACCAGGCTGAGCACCTCGGTCGTGGCCAGCGGCCAGCGCATCCGGGCGGCGGCCAGCGCGACCGACGACGGGTGCGGCACCACCCGTACGCGGTCGAACCCCACCAGCCGGGTCAGCGTCGCGCCGATTCCGTGGAACATCGGATCACCGCTGGCCAGCACGGCCAGATCGGCCGGGCCGACCTCCTCGATCAGATCGCCCAGCCCGGGCTTCAGCGGCGACGGCAGCGGGATCCGCCGGGCCGTCACCGAGTCGGGAAGAAGCGACAATTGACGCTTACTGCCGATGATCACCTTCGCCGACGAGAGCGCGTCCTGCGCCGTACGGCCCAGCTCGGGCCACCCGCCGGCCCCGATGCCGACCACCGTGAGCTGGTCGGGGTGATCAATAACCATCCGCCGAACCTATCGCGCGCCGGATCCCGAGATTTTCCCCGTCCGGTTGAGCGAAGCCGGGGCCGGGTGCGTACAACTTCCCGACGGCTTGCCGAGACCGGGTCGTCACGTCAGCCGCAGGGGGTGGCCGGCGCCGCAGACGACCGCTGAACGGGTGAGAACCATGGCGCAGGGTCCGCCGACGTTCCAGGCCTTCGACGATCAGCGCTACCAGGCCGACGAGGACGCACAATACTTCGCCGATCTGCGGGCCACCCCGGAGTCGGATCCGTGGGGCGAGCAGGACGACGATCGCGACCTCTCCGACGGCTACGGCGTGCGCGAGGTCGACGAGGCCCGCGACCCGTGGGGCGACGATCCTCTTCGCGACGATCCTTACCGCCGCAGCGACCTGGTCGTCGAGTCGAACACCGACCCGTCCGGCTGGAAAGCCTCCGGCCCGGTGCAGCCGCCGATCCCCGACGACCGCCCGCCCGCCGAGGCGATCTCGGGCAACCGCCTGCTCACGGTGCTGCTGTTTTTCGCGGGCCTGGCCACCAGCGTCTCGCTCTGGCTGTTCGAGACCCAGGCCGGCGAGGTCAGCGACACCGCCAGCCTGATGCTCGCGGCCGGGCGCATCACCGGCCTGATCGGTGGCTACGTCCTGTTCATCCAGCTGCTCATGATGAGCCGGGTCAGCTGGCTCGAGGAATGGGTGGGCGCCCGCGACCTGTTGCGCTGGCACCGCTGGCTGGGCACCTCGCTCTGCGTCTTCGTGCTGGCCCACATCGTCTTCATCGTCTACGGCTACGCGCTCACCGCCGAGACCGGCGTCGTCGACCAGGGCTGGACGATCATCACGACGCTGCCCGAGATGCTCAGTGCCTCCGCGGCGACGATCATCCTGGTGGTCATCAGCCTGATCTCGATGCGGGCCGCCCGGACCAGGCTCCCGTACGAGTTGTGGCACCTGATCCACCTGACCGGCTATCTCGTGCTGCTCCTCGGCTACGGCCACCAGGTCGCCACCGGGGCCAACCTGAGCGGCCCGTTCGCCTCGATCTTCTGGCCGGCCCTGACCGCGCTGGTGATCTCGGCTCTGGTCTGGGGCCGCCTGATCGAGCCGGTGTGGCTCAACCTGCGGCACAAGTTCGAGGTGGCCGAGGTCGTCTCCGAGGGCGGCAACACGTTCTCGATCTACATCGACGGCAAGAACCTCGAGAAGCTGCCCGCGCAGGCCGGCCAGTTCATGCGCTGGCGGTTCCTGACCCGCAACGGCTGGTGGCAGTCGCACCCGTTCTCGCTCTCGGCCGCACCGAACTCGCAGTGGCTGCGCCTGACCGTGACCGCGGTCGGCGGGCACACCAAGCGGCTGGCCGACATGAAGCCGGGCACGCCGATCTGGGCCGAGGGCCCGTTCGGCGTCTTCACCGCGCAGCGCCGCACCCGCCGCCGCGCCCTGCTGATCGCCGGGGGCAGCGGCATCGCCCCGATCCGGGCCCTGCTCGAGGACATGCCGCCGGACACCATCGTGATCTACCGGGCCAGCCGCCCCGACGAGCTGGTCTTCCGCGGCGAGCTCGAGGAGCTGGCCGAGCAGCGCGACGCCTGGGTCCGCTACATCGTCGGCGGCCGCAACGACCCCGGCCCGCGCCGGCTGTTCACCTCCGAGGGCCTGCTCGGCCTGGTGCCCGACGTGAGCCGCCGCGACGTCTACCTCTGCGGGCCGCCCGGGCTCGTCGAGGCGGCGGTGGGGACCCTGCGCGATCTCGACGTCCCCGACAGCCAGCTGCACCTCGACCCGTTCGAGTTCTGACAAGGAGTTTCTCCCCATGCGACGTAGTACCGCAGCCGCCGTCGGCACCCTGACCGGCGCCGCCCTGATCATCGGGGTGCGACTGAGCGTGACGCCGCCCGAGGCCCCTGTCGCCCAGGCCCCGGTCTCCAATCTGGAGAACAGCACCGCGGCGCCGTCGAAGAAGCCGGCCACCAAGGCGCCCGCCGACGGCGCGGCCAAGGGCGGCGGGAAGCAGGCCGAGAAGCCGGCCGAGAAGCCCAAGAGTGGCCTCAAGGACGGCGTCTTCAAGGGCGGCGCGGCCGCCAACCCGTACGGGAAAATCCAGGTCACCATCAAGGTCGAGGGTGGCGAGATCACGGCGGCCGAGGCGACGTACCCGACCGCCAACGACAGCGGCACGATCAACCCGCCCGCGATCGACAGCCTCAAGCAGTCGACGCTGCAGGCCCAGAACGCCGATGTCCAGGCGGTCTCCGGGGCGACCTACACCAGCGAGTCCTATGTCAAGTCATTGCAGGCAGCGCTGGACGCCGCAAAGGCGTAGGGTCACGCTCTGTGCGCCATGTCGAACATGTGATGGGGACGACGGTCAGCATCGAGCTGGCCGACGATCGGCCCGACGACGAGCTTCGCCGCCTCGTCGCGGGAGTGTGTGACTGGCTGCACGAGGTCGACGCCCGATTCAGCACGTACAAGGCGGACAGTGAGGTGTCCCGGTTCGGACGCGGGGAACTGCGCCTCGAGGATGCCTCGGACGACCTGCGACACGTTCTGGAAGTCTGCGCCGACCTGTGGCGCGACACCGACGGCTACTTCGACGCGTACGCCTCGGGTTCGCTCGACCCCTCCGGCTACGTCAAGGGCTGGTCGGTCGAGGTGGCGTCGCGGCGGCTGGCCGAGGCGGGGTCGCACGACCACTACATCAACGCGGGCGGCGACATCCGGATGCGCGGCCGCCATCCCGAGGGCGGCCCGTGGCGGGTCGGCATCCGGCATCCGTGGGAGGCCGACAAGGTCAGCTGGGTGCTCGCGCTTAACGACGGCGCGGTGGCCACCTCGGGCACCTACGAGCGCGGCGATCACGTGATCAACCCGCGTACGGGCCAGGCTTCCCAAGGACTGCGCTCGGTCACCGTTGTCGGCCCGGATCTGTCGGTGGCCGACGCGTACGCCACGGCGGCCCTGGCGATGGGCGAGGCCGGCATCGCCTGGCTGGCCAAGCGGGCGGCCGACGGTTACGACTCCGCGGTCGTCACCGACGACGGCCGGGCCTTCAGCTCGGCGAACCTGCCCGCAGCGGTCTGATAGCACAAGTTTAGACGGGCTTCCCGGCCGTCCACAGGCTGGGCGGCCCGTCCGTGCGGTTATCCACAACCGGGTGAAACTGGGCGGCGTTCATCGACCGGTTTGAGGCAGCATGACGTCGTGAACTTACGGGGACCGGCACGCTTTCTCTGGTGGTTGGGACGCACGAACAAGGGACGGGTCGGGCTGGGCGCCGTCTTCGGCTCGCTGTGGTTCCTCAGCCTGGCCACCATTCCGTGGCTCATTTCCCAGGCCATCGACCACGGCGTGGCCCAGCGCGACCGCGGCGCGCTGCTCGGCTGGGCCGCCACCGTTCTGGTCGTGGGCGCGGCCAGCGCCGGCCTCGGCATCATGCGCCACCGCAGCATGACCAAGTTGCGCATGACGGTCGCGCTCCAGACCGCCGACCTGGTGATGACCCACGCGACCCGGCTCGGCTCGGCGCTGCCCCGGCGGATGACCGCGGGCGAGGTCGTCACCATCGGCATCTCCGACGTGTGGACGATCGGCCGTTCCATGAACGTCGGCGGCGTCGGCGTCGCGGCCACCCTGGCCATCTCGGTGGTGGCGACGATCCTCTTCCGCACGTCCCCCATGCTCGCCGCGGTCGTGCTCATCGGCGTACCGGTGCTGGCGCTCTTCGTCGGCCCGCTGCTGCACCGGGGTCAAAAGGCCGGTCTCACCTATCGCGAGCAGCAGGGCGAGCTCAACACCCGCCTGGTCGACGTGCTCGGCGGCCTGCGCATCCTCAACGGCCTCGGCGGCAAGGAAACACACCTTTCCCGGTACGACCGTCAGTCCGCGCGCCTGCGCGACCAGGGCTATCGCGTGGGCGGCCCGTTCAGCTGGATCGGCGCGCTCGGCGACGGGCTCCCGGTCGTGTTCCTGGCCGTGGTCGTCTGGCTGGCGGCCCGGCTCGCCGTCTCCGGCGAGCTGACCGTGGGCGAGCTGGTGGGCGTCTACGGATACACCGCCATGCTGGTCATCCCGGTCAACGTGATGATCTTTTGCTCGTTCGACGTCGCCCGCGGCCTGGTCGCCGCCCGCCGCGTCGTCGACTTCCTGCGCCTGCCCGAGGACGACCTCTCCGGCGCCCCCGGTCCCGACCGTCCGGCGTTGCTGCACGACCCGGCGTCCGGGGTGGTCGCCGAGCCCGGCCGCCTGACCGCGCTGGCCGGCGCCCGCCCGGCCGACGCCGCCGAGGTGATCGACCGTCTGGGGCGCTACGGGCCGACCGACGCGACCTGGGGCGGCCTCCCGCTGACCGAGATCGCCCAGCGCGAGATCCGCTCCCGCATCCTGGTCGCCGAGCCGCACGCCGACCTGTTCGCCGGTCAGCTCCGCGATGTCGTGGCCGGGAGCGACGAGCCCGACGACGAACGCGTCCACGCCGCGATCCGGACCGCCGTCGCGCACGACGTGGCGTCCGACCTGAGCCGGCCGATCGAATGGTCCGGCCGCAACATCTCCGGCGGCCAGCGCCAGCGGGTGCGGCTGGCCCGGGCCCTCCACGCCGACCCCGAGATGCTGCTCGCGGCCGAGCCGACCTCGGCCGTCGACGCGCACACCGAGGCGGCCATCGCCGAACGCCTCACCGCCGCCCGCCGCGGCCGGGGCACGGTCGTGGCCACCACGTCGCCGGTGCTGCTCGACCGGGCCGACGTCGTGCACTACCTGGTCGACGGGCGGGTCGCCGCCACCGGCACCCACCGCGAGCTGCTCGCCTCCTGCCCGGGCTACGACGCGCTGGTCACCCGTGTCTTCGGGGACGACCAATGAGCACCACCCTGCCCGTCGCCGATCAACGCGGAGTGGCCCGGGCCGCGCTGCGCCTGATCGCCGCCGACCGCCGCTCGATCGCCGCCATGACCGTCCTCAACGTCCTGGCCGCGCTGGCCGGCCTCGGCGGGCCCTTCCTGCTGGGCCGCATCATCGACGCGGTCGCCGGCGGCGGGGGAGTGGACACCGTCGACCGGCTCGCCGCGGGCGTGCTGGCCTGCGCGATCGCCCAGACCCTGCTGGCCCGCCAGTCGCTCGGCATCGCCTACCGCTTCGGCGAACGCACCGCCGCCCGCATCCGCGAGGGCTTCCTGCGCCGCTCGCTCGGCCTGCCCGCCGCCGTGATCGAACGGGTCCCCGCGGGTGACCTGGCCGCCCGCGGCACCACCGACGTCGACGCGGTGGCCAACACGCTGCGCGACATCCTGCCCAACATCCTGATCGGCATCGTCCAGATCATCTTCATCGTCGTCGCCGTGCTGCTGCTCAACCCGCTGCTCGGCATCGTCGGCATCCTCGGCCTGTCCGGCATCTGGTTCGCCACCCGCTGGTATCTGCGCGTCGCCCGCCCCGCCTACCTCAAGGAGGGCGAGGCCAACTCCCGGCTGGCCGACGAGCTGTCCGCGACCACGTCGGGCGCCCGCACCGTCGAGGCGTTCGGGCTGGCCGAACGGCGCCTCGCCGCCGGCCGCGACGCGATCGAGCAGACCCGTCGCACGCGCCTGGCCACCCTCGGGCTGCGCAGCGTGTTCTTCCCGTCGGTCGAGATCTCGTACGCGGTCCCGAGCGTTCTGGTCCTGCTGCTCGGCGGATTCCTGTACTTCTCCGGGCACGTGTCGCTGGGCACGGTCGGCGCGGCGGTGCTCTACCTGCGCCAGCTCGTCGGCCCGCTCGACATGATCCTCATCTGGATCGAGTCGTTGCAGAGCAGCAGCGCGTCGTTCGCCCGCGTCGAGGGGCTCGCCGCCGTCCCGCCGGGGCCGCCGATGTCGACGATCATGCCGCGGGACGACCGCATCGAGATCTCCGAGGTGCGTTACGCGTACGACGAGGGCCGCGACGTCCTGCACGACGTGTCGCTGACCGTACGGCCGGGGGAGCGGCTGGCGATCGTGGGCCTGTCCGGCGCGGGCAAATCGACGCTGGGCCGCCTGATCGCCGGGGTGGACCGGCCGTCCTCGGGCTCGGTGGCCGTGGGCGGGGCGCCGGTCGCCGACCTGCCACCCGACGAGCTCCGCCGCCAGGTCGTCCTGGTCACGCAGGAGCACCACGTCTTCCGCGAATCGCTGCGCGACAACCTGATGATCGCGGCCCCCGACGACGAACTGCGGCGTGCGCTCAAGACGGTCGGAGCCGACTGGGCCGACGACCTCGACGTCGACCTTGGCGAGCACCCGCCCGACGGGGCCCAGGCCCAGCAGTTGGCCCTGGCCCGGGTGGTGCTGGCCGACCCGCACACGGTCATCCTCGACGAGGCCACGGCGCTGCTCGACCCGACCGCGGCCCGCACGGCGGAACGGGCCCTGGCCGCGGTGCTCCACGAACGTACGGTGATCGCGATCGCCCACCGCCTGCAGACGGCCCACGACGCCGACCGGGTGGTCGTGATGGAGGACGGCCGGATCATCGAGGTCGGCACGCACGACGCCCTGGTCGCGGCGGGCGGCTCGTACGCGGCTCTCTGGCACTCCTGGCACAGCTAGGGCTTCGTTTCGTGGCCGAGCCCTAGCTTCGGAACACGCCGTCCAGGGCCAGGTCGATGGTGCGGTCGGCGGCGGCCCGGGCCGGCAGCCCGCCGTCCAGAGTGCCCTCGAGCACGCCCTCGACCATGGTGAAGATCAGCACGAGGTCGCCGGGTTCCAGATCACGCCGTACGAAGCCGTGCTCCTGGGCCCGGCGCAGCGGCTCGGCCAGCAGGGTCACGATCCGGCGCAGGTAGCGGCCCTGCACGGCCGGTTCGAGACCGCGGGCCAGGCGGACGAGCGGGCGCATGTTGACCTGGGCGCGCAGCACGCCGTCGAGCATCGGGCGGAAGGCGGCCGGCTGCTGGCTGGTCGCGGCGACACAGGCCTCCAGACGCTCGACCTGGCAGGCGATGACCGCGGTCGTGAGGGCGTACCGGTCGGGAAAATGGCGGTAGAGGGTCGCCTGGCCGACGCCCGCCCGGCGCGCGATCTCGGGCATGCCCACGGCGGCGCGCTCGCTGGTCATCACGTCGCAGGCGGCGCGCACAATGGCGTCCCGGTTGCGCTGAGCATCGCGGCGCCGTGGCGCCTGCACCCCGTACAACATCGGCCGCCCTTCCCGCCTGGGTCGCCCCTCGAAGTGACCTACGTTACTGGCTAGTAACGATAATGTCATGAAGTTCAATTTCTCGGAACCGGCTCTTACGCTGCGGAAACTGGAGCGCTCCAGCCCCTCCCATAGGCGAACCCCCGTACGGACGTGCCACCGCGTCCGACGGTTCGGGGTTCGTCGACCTTGCTCTGCATGAGGAGAGCGCATGGAGCTCCGTCGCATCCTGCTCGGCGTCGCCTTGTCGGCCGGTCTCGTCCTCCCCGGCGTCACCCCGGCCTCGGCCGCGCCCTTGTCTGCCCCGGCCCCGCCCTTATCCGCTTTGGCCTCGCCCTTATCCGCCGCGGCTGGCCTTTCGTCTGCGGCTGTTCCCACCACCGGCTACAGGTTTGTCGACATTTCGGGCGCCGGCGTCACACTCAAAGCCAATGTGATCGCCCCGGCCGCCGCGGGCCGCTACCCGGCCGTCATCCTCCCGTCGAGCTGGGGGCTGAACGACCTCGAATACCTGGCCCAGGCGAAGAAGCTGGCCGAGGGCGGGTACGTCGTCGTCTCGTACACGCCGCGCGGCTGGTGGTCGTCCGGCGGCGAGATCGACACGGCCGGCCCGAAGGACATGGCCGACCTGTCCAAGGTGATCGACTGGACGCTCGCGAACACGCCGGCCGACCCGGCGCGCGTCGGCACGGCCGGAATCTCGTACGGGGCCGGAATCAGCCTGCTCGGCCCGGCTTTCGACAAGCGGATCCGGGCCGTGGCGATGATGAGCGGCTGGACCGACCTGGTGTATTCGCTCTACAGCGACTCGACCCGGCACCGCCAGTCCGCCGGTCTGCTCGAACTGGCCGCCGACCTGCTCGGTAACCCCGGCCCCGATCTCAGCGGCAAGCTGGCCGACTTCAAAGCCAACCGCGACGTAGCCGGCGTGATGGCCTGGGCGCGCGTCCGTTCCCCGGCGACCTACCTCGCACAGATCAACGCGAACGCCCCCGCCGTGCTGATCGCCAACGCGTGGGGCGACTCGTTCTTCCAGCCCAACCAGTTGGTCGACTTCTACCGCCAGCTCAACGGCCCCAAGCGCCTCGAACTGCGTCCCGGCGACCACGCGATCGCCGAACTGGGCGGCATCTTCGGCTTCGAGAACGACGTCTGGACCAGCGTACGGTCCTGGTTCGACAACCACCTGGCGGGCGGCGCGCCCAGCAGCCAGCCGCCGGTGCTCGTGCGGCCGGACAATGCGGCCACCGAGTCTTACGCCGACTGGTCGGCCCTGAACACCTCGACCACCCGCTACGGCCTCGGCCGCATCCGAACCCTCGACGGCACCGGCCTCCTCGGCGGCGCCCCCACCACCGGCTGGACAAAGGCGCTGCCCACCGACAAGGACACGATCGCCAACGGCGGCGTAGTCCTGCTGACCAACGGCGTCTCGGCCTTCACCAACCAGCGCCCGTCAATCTGGCTCCCCACCGTCGACCGCACCCGAGCCGGAGTCTGGGCCGCGGCCCGCCCCGCCACACCCCTCAAGATCCGAGGCATCCCGCGCGTCCACCTCAACCTGACCCAGCCCGAGGGTTCCGCGGTCGTCTACCTGTACGACCTCGACACCCTCGGCACAGCCCGCCTGATCACCCACTCCCCGGTCACCTGGTCCGGAACCGGCTCGGTCGACCTGGCCCTCTCCGCAGCCGCCTACGACGTACCCGCCGGCCACTCCCTGACCCTGGTGATCGACACAGTCGACCCGCTCTACTACGACGCCAACGCCCCCAACCAGCAGGTCACCATCACCGGCGGCTCCTACCTGGACGTCCCCACCCGCTAGTCCCGTCGGCCCGCCCGCCCGGCGCTCGTCCGCTCGTCCGGCGGCGGTGGCCGGCGCCCGTTCGAAGGCCGCGCCCGCCGTGGCCCGGCTGCGCCCGCCGTGACCCGGCTGCGCCCACCGTGACCCGGCTGCGCCCACCGTGGGCCCGGCCGCACCCCGCACGCTCGAGGTCGTCCCGCTCCCAGCGGTCGAGGTCGTCCCGCCCCACCCGGGTGGGGCGGCCTCAGCCGTGCTTACGCCCGTGCCGGTGACGATGCCCGTGACCGCCGCCGCGCAAGCCCCCATGTGCCCCGCTGGCCATGACCGCCTTCCGCGCCCGCCAGGCCAGCAACGACCCGATCGACACCGCCGACAGGATCGACCCGACCGAAGCGAACGACGCGATCGACCCGACCGAGCCGAAGGACCCGATCGACCCGATGGACAGCGCCGACCCGGTAGAACCGATCGACAGCACCGACCCCTTCGAATAGATGCTCAGCACGGAACCCTCGGACTTGTACGACAGGATCGAGTCCTTTTTCATCCGGCGATTATCGTCCTCCTCCCCACCATCACGCTGACCCGGAGTCCGTCAGAAATCCGCGCAGATGTACGGCATCTGCCGCGGAAACATGCTGCTCAGTACCCCGACCGCAGCCCCGTCGACCTGCCCCAGCCCGCGCGTGATCACCTCGACCGGGTCCAGAACCCCGTACAGCAATCCGCTGAACCCACCCACCGAGAGCGTCGCCGCCGGAGCCGCCGTCCCCTTGGTCACCGTGAGCCGCCCGCCCTCGCCGACCAGGCGCCACGACCCACCCACGAACTCGTCGTCCGGGATCTCGATCGTCACCTCGCCGTCCCCCACCGCGGTGCCGCTCAGCGCCGGCATGTCGAGCACCCGCACCATCGCCCCGCCGTGCGTCGGAAAATCGACCCGCCCTTCGGTGGTGACCTGGAAATCCGTGCCCCACAGCTCGGGCACCTCGTCGGTGCCCACCCGCACGTGCACCCGCGCCACCTGGTCGACGTGCCGCCCGAAGAATTGCAGCAGCAGCGCCCGCCCCAGCGATCCGGTCGTCAGAAGATCGGACCCATAGAGATCCCCGCCGTACGACTTCACGCGGTAATCCACGGCCCCCACCACCTCACCGCCGGCCCGGGCGATCGCCACCCACCGCTTTTCCTCCCGGAACTCGGCCGCCCGCGCCTCATCGAAGACAGCAAACCCGTGCCGCTCGCCGAGCAGCCGCCGATGCAGCGCCCGCAACTCTTCGAACCCCTCCCGCATGGGCAGCCGCTCGACCTCACCCGGCAAGTCGGCCCGATTCAGGTGAGAAAGACCTTCAGGGGCAAACGTCGCGATGCGGTGCCGAGGCGTCCCCACATATCCGAAACGGGCATAAAAGCTCGGCCGGAACGGATACAGCGCGCTGACGGTGTGCCCTTCCTCGCGAACCTGCCGCAGCAGCCGCTCGATCACCCCGCGAACCAGCCCCCGCCGGCGCGCAGACGGATGCGACGCGACCGAGGCAACGCCGGCCATGTCGTGCACCTTGCCTCGCACGTTCTGCCGCATCCGCAGCGACGCCGCGCAGGCCAGCGCCGTCCCGCCCTCCTCCGCGACCATGTTGACCGCAGTCTCGAAGAACCGCATGCGCCCCGCGTACGCCGCCTCGTCGTCCTCCGGCCAGGGAGAAGCCATGAACGCGTACGACTGAAGGGGAAACATGGCCGCCGTACGCTCCGCCGCGCTGATCTGTCGGAACTCCATGGGCCCATCCAACACTGGGAGCCCCCTTCGCCGCCCGCCCGTTTCGTGGCCTGTGGATAACTCGGGAACTCCCTGCTGACCCCACCCGCGCGACGCGCCGGGGTACCCCGGTTTGGCAAGCCCCCAGGTGACCCGCTAATGTTTCTTCCGTCGCCGGGCAAGCCCGAAACACTGGGCCGGCCGAACGACATGCGGACGTAGCGCAGCTGGTAGCGCATCACCTTGCCAAGGTGAGGGTCGCGGGTTCGAATCCCGTCGTCCGCTCGGAGAGGCCTTCACAGTCGTGCTGGGCCGCCTCGGTGGAGTGGCCGAGAGGCGAGGCAACGGCCTGCAAAGCCGTCTACACGGGTTCAAATCCCGTCTCCACCTCGGCAGTATGCTGTACCCCAAAAGGGGCGATTGGCGCAGCGGGAGCGCGCTTCCTTGACACGGAAGAGGTCACTGGTTCGATCCCAGTATCGCCCACCAGCTCAGAGGCCATATCCCATCGATGGATATGGCCTCCTTTCGTCTCTGGGTGACTAACTGAGTGACTAAGCCTCAGAGTCGTCGTCGAGAGCGAAGATCCGATCCATGGCGTTAGCGCCGGTGAGTAGGACCGGCCGGAGCTGATGGCGGTACACCTTCTCGGTGACCGAAGTGCCGGAGTGACCGCACAGGTCGGCGATGTCTTTGAGGGAAACTCCGCCATCGGACAGCAGTGACACGAAGCTGTGACGTAGCTCCCGAGGTGTCCAGTCAGCCGGGTTCAGACCAGCGGCCTTGGTGATGCGGCGGAACGCGCGACGGACGTTGGCAGCGTCGAGCGGGGTACCGATCGAGGAGGCGAAGACCAGGTCGAGCGCTTGCCAGTCGGTGCCGGCCTTTTCGCGGTCCTGATCTTGCAGGCTTTGTTGGGTACGCAGGGCAACCACGCCTCGCAAAGGTATGGCGAGGGTGCGCCGGGATTTGCGGGTCTTAGTGTCGCCGCCTTCGCGGACGGAATGCCACACCTGGATAGAGGGCGGTACGGGGTCGTCGGCGCCCGGTCGGCCGTCAAGGTCGACACGTGCCCAGGTGAGCGCGCGGAGTTCTTCGGTGCGAGCACCGGTAAGGAGCGAGAGCACCACGTAGGCGTAGAGACGGGACTCTTCGGCTGCGCTCAGGAGCGCCTGGGCGGCGTCGAGGGTGAGCGATTTGGAGGGGCGACCGGGCCTGCCCGTGGGCACACCGCAGAGGGCGACGACGTTGCGGTTAACCTTGTCCCGGGCCATGGCCCGGATGACAGCACGATTCAGGCACTCGTACACCCGCTGGACAGTGCTCGTGCTGAGGTTCTTGGCGATCTGCAGCAGCCAACGATCAACGTCGGCGGCGGTCAGGTCTCGCAGTTTGCGGGCACCGAGGCTCGCCGTGATGTGCTTGCACAGGTGGCGATTCTTTTCGACGGTGTTGGCGCTACGGCCACTCAGGCCGTACGTGAGCCAGTCTTCGACGGCTTGAGCGACGGTGTAGCCCGTCTGCGCAGTGGAAAGCCCGTCCTCGTACTCGCGGATCTTCACGCGGAGGGCAGCGCGGGCTTCAGTCTTGGTCTTGCCGCTAGCTTTGCGGACGATGCGCTTGCCTGCCGGGGTGTAGCCGACGGTGACTGAGGCGATCCAGCGCTGGCGCGCTTCGTCCCAGTGCAGTCCGCCATCGCCCCTGCTACGGCGTTTGGTCATGCGGCGACTCCTTTCGTGCTCTCCCTTTCCAGTAGGGAGACGTATTCGGTGATGGCCGACTCGGGAACGAGTCGGGTGCGGCCTTCTTTGACGGTGCGCAGTCGGCCGGAGCGGATGAGTTCGTAGATCACGGAGCGGCTGAGGCTCAGTTGCTGCATGGCTTCGGGTATGCGGTAGAGAGCCTTCCGCTGGGGTTCGGTCAACGGTGTTCCTTCCAGGTCGTAGTCAGGCGGCTTGCAGGGAGGGTTGGACGGTGGCACCGGCTTCGTGGGCGAGTTCGTCGCGGCCGGTTTCGTGTCGAGCGCGGGCCATGGCGGCGGCGGTGTTGGCGAGCAGCGCATCGCCGTTGTTGTGCCAGCCAACTCCGGCGAAGGTCAGGGTGCCGACGATCAGCGTCGTCTCGTCGAGGTGGTCGACGGTGTGGACGGTGCCGGGATCAGTGGCGGTCTGGTCTTCGGTGCGGCGGTAGACGATGCGGGTGTCTCGGAGGGTGGCGAAGCGCACGACGCGGCGGCGGGTTTTGGTGAGGAAGTGGCCAGCGAAGCCGAACCGGTGTGCCCAACGACGCAGCCGCGTGTACGGGTTGGTGGCCGTGCCGCCGCTGGCCGTTTTGGTGTCAAGGCTGGCTTGACGCTCGGCGACGCAGACAGGGCAGGTGCGGTACCGGGTGTGGGTTCCGCAGTCTGTGCAGTCCCAGGCATCGCCGAAGGTGCCACCGAGTCGGCCGTGGTAGGCGCGCCAAGCGCGTAGACCGCCACCGTCGCTGGGGGTGCCTTGAGGGTCGCGTCCGAGCCGCCAGCACGCAGCGATAAGGCGGTCAACGTGGTTGCCGTCGGGACGGTGCTGGCCGATGGTGTCATCGGTGATACGGGTGGAGGAGAAGCCAGTGGCTTCGGTGCTCTTGGTTGTGTACTTGGCGAGGTAGCCGGCCTTTTGCGAGGCGACCTGTTCGCCGACCATGTCGTCGGTGATGCTGCCGTCCCCGGCAAGGGTGAGCGGCTGGATGTCGAACCCCTTGTCAGGATCTCCCCACCGGATGTCCCAACCTTCAGGCTGGTCGGGGTGTGCCGGGGTGGTGAAGGAGATAGTCCGGACCGCGTGGCGGAAGGCAGCGATGATGTCGTCAACGTCGACGCCCGGCGGTGGAATAAGGACGGCGTCGGGATCGTCGGGGTGGACGCCGTCGAGGCGGACCAGGGCGTGGAAGTGCACGACGGCGCGGCGTTGCATCTCAGCGGCTTTGCCGTGGGTGAGCTGCGCCGGTGGAACCATGCGAACCTTGCCGCGCGGGGTCCTCTTGGCGACCGGGGACAGGCCGCGGGCCTTGCAGACCTGGGTGAGGTAGCGGTCCGCGGCTTGTTTGGTGCGGTGCCACAGTTCGGTGGAGAACAAGTTCCACACGACGTGGTGATCGTGGTCGTAGCAGTCGAGGCACAGCGGCTGACCGAGAGCGGGGTCGTCGGCGGTGTGGCGTCGCCAGCAGACGACCGGGCGCCCATGGTCGCAGGGGCCAGGGGTGTCGCGGCGGGCGTGGCAGGGTTCGGCTGGGCAGGTGCAGCGTTTGCGGTTCGTGCAGATGTGTTTCCGGACGACGCGGGTGTGCACCGTGCCGAAACTGGGCGCGGTGAAAGTGGGGAACACGGCAGGGTGCTTGGCGACCGTGGCCGGGATCCCTTTGCCACCAACGAGGAAGCTGCGCAGGATCTGGTAGGCGTCGCGCTGGTAGGTGCGGGCGCAGGAGGGGCAGACCGAGGCGAGCCGCGTGCCGCAGGCCTTGTAGATGGCGGCGTCGGGGAGCTGGTCGGTGTGCCGGGAGTCGAGCAGGCGTCCAGTGGCCGCTTCGACGCTATCGAGAGTGCCGGACAGCCGGATCGGGCGAGTGCAACCCGCAGCGGCTTGCACGTGGGACAGCCAGTCGAAATAGTCCGGGCTCGAGGCGCGGGCCAATGCTTGCCCGGCGGCTGAGGAGTGGGCGGCCGGCGGGGTCCAATCGGTTGCGGCGTTCGATCCCGTACCCCGGGCAGACTGCTCCCGGGGTACGAGGTCCAGCGTCGAACTGGTCATGGTTAGGCAGCGATCCCGTTGGTGGGGTGCTGGGGGCCGGTGTAGGTGAAGGTCACCGTGCGTTCGATGACGGTGATCCGGCAGGCCGGGCACCGCTGTTCGCGGGGCACGTGGCGTCCGCAGTCGATGACGGCGGTGGTGTCACCGGATCGGACGGTGACGGGGTTGCGGCAGGTGCCACCGACGGCGATGGCGACGGCGGTGCGCCGGGTGTCGTAGGGGTGCGCCTCGTCAGGGTTGGCGGGGCATGTATGGGTGTAGTGGTGGACGTCGACCTGTACGGCGGTCATCGGGTACCGCCAAGGACAGGTGTACTGCCGTTGATCCTCGCCGGGTTGTCGATCGTGGTCAGGAGTTGTCCAGCGATGGCTGATGAGGTGCCCAGCCGGGCGGCGAGCTCGTGGACGGTGATCGGCTCGGTAGAGGTTTGCCGGTGCTGCACGATGACCATGCGGGCAGCTGAGACGAGCCGGGCCGGGATGGCGTGTTCGCTATCAGCGGTGGCCGGCGGCGTTGTCGGCGCGGCAGAAGGCGGAGTCGGCGGCAGGCCGACTGGTGTCGTTGTGCTGGGTTGTGCAGCGGTGGCCGGGACCGAGTCGTCAGCCGGTGTGGTGTCGTCGGCGGTGCCGGTACTCGCGGCGCGTGCCCGGATCGTGTTAGCGGCGGCGAGCAGTTCGGCGGCTTGTTTGTCGATGGCGGTGAAGTCGGGTCGGATGCGTCCGGCGACGAGTTCGACGCCGATGACGAGGACGACGACCAGGGCGAAGACGATGCGGAGGCCGAGGTCGCCGGGGGCGGCGAAGTTGACGGTGGAGGAGAGCAGGGCGGCGCCGATGAACACGGCCATGGCCCAGCGTTTGGCGTCACGTGCGATGCCGTGGGTGCGGACGACGATCAGCATCGAAACCATGGCGGTGTCGAAGATCGCCGGGGGTAGGTAGGCGAACAGGCCCGCGCCTTTGGTGGCGAGGTAGTGGGCCTGGTGGAGGTAGCTGGTGACGAGTGCGCCGATGAGGGTGAGCCGGTTGTACCGCTTCACACTCTCGATGGCTTTGAGCATGTCCGGCACGGCGCTCTTGGCGTACTCGGTAGCGAACTCCTCGGTCAAACTCGATGCCGTAACAGGGTGCGGGTCCGGAGTATCGGCCGGTGTGCCGCGTGTTTTGCGCAGCTTCATCGGATGCCTCCGTCGTTGGTGACGGGGATGATGGCGGCGATGCCGTTGCACTGGCTGCAGAAGATGGCGGCCAGGTCGTCAGCGAGCATTTCGTTGATGCGGTCGTCGAGGGTTTCGTATTCAGCGGGGAACACGGAGGTGTCGGCGCAGTCGTTGCACCACCGTTGGGTGGGGCACAGTCGAAGGACTGGCCCGAGTTCGGGGTGGATTCCGGCGGGAGCCATGCCGTCGATGCACCACACACAGTCAGGTGCAGTGGTGTTGTCGTGGCGGTCGTAGAGGCTCATCGCACGTACTCCTCAGGCAGTGAGGTGGACAGGCGGTTGCCGGTCAGGTCGTTGAGTTGGTTGTCGGTCAGGGCGTCGAGCACGTCGGGGTTGATGCCGTAGCGGCGGCGGCGCAGCAGTGGCCGGGTGATAGCGGCGCTGGGGCACAGCGGTGCTGTGCGGCTGTAGCGGTGCCCGCAGGCCGGGCAGCTCTGGGGGACCGGAAGTGTCTTGGGGGTGTGGTCGGCCCAGACAGCGACGAGGTCGGCGACGGTGACATTCATGCCGCCGGTCAGCAGCCGCCGATCGAGGCGTGGCGAAGACGCGTTCATGACGGTCCTCCGGGTTCGCATTGCAGGCATGCGCCGGTTGAGCGGGGGATGTAGTAGTTGCGGAGCTGGCCGCAGTGGCGGCAGGTGCGCCGGGCGAGAAGTGCTTTGCTGATGGCCGCGAGCTGTGCCGGGGTGGCGTGCCGCTTGGGGGCGGCGAGGTCGCGGCGGTAGAGGTGCGCCGTGCGGACCTGCTTGCGGTGCCGCCACAGGATTTGTGCAACGGGGCCGTATCCGTTGGGGCACAGGCCTTCTGCCCGGAGCTGGCGTCGGGTGGCCAGGTTGTCCGGGGCGTAGCGGAACGGGAAGGTTGGGAAGCCGTAGTGGCTGCCGTCGGGGTCGTAGAACTCGACGCGGATGCCGGTGCGCTGTCCGAGCGCGTCGAGGAACGGGTTGCTCAGTGCTGAGGCGGTCATTGGTCGTCGCCTCCCCAGCGTTGTTGGGCGGCTTGGCGGGTGATGCCGAGGCGTTGGCCGATTTCGGCCCAGGAGTAGCCGTGTGAGCGCAGGCCGGTCACGGCATCGCCGATGGCCTCGTCCAGGAGGGAGGCGAGTCCGACCATGTCGGTGAGGGCTTCGACGTCGCCGGTGGCGATGCGACGGGCATAGGCGCGGATGATGCGCCGGACGAAGGCGGCGTATTCGTCGTTCTCGACGACGTCGCGGCGGCGGGGTGTGGCCGGCTTGTTGTCGCCGGATGGCTGGATCGTCAAGGTGTGGTTGACGTAGGACAGGCTCATCGGGAGCCTCCGGCGCGGTGTGCACGGTCCCAGTCGTCGGCGGCCTCGTTGAGCGCCTGAACGACGTCTCTATCGGTGGTGTAGGGGTTGTCGTTGAAGCCACCGATGATGTCGATCGCGCTAGTAGCGTGATCGCCAGCGGCGTAATCGTCGTCGAGGTAGGCAGCGAGCACACGCATAGCGGCGATGGCAGCTACGGAGGCGATGGCGTCGGTTCCGTCGTCGGAGCAGAGCACCGGTCGACCGTGGGCGGCGATGCCGATAGCCCCGCCAGCGCAGGCAGGCGGGAACGACTGCTCGGAGAGCATGTTGAAGAATTCGCCGGTGGTCCGGCCGTAGATCTCGATGTAGGTGACAGCGCAGCGCAACAGCGCGGAGGGACACATCGGGTCGGATTCCGATGTGTTGGTCGGTTGGTGGGTAGCCTTCATGGCAGCCACGTCCTTTTCGTGAGGTGTGGTTGTTGGGTGGACAGGACCGGTCGTGCTGGCAGGCGTTGAGCCGGTCCTGTCGTCCGTCAGTGCTGGCGCAGTTGTGGGTTGGGCGCCCGGTCAGCAGCCAGGGCAGTGCCGCCGGCTTGATGAGCGCAGGCGAGCCGCCGAGATGAGGACAGCGGCGATGGCCACGAGGGCGAGGACGACCGCGGCGGTGTGCTCGGCGACGAGCTCCACGAGCTGGCCGAGCAGATAGGCGGCGGCGGAGACGAGTCCGGCGGCTGTGGCGGTGACCGCTGTGATGACTATCGTTGTGCGGGAACGCCGCGAGCGCCTGATGCGAGTGCGGGCGTGTTCGCCGACGGAGTTGACCCGTGTGGTGGGTCGAACGGGTCGCATCTCGCAGAGCCGCATGGTGATCTGGGTGCGGCCGTCGGACGAGGGACCGGATGCGGTGATACCGACGAAGGTGCCCTTGTCCCGGTAGTTGTTGACGACGTTGCGCAACTGCGGCTCGGTGCCGGCCACGGTGATGTCGCGGTAGACGCCGTACATGACGGGCGGTTCGGTGAGGGGTGTGATGCGGATGGTCATGCTGCCATCTCCCATTGGTTGTCAGTGGGTGGTGCGGGAACGGTGATGCCGGACGGGCGTCGCATCCAGGCGGCGTAGTCGGCGATGGTGTAGATCTGCTCGTCGCTCAGATACGCGGCTTTGATCAGGTACGGGGCTCGTTTCCCGGCGCGCAGAAGCGCTTCCCCGGGGTTGTCCGGGTTGATTTTTGAGGCGTCGTAGCCCATGTCGGCGTGACCGTCGCCGAGGATCACGTCGGAGCTGCCGTTGGTGGTGCAGTGGAATGCGCAGCGGTAGCCGAAGAGGTCCCGCAGGCTGGCGGGGATGATGTCCCAGCTGGTGCGCTGGGTCGCGGCGATGACAGGCATGCCGCAGGCGCGGCCGAGCGAGACCAGGCCTCGGAGGAGTTGTTCGAACTCCTTTTGCTGCTCGGGTGTGCCGAGCACGGTGGTGAACATGGCGAGTTCGTCGATGATGGTGACGATGGTCGAGAGGAGGTCTTCTCGGCGGACCTTGCGGCGGCGTTGCGACAGGATCCACAGGTAGCGGTTGCGGGCGACGGTGAGCAGCCGTCGCATGACGCTGATGCCTTTGTCGATTTCGTCGCCGATGAACTCGTCGGCCACGTCGATGTAGGGGCCCAGCTCGACCCATTTGGCGTCGAACAAGACGAGGCGTGTGTTGTCGGCCAGGGCTGACGTTCCGGCTGCCAGGTTGACCAGGCCGGATTTGCCACCGCCGGGTTCTCCGGCGATCAGCAGGTTGTGATAGACGACGTCGAGCATCACGTGCTCGCCGAACTCGTCGATGCCGATGAACATCGGGTCGAACATGGACAGGCCAGGAGCGACCGGTACCCGATCTATACCGAGGGGATCGCGGTCAGCGAAGGTGGTCATGGTGTGGGCCTCCGGTAGGCGATAAAGTCGGGGAGGCCGACGCGGGGCCGCGGTTTAGAGGCCCATTGGCCCTCGCGTCGGTCCCTATCTAGGCAGTTGCGGGTGTGGTGATGGGGTCCCAGCCCGGGGCTGCACGCCGGATACGGCGGTGCTGCGCTTCCTGGACGAACAGGGCCGCGTTGAAGGCGCAGGTCGACGCGAGCGTGATGACGATGAGGCGTTGCACCTCGGTCAATCCGGTCTGGTTGTCGCTGGACGGGTCGTAGCCGTCGAGCAAGAAAATCTTCGTCAGCGCCTGTGCTGAGGTCATCAAGTCGTCAGCGGTCTGTAGCAGGTGTGCTGCCACGGTGCGGTCGTTGGCCCGGTTGGCGAGCAGCCAGAGGTCCGCATGACGGGTGACGTCACGGGCGGTGAGGCAGTTGATGTGTTCGGGCTGGTTGAAGGCTTTCAAGTCGAGGGTCATGGCAGTTGTCCTCTCAGTCCCAGGGGTCGAAGTCGGGGGAGTCGGCGACCGGGGCCGTCTTGGCGCTGGCCGGCTTCTTGCCGTTAGCGCCGGTGGCCGGCTTCGCGGATGCGGCACGCGGGGGTTCCTCGCGGACGTCCGGTAGGTCAAGCCCGGTCGGGACGTCGGTAGGTGCCGTATACGTGAACGGCATGTGGTCGGTGTCGATGACACCGGTCAACGTCGAGTTGACCTTGGCGGTCAGGACCTCGCGGCGTTTGATGTCGAAGCGCAGATAGCCGGCCTTGCCGCTGTTGCTGGCGAGTTCGACCAGAGCCGAATCCGCGTGGCAGGTGACCGCGATCTCATCGAGTCGGTCCTGCAGCTTCTTGAGCGACAGGCCGGGCCGCAGGTAGACCCAGACACGTTCCCCGACCGGGGTCGGGCGTGCCCACAGAATCAGCGGCAGGCTGCCGGACTTGTTGGCGATGATGAACTGCGAGAAGCACACACGCAGTCGGTGCCGGACGATGAAGCACCACGCAACAGCGGTGATCCGGCGTCGGATGGGTGTGACAGCGGCCGAGAGGCCGGCCAGGGGTGCCACGATGGCCAGGGTGACCAGGGCTGGAGTGGCATTGGCCAGGGCGATCCATCCGTAAACGAGCGCCGTCGCGGCGCCGATCTCAGGTGTCCACCACCAGAGCATCCGCAGGACTGGCCAAATCCGGACGAGCGTCCAGACGAAAAGGCCGGTTGCGAAAGCGATGGGGGCGGCCAGTAGCCCCGCCAGGACCGGGTGCATACGGTCAGACGCCACAGTCAGGGCGAGGATGCCGACGACCAGAGCGGTGAGGATGAACGCCATCCGGGCGTTACGTGCTGAGGACCGCAGCACCTTCTGTTCGATAACGGTGACGGTTCCGGACCTTCTGCCGAAACCGAAACCTCGGGTAGATTTGGACACGACACGTCCTCCCTGATGAATGGGATGGATGGGTTGAGAAGGCGTGGGGTCGGCAGGTTCGCAGCCAATAACCGGCCCTACGTCGTTTCTTCGATCGAATGTCGAAGGCGGCGAGGCTGGCAGGGATGAGACCAGTACCAGCCCCGCGCCACACTTCGGAAATGCTTCGGCCGTCATTTGCGGCCGTGGTCGAGGATGCTGGAGAACCAGCGGGATTCCTGGACCGTCAGATTGACTCAGTGGAGATGACGACCGCGTTCGGTCACGGGTTTGCCACGGACACTGTGGCTTGGGTGTTCCGGTTTGCTCGAAGTGCTACTTGCTCGCCGAGGTACTCGTCAGGGGCTTCAGCGACGCCGCGCGGAACGCAGTGCCGTTACGACCGTTGGTAGCCCATGCCTTGGCCTCCAGCTGCTCGACAGCGACGAACTGACCAACCTCCACCGACGGAATTTCACCAACCGTCGTAACGTTGATCACCTCGCCACCCGTCTCGTCGAGCGCGACGACCTGGGTCTGCCACATCGGACGGCCCGTTCCCCTCTCGGAACGCTGGTTGCCCTTCTCGTCCACCTTCGGCTGAGCCTTCTTCGCCACCGTGAACGTGATGCCGGTGGTGTCCACGTAGATCTTCATGAGGGTTTCCTCCCTGAAATTGAGCGCGCCCCTTTGGACGTTTGCTCAGGTTCGGCAACCTTCCGTTGCCCAAGGAAATTCAACCTCCCGAAACGCCTTTGGAGCAGGTCCCGGATGTGGTCTGGAGCTAGTCCCCTTATAGTCCCGTTTGTAGTCCTGCCCCTTTGAAACGGCTCCGAGAAGAGCTACATTTGCAGAGCATCACATCGATGGAGGACATCGTGGGACCTGCGGGATTCGGTGACCAGCTACGCCAAGCACGACAGCAGCGCGGCCTAACGCAGCAAGAGGTTGCGGAGGAGCTGGCGAAACTCTCTTGGTCGCAACACAAGGCACACGTCGGCGTCGACCGCCAGATGGTTTCAAAGTGGGAGCGCGAGCTTAAGCTGCCTGATCGGCTCTACCGGGAGCTTCTACGGTCGCTCTACGGGGCCACAGATGAACAGCTAGGTTTCAAGACTGGTGTTGACACGTCGAAGCCGGCCATCGCCGGGGAGTCGTTGCTCGAGTCGCCACTGGACGTGGCCGAGCGGACGCAGGCGCTGTTAGGAACCAACGTAAGCGACGACGCGATCCAGCAGCTCAACGATGTGGTGAAAATTGTTGTCGACGGATACGAAACTATCGGCCCGGCACAGCTTGCTCGACGGGTAGTGCTTCAGAGGCAGCGAGTCGAACAACTGTTGTCGGGTAAGCAGCTGCCGCGCCAACGAGAACGCCTATACGAGTCGGCCGCGCAGTTTTCGGCTCTCCTCTCCTATATGGCCGTCAATCTAGGCAAGTTCGCATTAGCAGACGCGTACGCAAAAGAGGCTTTCACGCTTGCAAGGTTGGTAGACGCCAGTGACCTTATGGCCTGGGTACGCGGCACGGAAAGCTTCTGCGCCTACTACCGCAAGGATTACGTCACCGCCGCTGAGGTCGCCCGTGATGGTCTCCGCTATGCAAAGGGAGGACCACAGGCGGTCCGACTCGCGATCAACGGCGAGGCGCGCGCCTTGGGCAAGCTAGGCGACGCAACAGGAGTCGCCACGGCCGTCGAGACTGCCTACAAGACGGCGGATCGTTACGACACACCGCCAGGGGTCTCCTCGTGCATCTCACTAGGGATCTACAGTCCGGCGAGGATTGCAGCTAACGCTGTGACAGCGTTCGTCTCGCTCGGCATGACGGACCAGGTGGCCGCGTACTCTGAGCGGGTAAGCCCAGCGATGGAGTTGTCAGAGTCGTCGTGGACCCAGTCGCTAGTGCGGCTTGACACTGCTACGGCCATGGTCTACTCCGAGCGCCCCGAACCTGAAGAAGCTGCCAGCCTGGTGATCGAAGCTCTCACCATCTCTGCCGATAGGCCGATCACCTCGGTCCTCACTCGGAGCCAAGAGTTCCTCGACGCCGCGAGCCGATGGGAAGGTCTGCCATCGATCCACGAAGCGACCGAGACGTTGAAGGCCGCTCGGAAACGATGATTCACGATCGGCCAACGGAGGCCTCTGACACGGTGCAGGAGGACTGGGACCGGTTTCAGGCCGTGCGCACTATGACGAACCATTGGGACAGGCCTGGTTGGAGCCCTGCGCGTGAGGCGTACTACTGGTACCTCAGTTTCGATGCACCCGACTTGGTGAGAATGGCCAAGGCCTGCCAACAGAAGCTCTGCTTTCCGTACCTCGATCCGGTACCTCTAGATAGCCTGCATGTCACACTCGCAAAAATCGGCTGGACAGATGAGGTTCGGTCAGGCGATGTCCAACGAGTAGCAAGGCTCGCGCGCGATATGACAACGTCCCATCGAGCCTTTCAGCTTCAATTTGGCCCAGTCGCCGGCTCTCCTGGCGCAGTCCGATTCAGCGTCTCGCCATGGGCACCTGTTACCGCTCTGAACGAAACTCTGAAGACAGCGAACGAAGCGGTTCTCAAACGAACGTTCGACCAAGCAGAGTTTCGGCCTCACCTGGGTGTCGCATACAGCAATGCAGTTGTCGAGACGACCGAGCTGATCGAAGCTGTAGGGGCGTTGCGGCAGATGCCAACTGTGGATGTCACGGTTAGCGAGTTCGAACTAGTTCGCCTTCGGCGGGAAGGTCACTCCTACGCCTGGTCGACGGTCAGAACTTTCCCGCTGACCTAGTAAGTCCTGCGAAAGGCACGGCCGGTACAGAACCTCGGCGGCCAATCCTTGTTCAAACTTTCTGTACGTCTTCAAGGCGGCCCGAAACGGGCCGCTCACTCCGTCGCCGAGGGCAGCGCACCGCCGCCCGCGGGGGGATGCGGGCGGCGGCACGCTAACCGCTCCCCGGCGACACTCGTGGAGAGCGCAAGAGAGTCGGGCCTGCCGAAGGACTGACAAAAGTCCTGAATGAGGTCTTGGCGGGCGGCCGACCGGCGGGGCCTGGGCGACGCGGCCGAGCTGCCCGCGCCTGGCCGTAGTTCGCGTGACGGTCTGGGAAGTGGTCGCGGCTACTGCGCCTCCGGCGGGGGCACTCCGGCTCCGGGATGGTCGCGTACCCCGTCACCCTCGCCCCGGGCAAGCCGAGCAGACCCCCGCCGGCGCCCACCGGCCTGGGTGCCTAGTGTCAAGGCCGTCTTGACGCGGCGGGCGCCGGCGGTGCCCCGCTCCCACGTTGGGCGGGTCGAGGGTGACGGGATGGCAGAGCGCCAACAAGGACTCGCAGTCCAGCCCGAGGGGACCTACGTCTTTCTGTGCGTATGATTCTCCCCGTGTCAGCGACTAACTGCCCCTTCTGCCAAGCACTGGTCAACTTCGGTGAGCGGGTAGGGGACGGGAACCTTCCACCAGCGCTCGGCCATCCCAACGGTAATAGTCGGCGGATATCCGTTCAGCAATGCAACAATGAAAATTGCCGTATGTGGGTCGTCGCGTTCATGCAAGGGGACAACATCCTAAAAATGTGGCCCGAACATGTCGGCGGTAAATCATTCCCGGACGTCCCTTCTCACATCGGCGAGGCGGCCGACGAGGCGTACCGCTGTTACAGCATCCACGCATACCGCGCGTCTACCTTGCTAGCTCGTTCGGTGATCGAGGCTACGGCGAAGCAGATAGGCATCGTGAACGGTCAGCTATTCAAGAAGATCGAGGGATTGCACGAGCGGGGACTTATCCGTGAATTCGTCCGTGATGGCGCTCACGAGGTTCGCTACCTAGGGAACGACATGGCCCACGGTGACTTCGTAGACCCGATCGATGAAGAGGACGCAGAGTTGGCGCTGTCGCTGATGGACGAAGTGCTAGAGGAAGTCTTCCAAGCGCCAGCTCGTGTCAACGCTGCTCGGGCTCGCCGACTCGCCAAATCGCAAGTCGCACCGTAGTCCGCCGTAGGGGATTCGACGGACAGCGCAGGACGGCGCGCCCAGAACTTACAAGCGAGGGGTTGAAGGGCGGTTCAAGGTCGTGAGCTGACGGACATCGATCGAAGGTCTTCACTATGGGCTTCCATGTCAGTACTGTCCGTAGGCGTGGCATCTCGAACATCTACGGCGCTATGGCGCTACTGGGGTCTGATCCCCTTCGCCATCATCATCATCTCGGTAGGCACCGCAAGCGGCCTCGGCCCAGGCACCTATCTCATCCTCATCGGCCTTCTCGCGTTCTACGTACTGTTCCAGGCTCCCGTGTGGTGCGGAGCGGTAAACCGCTCCACAGGGAAGGGGCCTGTTCAGTACTGCCGGAACAACTCGTCGGGCCTCTTGCTCGGGTGCAGCCGGGTGCGTCAGCACAAGTCGCAGAAGCTGAAGAGCTTGTGGTGGACCGCGAGGTGGCGTGAGAACACGCAAGGGTTGTGGGTAGGCCCGGCGGCGAAACTTGCGACGCTCACTGGGCTCATCGGCACCGTCACGGGCATCTATGGCATGTTCAAGGGCTGAGTGACTAACTGAGTGACAACTCGGAGCTGCGAATCTGGACGAGCACGGACGTTGACGGACCGTTCCCGCTGCTCACAACACCTATCGATGCAGGCAGGTGCGCCATGGTCGTTCCTTGACACGGAAGAGGTCACTGGTTCGATCCCAGTATCGCCCACGAGATGCAGGGGCCGTGTGTTCGCTGAAAGCGCGAACCTCGGCCTCTCGTCATGTCTGCTCAGGGGGCCGAGCCCCCTGAAACCCCACGGTGCGATGGTCACGCTCCGCCGTCCGGTGTCGGCGTCCGAACCACAGTTGCGAGCTGATGTCGCGTCGGGTGACTGCCGTCGATGGCCGTCTGAGCCCAGGTCGTTGACTTAAAAGCGACGTGGGCGCCTGCACCTCCGCGCAGGCGCCCCCAACTCTGCTCAAGCGCCCACTCGTCCGCGTGGCGCTCGCACTCTGCTCAGGCGGTGAAACGGGTGCGGCGGCGACGGGCCGTCACATACGCGCCCGCGCCCGCGGCCAGCAGCACCGCTCCCAGCGCGGCAGCGATCGTCGCGTCGGCGCCCGTGACCGGCAGGCCACCACCGTCGCCGCCGCCTTGGCCCGGCGCCGGGGCACCGGTCGCTGTCCCGCCCGGGGTTGGGGTCTCGCCCGGCGCCGTCGGCTCACCCGGGGTCGTGGGCTCGCCCGGCGCCGCGGTCCCGGTCGGTGCCGGCTCCCCGGGCGTGCCCGGGGGCGTGGTGGTCGTCGGCGCGCCCACCGTCAGCGAGCCCGCCACCAGGAGGCCGGAGCTGACCGGCACGCCGCTGCCCGCGGGGATCCGCCGCGGCACGTTGATGCCCTTCGAGTGCGCGTACATCCCCGGCAGCTGGCGCAGCGCATCGGTCACATTCTCGGCACCCGGGCCGGCCCAGAACGTGGCCCGGAACGCGTACCGGTCGGCGAGCTCCCCCTCGGGCGCCATCAGACCGGTGTCGACCAGCTCGTACGTCTGCCCCGGCTCCAGCTGGAAGTTGTGCACGTCGCAGAACATCTCCGGTCCGTAGAAGACGTCGCGCGAGATGCCGCCCCCGCCGTAGCGGCAGTTCACGTCGGGCGCGGACGGCCGCCACCTCAGGCCGCGGTCCCCGGCGAGCGCGAACGTCAGATCGGAGACCGTCTCCTTGCCACGGTTCGTCACCTGCAGGACGACCTGCGCCTTCTCGGTCCCGTTCCGGACGGTGTAGTCGGCGACGGGCGGCCCGGCCACGACGTCCACATCGGTGAGTGTCAGCTTCGCTGTCGCCACCACCGGCTCGTACCCGTCGGCCTCGACCGTCACCTTGACCGTGCCGGAAGCCCCGACCACCGCACCCGGTTTGGGCTTGGCCGACAGCTGCGGCAGCCGCCACGTCCCCGGCGCACCCATCGCACCGAGGTCACAGCTCACCGAGCACTCCCGCGCGACGACTGAGACCGTCGCAAACCCGGCGACCCCGCCGGCGTCCACATCGATCCGTACGTCATCGAGCGACTGGGGCGCCGAGGCCGCCGGAACCATCACGGCCGGAACGAAGGACCCCGTCACCGCCGACACACCGACATCCGGAACAACAAGCTGGAACGGCGCCCCCGACGGTGCCGCCACAGCCGGCGACGGCACAGCCAGGGCGGCGAAGCCAACAGCGGCAGCCGCCGCCAGCAAACGATGAAGCTTGAACACAATTCCCCCATGATCGATTGAAACATCGACCGTTCTATGCGAACAGGACCGCGCCCGGCATCGGCCTTTCGGTTGCCGCTGCCGCAATTTGAGCCCGTCGTCACTTTCCGCAGACGGACCGCTCCCCTTCGCCGTCGCCCACGCCCCGCCCTCGCGCCTCGCCACCGCCCTCGCTCCGCCGCCATCTTGTCGCTGTCGCTGTCGGCGACCTTCACGTACATCGCAATGATCCGGCCTCAGCAACGGCGATTTCGGCCGCAGCCGATGCTTCGTCGATGTCCCGGTGACGGGCCTTCAACGATGCGATCCTGGCCGAGATGGTTCAGATCCCGACTCATGGACGTGGCCGTGTGGGTACGTTGCTGGACGTCGTCGGCTTCTCCCGCGAGCTGGATTGCCTTCAGGAAGAAGCGCTCCACCAGCTGGGGCGCGTCACCGGCGTCGAAGCACGCCCAACCAGCGAGGTCACCGAGGCGGGCGGCGGAAGCCTGTCAACTGCGCCGTGTGGCGCCAGAAATGGCACGCTGATTTCCAGCTGACGGCGGTCGTGGCGCGTCGCTACCGCGCCAAGTACGGCACGCCGCTGCTTCCGGCGCGGACCGTAGTAGTGGGGGACGCGCCGAACGACATCGCCTGCGCCTGGAACGCGGGGTCCGGGCTGTGGTGGTTGCTCACCGGGCCAGCCGGGAGGAACTGGCGGGCTACGAGCCGGACGCGGTGCTCGACCGATTGGACCCTGACTTGCTGGTGTCGACGATCGCCGGCCTCACGTCGGCTGATTGAGTAGAACCGGCCTTGAGGTTTTTGCGCGCCCGCACGGTGCCCCCGGACGACAGCCCGCACGTACAGACGGCGGGTGCCGGTGGATGTTGTTGTCACGACGCATTCACGTCTGCGAGTAGATATGATTCAGCGAGCACATTCCGCCTGCAAGCCCACTTGGAATCGTCCGCACGCTGCACACGTGCTGACCCCCAAAGATCCCGGACAACTCCTAGTTGACGGCAATGCTACCCAGCATAATCCGCATGTCATTGACAGAGATCGAAGTTCTGATCACCGGCACGATGTGACCGAGTGCGTCCGCCGGTGCGCGCTCGTCTGCTCGGAGACCGCCGAGAAGGCCAGGACGAGCGAGACGATCCCGGCGCGAAATCTTGCCTGATTGTCGTGGCACCCTTGAACCCGGAACCGGGTTGCCGCGATGCTGGCTACAACTCATCGCAGAGGAGTACCGACCCGTGACCGCCAGCCAGCCCGCAGAACTGGGCACCACGCTCAAGCGGCGCATCGTTCTCGGAGGGCTGGCGACAGCAGCCTTAGCTGCGGCAACCGCAGGGTGCCCGAGGCGGCCGCAGCTGCGAGGGCAGCTTTACATCGCTACAGGCGGTCGGGGCGGGGTGTACTTCCGGCTCGGGCAGGGCATTGCCCAAGCTCTCCGGGAGCGATATCCGGATTGGCGGCCGGAGGTGCTGGAAACCGCAGCCTCGAGCGCCAATATCAACATGGTGAATTCGGGCGGCGCGGACGTCGGCTTCACTCAGGCTGATGTCCTTGTCGGCGCCGACGTGGCTCCGCGTATGCCGCTGATGGCGTTGTCGCGGCTGCATGACGACTACCTGCATCTGGTGGTCCGTGCGGACGGCCCGTTGCGCTCGTTGCCGGATTTGCGACACCTGCGGGTCTCATTGGGTGCTATCGGTTCGGGCACGCAGGTAACTGCACATCGACTTTTCGACGTCGCGGGGATGACCGCAGACACGACGGTGAGCAACGTGCCTATGGGCGTCGACGAGGGAGCGGCGGCGCTGGCCAGTAGAAGCATCGCTGCCTTCTTCTTCTCCGGCGGCCTGCCGGTGAATGCCACTGCAGCGCTGAGCGCTCGTACAGCTATCCGACTTCTGTCGTTGGGGCAGTACGTGCCTGCCTTACGCCAGCGTTACGGGGAGGTCTACGTGGAGCGGACCATTCCGACGTCCACGTACGGCATCAAGTCGGTGAGCACCGTCGCGGTGCCTAACTATCTGGTGGCCTCGGAGACCATGGCTGAACCTAAGGCGTACGCGCTGACGAAGTTGCTGATGGGTCAGGTGAAGTCTGTTGTCGCAGCCCACCCGGCGGCAGAACGCTTCAACCCGCGCAGCGCCATCGAGACTGATCCTCTCGTACTGCATCCTGGCGCAGTGCGCTACTTCCGCGACAGCAAGCCGTGACAGCATCGTCGTGACATTCCCGCTTGTGGGTGTCATGGTGCGGCTTCCGCATCGGCGTCGTCCAGGTCAGCGGCTGCCAGGATGATGTCCACATGAAGGCCTTTGCCGCTGTCTGCGCTGCGGAGCCGGAGGCTCCCGCCGGCTGCCGTGGTTAATGCTATGGCGATGGACAGACCCAGCCCGTATCCCTCGATATTCTGCGCGCTCGGCGCACGCCAGAAGCGCTCAGCAGCCTGCTTCAACTCCTCCGGGGTGCAGCCTCTTCCGTCATCGATGACGTGCACGTGTGGGTAACTGCCGCCGGTGACGCGAGTGGTTACGGTACGCGCGCCGAACTTCAGCGCATTGTCGAGCAGGGCATCGAGCGTCTGCTCTAGTCCTGTTTCAACACTGTTCACCAGGACGGGCTCGGCGGGGACGTCGAGACGGAGGGCGACAGCACGTGCCTGGGCGGAGTGCTGCCATGCTTTGATGCGGGCGCGGGCTACCGCGACCGCGTCGACGGGCTCGGTGTGGTGGCCGCCGCGTTCAGCACGCGCCAGGCTAAGAAGCCCCTCCAGCATCCGGCTGAGCCGGTCCAATTCCTCGACAGCGAAGCGGTATTCAGCTCTTCCGTCAGCACTTAAATGTTCTTCACCGAGCGCTTCCAGGTGAAGTAACAGTACGGTCAGCGGGTTGCGCAGTTGGTGACTCGCCTGGGATACGAACGCTCGTTGACGAGCCAGTGCCTCGGTGACAGTGCCCGCCATATCGTTGAAGGTTGTGGTGAGGCCGCGTAGCTCCGGAGGGCCGACAGCCGGTACTCGAATGGTGTCCTTTCCTGAGGCGAGGGCCTGTACCGCCGAGTTCAGCCGGCCTACGGGCCGCAGTGTCCATCGTGCTAGCGCGGCGGCAGCCAGCGCGCACAGTGCGATCGGGATGAAACAGGCCGTAGCCAGTATCAGCCAATTGCGCGTGGTGACCGACCGCAGGTGCTTGGTCGGTGACAGCAGGACTACTGCACCGACCACCTCTTCATTGCTGCGCACTGGCGCGGCCACGGGTAGCCACGACGGTCCCCACGGCCAGATGCGGGTACCCGCGCCGACCTGCTCGCCGGCCAGCGCTCGGCGGACGATAGAGGCACGGCTCATGCCTGTTTGCCCACAGCTTTCATCGGGTTCCACAGCCGAGCCGGTGTCCGACTGGCGGGAGTTCGCCACGATGTCGGCATCGGCGTCAACCACGATGGCGCAGATGCCGTAAAGGTCGTCATAGCGGCGCAACGTCGCGGCGAGGGTCGTGGATTCGCCGGTACGAAGAGCGGACTCTGATGCGGCGGCCAGGTACGCCGCGTCCGCCAACCGGTCGGCCGCCACCCGTTCGCTGTCTCTGGCGCCCGAGATTATTGCTAATGGAAGCGCCAAGGCCAGGACTACCGCCACAAGCAGCGACCCGTAGCTAAGAATCAGTTTCCGACGCATCTTCAAGCCTCCAGCGCTATGAGCTGAGAGGCATCAGCTAGTTCGCAGCTGATAACCGACACCACGGACGGTCTTAATTCGGTCGGACTCTCCGATCTTGGCCCGCAACGCGGCAATGTGAACCTCTAGAGAGTGCCTGCCGCCCACGGAGGTCTGCCAGACCGCCAGTATCAGTTCTTGACGCGCCACCACCGTTCCTGCGTGTCGCGCCAACGCCAGCAGAACGTCGAACTCGCGACGAGTCAATAATAGTTCCTGACCGGCCAAAATGACTTTGCGTGCGCTTTCATCAAGCTGCAGATCACCAATCTCCAGCACCGCCGCAGGCTGCGGTCGGCTACTACGCGCGGCGCGGCGCAGCACTGCCTCGATACGGGCTTGCAGCTCCGTCATGGAGAAAGGCTTGACGACGTAGTCGTCCGCGCCGGCTCGCAGCCCGGCTACGCGGTCACGTTCCTCACCACGCGCGGTCACCGCGATGATGGACATGTCGGGATATTCACGCCGCAGCTGCCGACAGACCACCATGCCATCTTGATCGGGCAGCCCCATATCGAGAAGTACGAGATCCGCCGCAGGGGCGGCCAACGCCTCTGCGGCGCTGGTTGTGCACATCACTGTGTAGTCGCGACGACGCAGCGCGCTAGCCAGTGCCGCGGCCACTCGAAGATCATCCTCTACTAGTAGGACTCGCACCGCGCTGACATTAGCCGCTCGATCACCATCCAGTTGTCCCGTCGTCGCGGGCCAGGCACTGGCGCACGTGCTTCAGCACCCCCTCTCTCCTCGTGACCAGCGCAATCGCAAAACTGCAGGTGCCTACAAAATTTTCCTGCACGGCTAGTGAAAGAACCGCTCGACGGGTCGATTTTCAAGAGTTCCTCAAGAAGATGCCGATGACGGCGTCTACGGAGATCTATAGATAGTGTCCTGCTATCACGTTAGTCGATGCGTCAGGTATCCAAGGTGCCGCCTCAGGGCGGACCATGGCTTGCGCACCAGGCCACGTTAGCTGGTCTGTTCATGTTCTTACTTGGAGGCGAAGAGGCGATACAACAAGCCGTATTTTCGACGTTTCTTATTTGCCTAAGTCATTGACCGTAGGCTATTTTTAATCCTCTTAAGGAGATCACGTGAGTTTGATCAAGGGTACGTTCATCGGCCGGGCGGTAGTCACAGTCACCGCCGCCTCCATGATGCTGATCGGCGCGACGCAGGGCGCACAGGCGTCGCCGAGCCAGCAGGCCGCCCCGAACCCCGCGGCTGCCGCCTCGACCGTCGTCACCACCACTGCCACCGTTCAGGGACCTGACCGAGCGTGGTACACGGGTTATGTAAACCAGGACGGCAGCGTGGTGATCGAGAAGATCGCCGGCGAGCCCACGGAGCTGAACCGAGCGAGTGTCTCGCTCAAGCTCAGCAACCGGAAGACCACGGAGATTTACTACGCTGCCCTCGCGGGCGCGACAGCTACTGTCATCGGAATTTGCCAGTCGGTCGCCTCAGGTATTTTCGACACCGCCTGCAGCGTCCTCGGAACGGCGATCGCCGGCGCCATCGCGCGTCTGAGCGCTCCAGGCTCCAACGACTGCCTCGGCATCAAGCTGGAGACCCGCGTGGGACTGCCGCCGTGGAAGTTCTCGGCGGGCTACATCGACTGCAACTGAGCTACCGCATGATGGGGCGGCCGGCCGTCTTTATGCTCTGAACTTCGTCGGCTCCGGTGGCGGGGGGCCCGGCTGACCGCGGTGGCCGGGTTCGCCGTGCCCTGGTAGATCGATAGGGGCGTCTCTTCCCCGTAGAGACGCCCCTATTCGGCTTGTGCTGCTAGTTCGCCCGCTTTAAGGGGCGTCTGGGCCGGTGCCGGTGATGGCGCGCAGTGCTGTCAGATACTCGGCGAAATTTTGCCGGCCTTGGTTGGACAGTGACAGCCAGGTTCGGGGACGTCGCCCCACACTGCCTTTGCGGATGTGTACCAGGCCCGCTTCATGCAAGACGGTTATCTGCCGGGACAGGGCCGGCGCGTTGACTTGCACTGTCTCGGCGACGAATCGGAACTCTGCCTCGTCGACTTCGGTGAGCACCGCCAGGATGGACAACCGGATCGGTGAGTGCATAACCGGGTCCAGGCGGTGGCGTGGATGCGCCGACGTCATCGGCTTGTCCACCACCCCAGCGCGGACCAGATACCGAGCACAACGGCCGCCGACGCCGCATAGGCGCCGAGCCCGCCATCGGAGAACGGCGCCAGGATCAGCGGCCCGGCGATGCTGGCTGCAGCGGCGATCCAGACGGCGCGACGGCTGGGCTTGGCTCGCACGGGCGCAAGATCTTCGATCCAGCGCAGAATCCTCAAGATTATGTAGAGGGACACCGACAAAGCGGCCAGCCAGACCCAGGTGTTGGACACCCACCGGTTCAGCAAGCCAGCCAGGAGCGTTGCCGACGCGCACCAGACGCCGCAAGCGATCATCCAATGACGGGCCGCCCGCTTCGCGCGCTCGGAGGCTGCCAGACGAGCCTGGCCCACACGCTGCAACTCCGGCCGACTGTCGGTCGCGTCGTTCATGGTTCCCGTCCTATCCGCTGATGGCGTGTCTTCGGCAACTAGTTACCAATCTGCCAACCTCTTGCCAGTATGCAGCATTGCGGAAGAAGGGCAACCCCTGTCCGCCCGGAGCGCAAAGCCGCGGAGGCGATGCGATTGATCGGGGAATACCCCGATAGCGCTCGAGCTGATGCTCGTACGACCATGAGGACGACGTGGCCACGTCCGCTGGTAACGACAGGACGGGCCTTCTTGGCGGAGGGAGTAAGCGATCAACGCTGCGATGGAACCGCCACCACGCGTCTTGCGCCGCTCATCAGAGGCCCGGCTCATCGCCGGGATAGCATCCGGCGTCGCCGAGCACCTTAGGGTCCCCGTCCTCGGCGTACGAATTGCCGTCGTCCTGCTTACCGCATTGAGCGGCGTTGGCGCGCTGATGTACGTCGCCCTGTGGGTCGCGCTGCCTCCACCGTTCGATACGCCCACGTCGCGGCGGAACCCCTACGCGATAGCGGCCTACACCGCTCTCGGGCTCGCGACGATTGTGGCCTCGGGTCTGGTGACCGACCAGCACGGCCTCGTCGACGTATCGGCATGGCCGATAGCGGCAGTCGTGGCGGGGGTTTGTGTCATCCGGAATCTGGTCAGGCAGGGCCGCCACCGTGCAGCCTTCCTGCTGCGCTCAGTCGCCGGCGGCGCCTTAATCGCGGTAGGCGTCATCGGAGGCGGCATCAAGATCGCCGGATCACTGCTGATCGTCGCCGCGCTCGTAGGCCTGGTCGCGTGGCTCACCCGCAACCACGTCCACACCGAGCGACTTGCCCGCATTCAACAGCACCGACGCGCTGCAACCTCCACGGTCCTGCATGACCAAACGCTGCAGACGCTAGCGCTTGTCCACCGCAATATCGGTGACAGCCAGGCAATACAGCGACTCATCAGCAAACAGGAACGCGACATACGCCACCTGACGCACCCATCGCGATAAACATCGCGCCGACGACAGCCCTCTGATCCTGGCCGGGCGGCGGACCTGCCCCACTCGTCTCTGGTCGGCGGGACTGTGCCACGAACGGTGTTTCTGGCCCGATTCGCCGGATTTCGGTCCGGCGGGATGGGCACTGTGAGTAATGACCGCAGAGATCGTGGACC